>NZ_JBHXSK010000073.1:0-50441 GCF_042716195.1 Streptomyces sp. NPDC058683
ACCGATGACGGTGGCCGCCCCTCGGGCGTACGGCTACTTCTTCTTGCCGCGCTTCTCGCGCACCCGCACGGAGATGTGGATCGGGGTGCCCTCGAAGGCGAACTCCTCGCGCAGCCGGCGCTCGATGAAGCGCCGGTAGCCCGCCTCGATGAAGCCGGAGGCGAAGAGGACGAACCGCGGGGGCTTGGTGCCGGCCTGGGTGCCGAACAGGATGCGGGGCTGCTTGCCGCCCCGGACCGGGTGCGGGTGGGCCGAGACCAGCTCGCCGAGGAAGGCGTTGAGCCGGCCGGTGGGGACGCGGGTCTCCCAGCCGGCGAGGGCGGTCTCGATGGCGGGGACCAGCTTCTCCATGTGGCGGCCGGTCTGCGCGGAGACGTTGACCCGGGGCGCCCAGGCGATCTGGCCGAGCTCGGTCTCGATCTCGCGTTCCAGGTAGTAGCGGCGCTCCTCGTCGAGGGTGTCCCACTTGTTGAAGGCGACGACGATGGCGCGGCCCGCCTCGACGGCCATGGTGACGATCCGCTGGTCCTGGACCGAGATGTTGTCGGAGGCGTCGATCAGGATGACCGCCACCTCGGCCTTCTCGACGGCGGCCGCGGTGCGCAGCGAGGCGTAGTAGTCGGCGCCCTGCTGGAGGTGGACCCGCTTGCGGATACCGGCGGTGTCGACGAACTTCCAGGTGATCCCGCCGAGTTCGATCAGCTCGTCGACCGGGTCGCGGGTGGTGCCGGCGAGTTCGTTGACGACGACCCGCTCCTCGCCCGCCACCTTGTTGAGAAGGGAGGACTTGCCGACGTTCGGGCGGCCGATGAGCGCGATCCGACGCGGGCCGCCGACCGCCGTGCCGAAGGTCTGCTCGGGCGCCTCGGGCAGCGCCTCCAGGACGGCGTCGAGCATGTCGCCGGTGCCGCGGCCGTGCAGGGCGGAGACCGGGTGCGGCTCGCCGAGGCCGAGGGACCAGAGGTAGGCCGCGTCGGCTTCGCCGCTGGGTCCGTCGACCTTGTTGGCGGCCAGCACCACGGGCTTGCCGGCCTTGCGCAGCAGTCGTACGACCGCCTCGTCGGTGTCGGTCGCGCCGACCTTGGCGTCGACGACGAAGACGACCGCGTCGGCCGCCTCGATCGCGTACTCGGCCTGGGCGGCCACGGAGGCGTCGATGCCGAGGACGTCCTGCTCCCAGCCGCCGGTGTCGACAACCTTGAAGCGGCGGCCCGCCCACTCGGCCTCGTAGGTGACGCGGTCGCGGGTGACGCCGGGCTTGTCCTCGACGACGGCCTCGCGGCGGCCGATGATGCGGTTCACGAGCGTCGACTTGCCGACATTCGGGCGGCCGACGACGGCGAGCACGGGCAGCGGGCCGTGGCCCGCCGCCTCGATGGCACCCTCGACGTCCTCGATGTCGAAGCCCTCTTCGGCGGCGAGCTCCATGAACTCCGCGTACTCGGCGTCGCCGAGCGCCCCGTGGTCGTACTCGTGCTCAGCCGAGTCGCCGGGCTGGATGTGGTCGTTCATGAAGTCCGTACCTCGTCGTTCATCGTGGTGATCGGTGGATAGGCCCCGTATCGGGCTGATCCACTACTTAGTGTCGCCTAGCGTCCGGTCAGACGCCTGGCGTTTTCCAGGTGGCTGGTGAGCTGCTTCTGGATGCGCTCGGTGGCCTGGTCCAGTGCGCCGCGGGTGCGCCGGCCGCTGCCGTCCCCCGCCTCGAAGGGGTCGCCGAAGACGACGTCGACGCGGGCGCGCAGCGGGGGCAGCCCCTTGACCAGCCGTCCGCTCCGCTCGGAGCTTCCCAGGACGGCCACGGGCACGATCGGCGCCCCGGAGCGCACCGCGAAGTAGGCGAGGCCCGCGCGCAGCGAGGCGAAGTCGCCCTCGCCCCGGCTGCCCTCGGGGAATATGCCGAGCACTCCCCCGGCCGTCAGCACGCCGAGCGCACGGGTGACCGCCGTGCGGTCGGTGGACTGCCGGTCCACCTTCAGCTGGCCGATCCGGGTCAGGAACGGGTCCAGCGGCCCGATGAACGCCTCCTTCTTGATCAGGAAGTGCGTCGGCCGGGGCGACACGCCCATGACCATCGGGCCGTCGATGTTGTGGGAGTGGTTCACGGCGAGGATCGCCGGGCCGTGCGCCGGCATCCGCCAGGCACCGAGCACGCGCGGCTTCCACAGCCCGTACATGAGGCCGACACCGATGCGCCGGCCCACCTCGGCGCCCCGCTGTGACGGAATCGACGGGTTCGACGCTTTCGACGCGTTCGACGGAAGGCTCACTTCCCCGCCCGCTTCTCCTCGACGAGGGTGACGACGCACTCGATGACCTGGGCCAGCGTCAGCGCGGTGGTGTCCACCTCGACCGCGTCGCCCGCCTTGGCGAGCGGCGAGGTCTTGCGGGTCGAGTCGGCCGCGTCCCGCTTGATCAGGGCCTCGCGGGTGGCGTTGACGTCGGCGCCCTTGAGTTCACCGCTGCGCCGGGCCGCGCGGGCCTCGGCGGAGGCGGTGAGGAAGATCTTCAGGTCGGCGTCGGGCAGCACGGTCGTACCGATGTCCCGGCCCTCGACGACGATCCCGGTCTCGGTGGCGTGGGCCAGCGACCGCTGCAGCTCGCTGATCCGCGTCCGCACCTCCGGGACGGCGCTGACCGCGCTGACCTTGGAGGTGACCTCCTCGGTGCGGATCGGGCCGGCGACGTCCACGCCGTCGACGGTGATCGTCGGGTGGGCCGGGTCGGTCCCGGAGACGATCTCCGGCTTGCCGGCGACCGCGGCGATGGCGGTCGGGTCGGTGAGGTCGATGCCGTTGTTCACCATCCACCAGGTGATCGCCCGGTACTGGGCGCCGGTGTCCAGGTAGCTCAGGCCGAGCTGGGTGGCCACGGCCTTGGACGTGCTCGACTTGCCGGTGCCCGAGGGGCCGTCGATCGCGACAATCACGGGCTTTGCGGCGCCGTTTTCCACGGGGGGACACCTTCCGGGTGCAGGGTGGTGGGTGGTGTGCGGGGCGCCGTCGCGCCCCGCACAAGGTTACCGGCCCCCGCGACCGCCGGATTCAGCCTATTGCCGCAGCGCCCAGCCCCGGTCCCGCAGCGCCGTGGTGAGCACCGGCACCGCCCTGGGCTCCACCCAGATCTGGACGTGACCGGCCTGCTGTCCGGTCGCGTGCTCGATGCGCACGTCCTCGATGTTGACGCCGGCCGCGCCGGCGTCCGCGAAGATCCGGGCCAGCTGGCCGGGCTGGTCGTCGATGAGCACCGCCACGACCTCGTAGGCGCGGGGCGCGGACCCGTGCTTGCCGGGCACCCGGACCTGGCCCGCGTTGCCGCGCCGCAGCAGGTCCTCGATGCCGGACCCGCCCTCGTGCCGCTTGGCGTCGTCCGAGGACTGCAGGGCCCGCAGCGCGCGCACGGTCTCGTCGAGGTCGGCGGAGACGTCCGCGAGCAGGTCGGCGACCGGACCGGGGTTCGCGGAGAGGATGTCGATCCACATCCGGGGGTCCGAGGCGGCGATCCGGGTCACGTCCCGGATGCCCTGCCCGCACAGTCGTACGGCCGCCTCCTCGGCGTGCTCCAGACGGGCCGCGACCATGCTGGAGACCAGGTGGGGCATGTGGGAGACCAGGGCGACCGCACGGTCGTGGGCGTCGGCGTCCATGACGACCGGGACGGCACGGCAGTGCGAGACCAGTTCCAGGGCGAGGTTCAGCACCTCGGTGTCGGTGTCCCGGGTCGGGGTGAGCACCCAGGGGCGGCCCTCGAAGAGGTCGGCGGTGGCGGCCAGCGGTCCGGACTTCTCCCGGCCGGACATGGGGTGCGTCCCGATGTACGACGACAGGTCCAGGCCCCGCGCCTCCAGGTCGCGGCGCGGGCCGCCCTTGACGCTGGCCACGTCGATGTAACCGCGCGCCAGGCCGCTGCTCATGGCGTCCGCGAGGACGGCGGCCACATGCGCGGGCGGGGCGGCGACGATCACCAGGTCGACGGGACCGTCCGGGGTCTCGCCGGTGCCGGCGCCGAGCGCGGCCGCCGTGCGGGCCTGCTCCGGGTCGTGGTCGGCGAGGTGCACCACCACGCCCCGCTGGGAGAGGGCGAGCGCGGCGGACGTGCCGATCAGGCCGGTGCCGATGACGAGTGCGGTCCTCACTGGGCGATGTCCTTGCGCAGGGCGGCCGCGGCGCCGAGGTAGACATGGCCGATCTCGGCGCGGGACCGGTCGGACTCGATGTGCGCCAGTATCCGTACGACCCGGGGCATGGCGCCTTCGATGTCCAGCTCCTGGGCGCAGATCAGGGGCACGTCGACGATGCCGAGCTTGCGCGCGGCGGCCGCCGGGAAGTCGCTGTGCAGGTCGGGCGTGGCCGTGAACCAGATGCTGATCAGGTCGTCGGGGGTCAGTCCGTTCCGTTCCAGGACGGCGGTGAGCAGCGCTCCGACCTGCTCGTCCATGTGACCGGCCTCGTCCCGCTCCAGCTGGACGGCCCCCCGGACCGCTCGTACCGCCACGGCACTGCTCCTGTTCTGACGTCGGCGTCTTGGTCCGTCCAGCCTAGTCAGGCCGGCGCCGGGCCCGTGCGCGGTGCCCGCCCGCTGAGACGGCGGCTCACCCGGACTGCTGCCG
Organism: Streptomyces sp. NPDC058683; assembly: GCF_042716195.1. NCBI lineage: Bacteria > Bacillati > Actinomycetota > Actinomycetes > Kitasatosporales > Streptomycetaceae > Streptomyces > Streptomyces sp. NPDC058683. Next base: position 4,610 of record NZ_JBHXSK010000073.1, read on the forward strand.
GACCAGGTCCTCGATCGGAGCCTGCGGCACCTCGCCCTCGGGGGTGAGCCGGTCGACGACCTGGGGCAGTCCCCGGGCGATCCGGTCCGCGGCCTTCCGCGGGCTCACGCCGGCCTGCTCGGCGACCTGCTGGAGGGTGTCGTCGGGCAGGGCCTGCTGGATCTGGTCGGCGGTGACGGGCTGGTTGGTGCCGGTGCCGACCCAGGAGTCCTTCTGTGCGGTGAGACCGGACCTGGCCAGGCTGTCGAGGAGGCCGCCCAGCGAACCCCCGCCCTGGCCGTGGCTGAGGGAGCCGATCAGCGCGCCCAGGAGCCCGGCGTCCTTGCCGTCGCCGCCCAGGAGGCTGCCGAGCATGCGTTCCAGATCGTTGCCTGCCATGACCATGCCTTTCGGTGCCTTTCGGTGTCCTTCAGAGCCTTCGAGAAGACGTCGGCGGACGCCGGCGGACCCCCTGGTCAATGTCGTCCCCATCGCTGCGTCCCGCTACTCGGCGGAGGCCCGTCCCGCTCGGGGGGCGCCCGCGATGAGACGCCCCGCGCACCGCACCGTCAGGACGCGTTGGGCTATCAGGCGTACGGAAAGCACGTTTTATGGCACTCCATCACGACTTACTTCTTCTTCAGGTGCTTTCAGTGCCAAGATGCTGCTGCTGCGCCCGGAGCGACTCCCTGGCGTCCGCCTTCTGGTTCTTCCGCACGTTCGGAGTGACGACATGACCGACGGTTCCACCCGCCGCACAATGCTCACGACGGGCGCGTCGGCGCTCGCCGTGTGCTGCGTGGGATGCAGCAACGGCAACGACAACAGCTCCTCCAGCTCGTCCGAATCACCTGCCGCCTCCGCGTCGGCCTCCGAGCCGGCCTCGGCCTCCGCATCGGCTTCCGCCGAGGCGTCCTCCTCCGGATCCGCCAGCGCGACCGCCGGGAAGGCGCTGGCGCAGACCAGCCAGATCCCGGAGGGCGGCGGCATGATCTTCAAGGAGCAGAAGATCGTGGTGACGCAGCCGAAGAGCGGCGAGTACAAGGCCTTCTCGGCGATCTGCACCCACCAGGGCTGCACGGTGTCCCAGGTGGCGGACGGCACCATCGACTGCCCCTGCCACGGCAGCAAGTTCCACATCGCCGACGGTTCGGTCGCGCACGGCCCTGCGACGAAACCGCTCCCGGCCGAGTCCATCACGGTGACCGGAAATTCGATCACCCTCGCGTGACCGGTTGCGTACGCTCCCGGGCATGCAGCCCGAGGACCTGGTACGCGACCACACGATCTACGCCTGTGTCATGGGGTCGAGGGCCTTCGGTCTGGCCACGGAGGACAGCGACACCGACCGCCGGGGCGTGTTCCTCGCCCCCACGCCCCTGTTCTGGCGCTTCGAGAAGCCGCCGACACATGTGGAGGGCCCCGGCGAGGAGCGGTTCTCCTGGGAGCTGGAGCGATTCTGCGAGCTGGCGCTGCGGGCCAACCCGAACATCCTGGAGTGCCTGCACTCGCCCCTGGTCGAGCACCTCGACGACACCGGCCGCGAACTGCGCGGACTGCGCGGTGCCTTCCTCTCCCGGCAGGCGTACGACACCTTCACCCGCTACGCCCTGGGCCAGCGCCGCAAGCTCGACGCCGACGTCCGGGTGCACGGCGCCCCGCGCTGGAAGCACGCGATGCATCTCCTGCGGCTCCTGACGAGCGCCCGCGACCTGCTGCGCACGGGCGAGCTGACGATCGACGTCGGCGACGCGCGCGAGTCCCTCCTGGCGGTGAAGCGCGGCGAGGTCCCCTGGCCGGAGGTCGAGACCCGCATGACCCGCCTCGCCGAGGAGACCGAGCGGGCCCGCCACGGCAGCCCACTCCCGCCGGAACCCGACCGCGCCCGCGTGGCCGACTTCCTCTTCCGGGTCCGCCGCGACTCAGCCCTGCGGCCGTACCCGCACCAGGAGGTCGTGCAGGGCGTCGTGGGCCCTGAGCGCGTCGGGCAGCGCTGACGCGTTCTGCGCCCGGTCGAGCAGCCCGTGCAGCCGTTCCACGTCGGCCTCCACGCGCGCGTGCTCGACATCGGCGCCGCCGTGCGCGGGGGCGGCCTTGGCGGCGATCAGCTCGGGCAGGTGGCTGGGTGACCGCGAAGCCCCTGCAGTCGTGGTGGTCAAGCGTCCCAGAGCGCGCCGAGCGTCTGCAGGTCGCCTCGGTACTCGATGCGGTCGGCCCACTCCGTCGGCCAGGCGTCGACGCCCAGCCAGGCGCCCGCGAAGGCGCCGGTCAGGCAGGCGATGGAGTCCGAGTCGCCGGAGGAGCAGGCGGCCCGGCGCAGGGCCGTCACCGGCTCGTCGGGGAAGAGCAGGAAGCACAGCAGACCGGTGGCCAGGGCCTCCTCGGCGATCCAGCCGGCGCCGGTGGCCAGGCACGGGTCGGCCTCCGGGGAGGCGGTCCGCACGGCCTCCTCAAGGCGGTCGAGTATCGCCAGGCACTCGTCCCAGCCGCGCGCGATGAACGCCGCGGGGGTCGCGTCCTGGCTCCGGGTCCACAGGTCGCCGAGCCAGGTCTGGTGGTAGTGGGTGCGGTTGTCGACGGCGTACGACCGCAACTGCCCGACCAGAGCGGCCGGTTCGGTCCCCGTCGCCAGCAGCCGTACGGCACGCGCGGTGAGGTCGGAGGCGGCCAGGGCGGTGGGGTGGCCATGGGTGAGGGCGGACTGCAACTGGGCGGCGCCGGCCCGCTGTTCGTCGCTCAGCCCGGGCGCGAGCCCGACCGGCGCGACCCGCATGTTGGCCCCGCATCCCTTGGAGCCGATCTGACTGGCGTCCTGCCAGACCCGCCCCTCCTCCTTCAGCAGCTCGCAGGCCCGCAGGCAGGTGTTGCCGGGCGCCCGGTTGTTCTCGGGCGACTCGTACCACTTCACGAACTCCTCCCGCAGCGGCCTCGCCAGCCGCTCAGGCGCGAGCACTCCCCGGTCCATGGCGGTGCGCAGCCCGTGCCCGACCGCGAGCGTCATCTGGGTGTCGTCGGAGACGACGGCCGGCCTCAGCAGCTTCATCTCCCGCCACGGCCCGCACTTGGCGAGGATCGAGGGCACGTCGTTGAACTCGGTCGGGAAGCCGAGCGCGTCCCCGAGGGCGAGACCTATCAGGGAGCCGCTGGCGGCACGCTTGTACGCGAGGTTCGAGGTCATGCGGGGCGTCCTTCCCGGGACGGGCGGAGCAGGGGTGGGTGGAGCGTGGCGGCGGTGCCCGCCCGGTAGAGCGCGGCGGGCTTGCCACGGCCGCCGGTCAGCCGGGCGGCACCCGGCACCGGCTCGACGAACCCGGGCGTGGCGAGCACTTTGCGGCGGAAGTTGGGGCGGTCCAGTTCGACGCCCCACACGGTCTCGTAGACGTTCTGCAGCTCGCCGAGCGTGAACTCGGGCGGGCAGAAGGCGGTGGCCAGGCAGCTGTACTCCAGCTTCGCACCGACGCGTTCATGGCCGTCGGCCAGGATCCGGTCGTGGTCGAAGGCGAGCGGCCGCGCCGGGTCGTACGGCAGCCAGCGCGCCTGGGCCGCGTCTCCGCCTCCGCGCGGCTCGGGCGCGTCGGGCAGCAGCGCGGTGAAGGCGACGGAGACGACCCGCATCCTCGGATCGCGGTCCGGTTCGCTGTAGGTGCGCAGCTGCTCCAGGTGCAGCCCCGACACGTCCGACAGTCCGGTCTCCTCGGCGAGTTCCCGCCGGGCCGCCGTCTCGGCCGACTCCCGGGGCAGCACGAAGCCGCCCGGCAGCGCCCACCGGCCGGCGTACGGCTCCTGCCCGCGCTCGACGAGCAGCACGTGCAGGGCACCCGCGCGGAGGGTGAGGACGGCGAGGTCGACGGTGACGGCGAAGGGTTCGTAGGCGTACTTGTCGTAGCCCCGCATGCGCCCGCCCCCTCGGTCTCGTTGCTCGGTTCGTGTTGCCCGATCCGACTAATAGTCGTTACGACTATAAAGAGTCCCAGGTCACCGCGCAAGCCCTCAGCGGCCGCTGGAGTCCCGTTCCCGGATACGACGGCGGCCGATTCCGGGCCACCCGGAACCGGCCGTCAGAAAGCCGCGCAAGCCCCTTCGCGGGGTTACAGGGTCCTAGAGGTCGACTTCCTTCAGGAGCATCCCGACCTCGGTGTTGGACAGGCGGCGCAGCCAGCCCGACTTCTGGTCGCCGAGGGTGATCGGCCCGAAGGAGACCCGCACCAGCTTGTCGACCGGGAAGCCCGCCTCGGCCAGCATGCGCCGCACGATGTGCTTGCGGCCCTCGTGCAGGGTGACCTCGACGAGGTAGTTCTTGCCGGTCTGCTCGACGACCCGGAAGTGGTCCGCGCGCGCGTACCCGTCCTCCAGCTGGATGCCGTCCTTGAGCTTCTTGCCCAGGTCGCGCGGGATCGGACCCACGATGTGCGCGAGGTAGGTCTTCTTCACGCCGTACTTGGGGTGGGTCAGCCGGTGCGCCAGCTCGCCGTGGTTGGTGAGCAGGATGACGCCCTCGGTCTCGGTGTCCAGGCGCCCCACGTGGAAGAGCCGGGTCTCCCGGTTGGTGACGTAGTCGCCGAGGCACTGCCGCCCGTCGGGGTCCTCCATGGTGGACACCACACCGGCCGGCTTGTTCAGCGAGAAGAACTGGTACGACTGCGTGGCGACGGTCAGCCCGTCGACCCTGACCTCGTCCTTCTCCGGGTCGACCCGCTTGCCCTGCTCGACGACGATCTCGCCGTTGACCTCGACCCGGGACTGCTCGATCAGCTCCTCACAGGCGCGCCGGGAGCCGTAGCCCGCGCGGGCGAGGATCTTCTGCAGCCGCTCGCCCTCCTGCTCGGCGCCCGGGAAGGTCTTGGGGAGCTTCACGTCCGGCTTGCCGGCGTACCGCTCCCGGTTGCGCTCCTCGGCCCGGGCGTCGTACTCACGGGAGCTCGCCGGGGCCGTACGACCGCGGCCGGTGCCCTGGCCCTGCCTGGGGCCGCCCTTGGCGCCGCCGCGTGCCGAGGCGCCGCGGCCCGACTTCGGGCCGTCCTGGGTCGCGCCGGGGCCTACGTCGTAGCGCCGCTCCTCCGGGCGCGGCTTCTTCGGCCGGCCGGCGCTCGTCTTGTCGTCGCGGGCGTTTCCGGCCCCGCGGTAGTTACCGCGGGCACCGCTGCTCCCGCCGCGGCCGCCGCTGTTGCCACCACGGCTCCCGCCGTTGTTTCCGCTGCTGTTCCTGCCGCTGCTGCTTCGCATCAAATTTCCGTCTAGTCGTCTGCGTCGTCTGCTCCCGGCGCATCGGGTGCGTCCGGATCGAACGACGGTACGCCCTCCTGGGTCTCGGCCTCGATCGCCTCCGCCTCCGGGAGGAAGGGCGCGAGTTCCGGAAGCTCGTCCAGGCCGCGCAGGCCCATCCGCTCCAGGAAGTAGTTCGTCGTCCTGTACAGGATCGCACCTGTTTCGGGTTCCGCGCCCGCCTCCTCGACCAGACCGCGCTGGAGCAGGGTGCGCATCACACCGTCGCAGTTGACCCCGCGGACGACGGAGACCCGGCTGCGGCTCACCGGCTGGCGGTACGCGACGACCGCGAGGGTCTCCAGCGCGGCCTGGGTGAGCCGGGCGGTCTGGCCCTCCAGGACCAGCCGCTCGACGGCGGGCGCGTACTCGCCCCGCGTGTAGAACCGCCAGCCGCCCGCGACGAAGCGCAGCTCGAAGCCGCGGCCCTGCGCGGTGTACTCCTCCGCCAGTGCCCGCAGCGCCTTCGTGATCGTCTGCTTCGGCCGCTCCAGGAGCTTGGCCAGGTGCTCGGCGGTGGCGGGCTCGTCCACGACCATGAGGACGGCCTCCAAGGCCGGCTTGAGGTCGAGTTCGGCGACCGGGCGCAGCCCGGCCGGCAGCTGTGTGGTGTCCTCGGTCACGCCTTGTCCTCCTTGGGCGGCTCGGGCGGCTCCGGCGGCCGGTCGAACTCGTCGGTCACCACCGGCTGGGTCTGCCCGTCCCCGCCGGTCCACCGCACGATCAGGTCGCCGAGCGCGGTCTCCTGGTCCAGGGCGACGGCCTTCTCGCGGTACAGCTCCAGGAGGGCCAGGAAGCGGGCGACGACGGTGAGGGTGTCGTCGGTGTCCTCGATGAGCGCCTGAAAGCTGGCCTCGCCCAGCTCCCGCAGCCGCGCCACCACGATCCCGGCCTGCTCCTGCACGCTGACCAGCGGGGCGTGGATGTGGTCGATGTACACCTGGGGCTTGGGCTTGGGCTGCATCGCCTTGACCGCGAGCCTGGCGAAGCCCTCGGGGCCGATGCTGATGACGACCTCGGGCAGCAGTTCGGCCAGGTGCGGCTCCAGGCCGACGGTACGGGGCCAGCGGCGGGCCTCTTCGTCCAGGCGCCGGTTGAAGATGTCGGCGATCTGCTTGTACGCGCGGTACTGGAGCAGCCGCGCGAACAGGAGGTCCCGGGCTTCGAGGAGCGCCAGGTCGGCCTCGTCCTCGACCTCGGCGGCGGGCAGCAGCCGGGCGGCCTTGAGGTCGAGCAGGGTGGCGGCGACGACGAGGAACTCGGTCGTCTGGTCCAGGTCCCAGTCCGGTCCCATGGCCCGGATGTGCGCCATGAACTCGTCGGTGACCTTGGAGAGCGCGACCTCGGTGACGTCCAGCTTGTGCTTGGAGATCAGCTGGAGGAGGAGGTCGAAGGGACCCTCGAAGTTGGCAAGGCGGACTTTGAAGACACCGTCGGGGACGGGTTCCGGTTCCGGGGTCTCGTCAGGAGCCTCGGCGGGAGCGGCCTCCGGCTCGGGCTCGGGTTCCGGCGTCGGTTCCGGCTCCGGTACGACCGCGTCCGGCTCGGGTTCCCGCTCCACGGGAACGGCCGCAGCCGCCGCGCCCGGCCCCTGTCCCAGCACACGCCGACGGCCGCCGGAGGGGCCGGAAACGGGAGCGTCGGTCGAGGTCATAGCCCCCGCAGGCTACCTCTACCGGCCGCGCAGCCGTCGTACGAGGATGCTCGCGTCCCCTCGGGACTCCAGGTCGGCCAGCACCACGGCGACCGCCTCGCGGACGATCCGGCCCCGGTCGACGGCCAGTCCGTGTTCGCCGCGGAGCACGAGACGCGCGTGCTCCAGGTCCATCAGCTCCTCGGCGGAGACATAGACGGTGATCTTCTCGTCGTGCCGTTCGCGGCCGCTGGGCCGCCGGGAAGGCGCCCGGCCGCCGCGCTTGCGGGGCTGGGCCTGCTCGGCGGAGGCGCCAGAACCTTCCTGCGTCGCCTGCCGCCGCCCGGACCGGTCCGCCGACGGCGTGACCGTGACCGAGGACCCGGCAGGCGCCGGGGCGTGGTTGCGGGACTCACCGGCATCGGCCGACTCGGCCCCCGCCGCCACGTGCTCCGCACCCTCGCCGTCGCCGCCCTGCACGGGCACCGAGTGCGGTGCGTCGTCGGCGGCCTCGGCCGCCGTGTCGTCGCTCTCCGCGGGACTCGCGGGAGCCGGCACCCGGGCCTCGCCGTTGGCCGGGCGCCTGGGAGTGGACGGCTGCAGCGCCATCCCCCCGGTCGTACGGAACAGTTCGTCGGCCCCCGGCAGACTCACTCGGCGTGACACCGGGCGAGCACCTCCCTGGCGAGCTGGCGATAGGCGGCGGCACCGACGGAGTTGGAGGCGTACGTGGTGATCGGCTCGCCGGCGACCGTGGTCTCCGGGAAGCGGACCGTGCGGCCGATGACCGTGTGGTAGACGTGATCGTCGAAGGCCTCGACGACACGCGCGAGCACCTCACGGCTGTGCACGGTGCGGGAGTCGTACATGGTGGCGAGGATGCCGTCGAGCTCCAGCTCCGGGTTGAGCCGTTCCTGGACCTTCTCGATGGTCTCGGTCAGCAGCGCGACACCACGCAGGGCGAAGAACTCGCACTCCAGCGGCACGATCACCTTGTGCGCCGCTGTCAGCGCGTTGACCGTGAGCAGGCCGAGCGAAGGCTGGCAGTCGATCACGATGTAGTCGTAGTCGGGCAGCAGCGGCTTCAGGGCGCGTTGCAGCGTCGACTCGCGGGCGACCTCGGAGACCAGCTGGACCTCGGCGGCCGACAAGTCGATGTTGGAGGGCAGCAGGTCCATGTTGGGGACCGCTGTCTTCAGGAGGACCTCGTCGGCCGCCATGCCCCGCTCCATGAGCAGGTTGTAGACGGTGAGGTCGAGCTCCATCGGGTTGACGCCCAGACCGACCGACAGCGCGCCCTGCGGGTCGAAGTCCACGAGCAGCACCCGCCGGCCGTACTCCGCGAGTGCGGCACCCAGGTTGATGGTCGACGTCGTCTTGCCCACGCCGCCCTTCTGGTTGCACATCGCGATGATCGTCGCGGGTCCGTGACTGGTCAGCGGGCCCGGGATCGGGAAGTACGGCAGCGGGCGACCGGTCGGGCCGATGCGCTCGCGGCGCTGGCGGGCCGCGTCGGGCGCGAGCGTGGCCGCGTACTCCGGATCGGGCTCGTACTCGGCGTCGGGGTCGTAGAAGTGCCCGTCGGGCAATTCGTCGTAGTCGGCGAACTGGCTGTGGGGCGCGCCCCTTCCGTCGCCGGCCATGGCGTTCACGTGATGGCCATCCATGCTCTGGTGTGCTGTCCGCGTGGTCAGCGAACTCTGATGGGCTGCGAAGGTGCGCACCGCGACGGAGCCGACAGCCTCGAACCCCGCGGGACCCTGGTCCCTCACCGGCATTCCTGGTTGACCACCCCCGGGAGAAAATGTCGACTCATTCACAAGTCGTCTTACCTCCTTGGTGACCAGGAAACTTCTAGACAGGTCAGCGTGGCACCATGCCGACAGTCGGCGACTCTATGGCGTGTCGGGCGTTCGCAGCAACACAATCCGCCGGACCCGGCAGGATGTGTCGGCAATGAAACATCCCGCTGTCAAGGGCGTACGGCCGTCGCACAGCAGGTTTCACCGGTGTGCGAATCGGTCGAAGAGTTACGTTCGAGGCGAGTTGACCGAGCGTCGCAAAGTGACCATACACACATCCGGCCGGACCTTGTCGGGCAAGGTCCGGCCGGATGAGCGCGATTGACGCGGCTTGTTGACGTATCGCCTTTACGAAAAGGTGACTTAGTCACCGCTTCGGCGGATCGGCTCAGTCCAGCAGCGTGTCGAGCTCGACGTGCTCCAGGCCGAGTGACTCGGCGACCTCGCGGTAAACGACCTTGCCGTCATGGGTGTTGAGGCCCTTGGCGAGCGCGGCGTCGCGGCGCAGCGCCTCGACCCAGCCGTTGTCCGCCAGCGACACGATGTAGGGCAGCGTGGCGTTGGTGAGCGCGTAGGTGGAGGTGTTGGGCACCGCGCCGGGCATGTTGGCGACGCAGTAGAAGACCGACTCGTGGACCCTGAAGGTCGGCTCGGCGTGCGTGGTGGGGCGGGAGTCCTCGAAGCAGCCGCCCTGGTCGATCGCGATGTCGACAAGAACACTCCCCGGCTTCATGCGGGAGACCAGCTCGTTGGTCACCAGCTTGGGGGCCTTGGCGCCCGGGATGAGCACCGCGCCGATCACCAGGTCGGCCTCCAGGCAGGCCTTCTCCAGCTCGAAGGCGTTGGACATGACGGCCTTGACCTTGGTGCCGAAGATCTTGTCGGCCTCGCGCAGCTTGTTGATGTCACGGTCGAGCAGGGTCACGTCGAAGCCCATGCCGATGGCGATCTGCACGGCGTTCCAACCGGAGACACCACCACCGATGACGACGGCCTTGGCGGGCAGCACACCCGGGACGCCGCCGGGCAGGACGCCACGGCCGCCGGCCGCGCGCATCAGGTGGTACGCGCCGACCTGCGGGGCGAGCCGGCCCGCGACCTCGGACATCGGGGCGAGCAGCGGCAGGGCGCGGTTCGGCAGCTCGACGGTCTCGTAGGCGATGGCGGTGGTGCCGGACTCCAGGAGGGCGTCGGTGCACTCCTTGGACGCGGCCAGGTGCAGGTAGGTGAAGAGGGTCTGGTCCTTGCGGAGGCGGTGGTACTCCTCCGCGATCGGCTCCTTGACCTTCAGCAGCAGGTCGGCGGTGGCCCACACCTCGTCGGCGGTGTCCAGGATCTGCGCACCGGCGGCGATGTACTCGTCGTCCGGGATCGACGAGCCGACGCCGGCGCCGCGCTCGATGACGACCTGGTGGCCGTGGCGCACCAGCTCGTGCACACCGGCGGGGGTGATGGCCACCCGGAACTCGTTGTTCTTGACCTCGCGGGGGATGCCGACCTTCACGTCGATCACGGTCCTTGGCTCAGAGGGTGTGGGGGCATAACAGCACATACCCGGCATGCGGGAACACACCAGGAGACACCGCAGGAGAACCGGCGGCAGAGCCAGTTTAATGAAGGCGTTCCGGCTGTCTAGCCTTTCATTGCATCAACCTTCGCCGGACTCGCTACGGATTTCGCAGGTGTTATCTCCCTGTTCCGGGTTGGAGTCCAGGTCGAGGGGCTCCTCACCCAGCATGCGCTCGGCGGCGGAGCGGTGCAGGCTCGCGGCGGTGGAGTCGCCAAGGCGCTCCAGCGTGTCGGCGAGCCGCAGCTGGAGCGCGGCCTGGAGCCGGGCGTCCTCGGCGCGGCGCGCCCACTCCACCGCCTCCTGGCACGTGCGCAGCGACTCCGCGGGCCGGCCGGCGTACTCCTGGACCCGGGCCAGCTCGCTCAACGCCCGCGCCTGGGCGGCCACATCGCCGTTCTTGCGGTGTCCGGACACGGCCGCCCGCCAGGCCCGCAGCGCCTCGCCGTAGCGGCCCGCGTAGGTGTGCGCACCGGCGATGCGGCCGTAGAGCCGGGCGGCCTCGGCGCGCTCGTCGCGGGCGAGGCGCTGGGCGAGGGCGCGGCCGAACCAGTCGGCGGCCCGGTCGTAGTCCCCCATCTCCTGGTAGGCACCACCTACGGATTCCATTGCGCGGCCGGTCGCGTACGGGTCATTTGCATGGCGTCCGGCGTCCAGAGCAGACCGATAGCGCACCAGAGCGTCAGCGGTACGCCCCGTCTGCGCGTCCAGGTCGGCCAGGTTCAGCAGCGCGGCGGCCTGCTCGCGGGGCAGGTGGCGGCGCTCGGCGACATCCAGGACGAGCCGGTGGATCCCGTACAGGTCGGGGGCGGCCGCCTGGGTGCCGAAGTGTGCCGCCATGGCCTTGACCAGCTGGGACATCAGCCGGCGGGCCAGGGTGTCCAGCTCGCCGTCGGCGACCGCCGCGCGGGCCGCGGCGAGCAGGGCCGGGCGCCGGTCCCGCAGCCAGTCGGCGGCGGCCCGGGGGGTGGGGAAGCGCAGCTCGCGGGGCAGGGCCTGGAGCTTCTCGCGGGCCTGCGGGTTGTCGGTCTCGGTGATCGCCCGGCAGGACTGCAGCAGCCGTACCGTGCGCTCCAGCATCCGGGCCCGGGCCAGCTGGAGTTCCCCGGCGCGTTCCTGGGTCTCGGCCAGCCCCCGGAGCAGGGGGTGCAGACAGCCGGGAACCTCGTACTGGGGCAGCGGGGTGGTCCCGGGGCGCAGCAGGTTGAGGCGGACCAGCTCGTCCAGGGCGGTGCGGGCGGTGTCGACCGAGCAGCCGGCCAGGGAGGAGGCGGTGTGCGGGTCGACCAGGCCGGCCGGGGCCAGCGAGAGAAGTCGCAGTATCCGGGCGGTCTGGGCGGCCAGGTCGTCGTGGACGAACCGGAAGACCCGGGCGAGGGCGGTGGCGTCCTCGGGGTCGGCGTGCAGCCGCTTGGCGAGGTCGGAGACGGCCACCTGGGGGTGTGCCGCCAGCCAGCCGCCCGCCAGGGTGAGCGCGGCCGGCTGCCCCTGGCACACCTCGACCAGCGCCTCGGCGGACCGCGGGTCGACGGTGATGCGGACCGAGCCGGTGTACCGGGCGAGGAGTTCCACGGCCGACTTGGTGTCGAGGCCGCCCAGGGTGCACGGGCGGACGTCGGAGATCCCGGTGAGCGGACCGCCGGAGACGGCGACGGCCAGGCAGTCGGGGGTGTCCGGGAGCAGTGCGTCGACGTGTTCGGCGCCGGGCGCGTCGTCGAGGAGGAGCAGCATCCGGCGCCCGGCGAGGGCGGTGCGCAGGGCGTGGGTGAGGTCGTCCTCGGCGGCGCCGGCCGGGGTGGGCAGCCGCAGGGCGCTGAGGAGTTCACGGGCGGTGCGCTCGATGGGGACGGGGGTGCCGTCGGGCTCGGCGAGGCGGGCGCGCAGCACCCCGTCGGGGTAGTCGGCGGCGACCCGTCGGACGAGTTCCCCGGCGAGGGCGGTGCGGCCGGAACCGGGTCTGCCCGCGATGAGTAGGACCCGGGCGCGGGGGGCCTTGCGGCCGGCGATGGTGTCCAGGCCCGCGCGCTCGATGTCGGCGCGCAGTTCCTTCAACTCCCTTGTACGGCCCAGGAATTCGTCGTCCGTGGCCGCGGGCGCCGACACTCGTGCGCCGCCTGTGTCCACCGCCTGATCCGTCACGGGCCACACTCCCGTCCCACCGCACACGCATGCCCGCCGGGACTCCGGTTCGGGCGTTTCGGCTCAATCGCGTCGAGCCTAGTTCACGTGCACGGACGTTCCGGGTGGAGCACGGCGGGCACATCGCCCGATCGGATCAGGCGATGGTCACACCGGACCGCCTGACGGAGGGTCAGGACGCGAAGGGACGGGCCGGCCAGGGCGCATCCGCCGGGCGCAGCGTGTCGAGGCCGTCGCCGGTGCGGGCGGCGACCAGCGAGAGCACGCCCGTCACCAGGCAGTTGTTGTGCACATCGCCCGCGAGCACCAGGCGCACCAGCTCGGCGACCGGCACCCGCGCGTACTCCAGGTCGATCTCCTCGTGCTCCGTCTCGAAGCGCTCGCCCTCGGCCTCGGAGAGATCACGGGCCAGGAAGATCCGTACGGCTTCGTCGCAGCCGCCGGGGGTGGTGTAGAGGTCGGTCAGCACCCGCCAGTCCTCGGCCTTGACGTGTGCCTCCTCGTACAGCTCGCGCTGGGCCGCGTGCAGCGGGTTCTCGCCGGGGACGTCGAGCAGCCCGGCCGGGATCTCCCAGAGCTTCTGCCGGACCGGGTGCCGGTACTGGCGGATGAGCAGCACCCGGTCCTCCTCGTCGAGGGCGAGGACGGCGACCGAGCCGGGGTGGACCTGGTAGTCGCGGCGGACCACCGAGCCGTCGGGCATGACCACCTCGTCCGTGCGGACGGAGGTCTTGTTGCCCACGAAGGGGGTCTCCGTCGCCCGGATCTCCCACTCCTCGTGAGTGTCCTTGATCGTCATGCCCTGCCCTTCCCCACACGCTTCCAGAAGACCGGCCAGGAACACCGGCCGGATGAAACCGGGGTGCCCACCCTTTGAAGGTATGCGCCCCGGCCACCGTACAACCGGTGTGTCACTTCGAATTCGACTGCTCGGCCTCGGCCTGCTGACGGGCGACCGCGGCCTTCACCAGGCCCGCGAACAGCGGGTGCGGGCGGGTCGGGCGGGAGCGCAGCTCCGGATGGGCCTGGGTGGCGACCAGGTAGGGGTGGACGTCGCGCGGGTACTCGACGTACTCGACGAGCTTGCCGTCCGGGGAGGTGCCGGAGAACTGGATGCCGGCCTTCTTCTCCAGCTCCGCGCGGTAGGCGTTGTTCACCTCGTAGCGGTGCCGGTGGCGCTCCTCGACGTACTCCTTGCCGTCGTACACCTCGCGCACGATGGAGCCCTCGGCCAGCTTGGCCGGGTACATGCCCAGGCGCATGGTGCCGCCCATGTCGCCCTCGCCGGCGACGATGTCCAGCTGCTCGGCCATGGTGGAGATGACCGGGTGGCCGGTGGCGGAGTCGAACTCGGTGGAGTTGGCGTCCGGGATGTCGGCCAGGTTGCGCGCGGCCTCGATCACGATGCACTGCAGGCCCAGGCAGAGGCCGAGCAGCGGGATCCGGTTCTCGCGGGCGTACTTGATCGCGCCGACCTTGCCGAGCACACCGCGGTCGCCGAAGCCGCCGGGGATGCAGATGCCGTCGACGTCGGCGAGCTGCGCGGCGGCGCCGGCCGGGGTCCTGCAGTCGTCCGACGTCACCCACTTGATCTTCACGCGGGCCTTGTTGGCGAAGCCGCCGGCGCGCAGCGCCTCGGTGACCGAGAGGTAGGCGTCGGGCAGGTCGATGTACTTGCCGACCAGGGCGAGGGTGATCTCGTGGTCGGGGTTGTGGACGCGGTCGAGCAGGTCGTCCCAGGTCCGCCAGTCCACATCGCGGAACGGCAGGTCCAGCTTCCGGACGACATAGGCGTCCAGGCCCTCGCCGTGCACGGTCTTCGGGATGTCGTAGATCGACCGGGCGTCCGGGCAGGCGACGACCGCGGCCTCGTCGACGTCGCACATCAGCGAGATCTTGCGCTTGATGGCGGTCGGCACCTCGCGGTCGCAGCGCAGCACGATGGCATCCGGCTGGATACCGATGTTGCGCAGGGCGGCCACCGAGTGCTGGGTGGGCTTGGTCTTCAGCTCGCCGGACGGCCCGATGTAGGGCAGGAGCGAGATGTGCACCACGAAGACGTTGTCCCGGCCGACCTCGTGGCGGACCTGGCGGACGGTCTCCAGGAACGGCAGCGACTCGATGTCGCCGACCGTGCCGCCGACCTCGGTGATGACGACGTCCACCTCGTCGGTGGCCATCCGGCGGATGCGGTGCTTGATCTCGTTGGTGATGTGCGGGATGACCTGGACCGTGTCGCCCAGGTATTCGCCGCGCCGTTCCTTGGCAATCACCGTCGAGTAGACCTGACCTGTGGTGACGTTGGCGGAGCCGTCCAGGTCACGGTCGAGGAAACGCTCGTAGTGGCCGATGTCCAGGTCGGTCTCGGCGCCGTCGTTGGTGACGAACACCTCACCGTGCTGGAAGGGGTTCATCGTGCCCGGGTCGACGTTCAGGTACGGGTCGAGCTTCTGCATCACCACACGCAGGCCGCGGGCCTTGAGCAGCATGCCCAGGCTGGAGGCGGTGAGGCCCTTGCCGAGCGAGGAGGCGACACCCCCGGTGACGAAGATGTGCTTGGTCGTCGTAGATTTCGGCGGCATGGCCAAGAGGGTGCTCCCGTGGTCGCGGTCTGTCATGCGGTACGGCCGCCCTCCGGAGGTTTCCGGGGGTGCCGTCGCGGCGGTTCGGGGGTTTCGTGCCCACCGGTCCACGGGCTACCAGGGTATCAGCGCCGCGGAGAGATGGCTTCCGGCCACGCTCCGTACACACATCGGCACAGACGTGGGGCCTGGCTTACCGGGTTTTCACCCAGGGCTCACCCATTCGGCCCACACGGGTTGCCCGGAGCGGCACGCAGATCATCTACGTGCGTCGTATCCTGCTCGGACACTCGCTGCCGAGCCGGCCGGAAAACACGGCACACCCCCGCCCGTCATCCCCGGAACAACGAGAGCTTGGCAGTTCGTTGAGCTATGACTGTCGTTTTGCCTCAGGGCGCGGCGGGCTGCTTTGCTTCACCGCTTAACGACGCACAACAACAACCCCCCTTGACCGCACTAGCGACAGCCCCCTTTTGCCTGGGGGGTGACGTGGCCGTTCGACTGGAGTTGCACGTGGCCGGGCGCATCGAAGATTACGCACTCATCGGAGACATGCAGACCGCTGCCCTGGTCTGCCGGGACGGCACGGTGGACTGGCTGTGCCTGCCCCGCTTCGACTCGCATGCCATCTTCGCCGGTCTGCTCGGCACCGAGGAACACGGCTTCTGGCGGCTCGGCCCGGCACACGCGGCCGACTCCCAGCCGCCGACCGCGGCCCGCCGCACCTACCGCGGCGACTCGCTGATCCTGGAGTCGGAGTGGGACACCCCGCGCGGCACGGTCCGGGTGACCGATTTCATGCCCCCGCGTGACGGCGCGCCCCAGCTGATCCGGATCGTCGAGGGCGTCACCGGCCGGGTGCCGATGCGCTCGGTGCTGCGGATGCGGTTCTCCTACGGCCGGGTGGTCCCGTGGGTGCACAAGCACGAGGGCCGTACGGTCGCCGTCGCCGGCCCCGACTCGGTGTGGTTCGACACCTCCGCGGAGACCTACGGCAAGTCGCTCACCACCTACGCCGACTTCACCGTCGCCCCCGGCGACCGGATCGCGTTCACCATCTCGTGGCAGCCCTCGCACAAGGAGCCGCCGGCGCTGCCGGAGCCCGAGCAGTCGCTGGAGGCGACCGAGGAGTTCTGGCGGGAGTGGGTCGAGCACTGCACGTACCACGGCCCCTACCGCGAGGCGGTGATCCGCTCCCTGATCACGCTGAAGGCGCTGACCTACGCCCCGACGGGCGGCATCGTCGCCGCGCCCACCACCTCGCTGCCCGAGGACATCGGCGGCGTCCGCAACTGGGACTACCGGTACACCTGGCTGCGTGACGCGGCCATCACCCTCTCCTCGCTGCTGCGCACCGGCTATCGCGAGGAGGCCCGCGCCTGGCGCGAGTGGCTGCTGCGCTCGGTCGCCGGCGACCCGGAGAACCTGCAGATCATGTACGGCATCGCGGGCGAGCGCGAGCTGGGCGAGGCCGAGCTGGACTGGCTGCCGGGATACGAGAACTCGACCCCGGTACGGGTCGGCAACGGCGCGGCACACCAGCTCCAGCTGGACGTCTACGGCGAGGTCATCGAGGCCCTGCACCTGGCCCACATGACCGGCCTCGCCCGCAACGACTACGCCTCCCTCCTCCAGCTCAAGCTCATCCGCTACCTGGAGGACCACTGGGACGAGCCGGACGAGGGCATCTGGGAGGTGCGCGGGCCGCGCCGGCACTTCGTGCACTCCAAGGTGATGGCCTGGGTCGCGGTGGACCGCACCATCAAGCTGATCGAGTCCGGGGACGCGGACGGCCCGCTGGAGCGCTGGAAGGAACTGCGCGACGACATCCACCGGGACGTCTGCGAGCGGGGCTACGACAAGGAGCGGAACACGTTCACGCAGTCGTACGGCTCGCAGGAGCTGGACGCGTCGCTGCTGCTGATCCCCCAGATGGGTTTCCTGCCGCCGGACGACAAGCGGGTCATCGGCACCATCGAGGCGATCCAGCGCGAGCTGTCCACCTCGGACGGCTTCATCCTGCGCTACCCGACCTCGGGCGGCGACGAGGGCGTCGACGGCCTTCCCGGTGACGAGGGGGCGTTCCTGGCCTGTTCGTTCTGGATGGCGGACGACCTCGCGATGATCGGCCGCGTCGACGAGGCCCGCAAGCTGTTCGAGAAGCTGCTCGCGCTGCGGAACGACCTCGGGCTGCTCGCGGAGGAGTGGGATCCGCGGCTGAAGCGGCAGGTGGGGAACTTCCCGCAGGCATTCAGCCACGTGCCGCTGATCGACACGGCGCTGCGGCTGACCGCGTCGGGGGCGTACGGCGGGTAGTCGTCCGCGGGTGCGTGGGGGCTGGTCGCGCCCACGCGGCGGCAGCCGCATGTCCGACGCTTCCCCGTGCCCCTGACGGGGCGCTCACGCTTAGGCTGGTCAGGAGTGACTCCCCGATTTCGGAAGGGGGCGGCCATGGCTCCCCCGTCGAAGGCGCACACGGCGCTTGCCGCGCTTCGTGAGGATCTGGTCGGTGCGGTGTTCGCGCCGGGGGACGTCGGGTACGACGACGCCCGTGCCGTCTTCAACTCCATGATCGACCGGCGGCCCGCCGTGATCGCCCAGTGCGCCGACGACGCCGACGTGGTCCGCGCGGTGCGGTTCGGCCGGGACCTGGACCTGGCGATCGCGGTGCGCGGTGGCGGCCACAGCGTGGCGGGCGCGGCGAGCGGCGACGGCGCGCTCGTGGTGGACCTGCGCCGGATGCACGCGGTGACCGTCGACCCGGCGGCGGAGGCGGTACGGGTGCAGGGCGGCGCCACGACGAGCGATCTGGACCGGGCGACCGAGCCGTACGGCCTGGCCACCACCGGCGGCCGGGCCCCCACCACCGGCGTCGGCGGGTTCGTGCTGGGCGGCGGGACGGGCTGGCTGGACCGCGCCTTCGGCCTGGCCGTCGACAACCTGCTCGGCGTCGAGCTGGTCACCGCCGAAGGCGAGCGCGTGCACGCGAACGCCGACGAGAACCCGGAGCTGTTCTGGGCCCTGCACGGCGGCGGCGGGAACTTCGGCGTCGCCACCGCCCTCACCCTCGAACTGCACGAACTGCCGGCGTTCTCGATCGCGCTGCTGCTGTATCCGCCGCAGTCCGGCCCGGACGTGGTGCGCACCTTCCGCGAGGTGATCCGCACCGGCCCCGACGAGGCGGCCGGCGTGGTGCAGTACCTCACCGGCCCGCCGCTGCCGTTCGTACCGGAGCACCTGGTGGGCAAGCCGGTGTGCGTCGCCCTGGTGACCTACGCCGGCGGCGAGGAGGGCCTGCGGAAGGTCGCCGAACCGTTGCTGGCGCTGCCGCACGAGGCGGAGGTGGTCGGCCCGATGCCGTACACCGAGGTCCAGTGCATGCTCGACTTCCCGTCCGGGCTGCGGAACTACTGGTCGGCCGAGTACCTGGCCGCGCTGCCCGACGAGGCGGTGGACGCCTACTGCGCCTGCGCGGACGGCATGCCGGTGCCGACCGGCACCCAGCACGTGCTGTTCCCGCAGGGCGGCGCGATCGCGGCCGGGCCCGCCGAGTACCCGGTGCCGTACCGGAGCGCGTCCTGGGCCGTGCACCCCTTCGGCATGTGGGCGGAGCCCGCCGACGACGAACGGGCGGTCGCCTGGGTGCGGGGCGTCCGGACCGCCGTGCGGCCCTGGTCCACCGGCGCGGTCTATCTCAACTTCATCGGCGACGAGGGCCCCGACCGGGTGCGGGACGGCCTGGGCACGGCGAACACGCTGCGGCTCGGCAAGGTGAAGCGGACCTGGGACCCCGACAACGTTTTCCGCTTCAACCACAACATCGAACCGCTCTAGCGGAAGGTGCCCGGAAGGCGTTCGCCCAGGTAGCGTCCGCTCCATGGACAGCGGTACGGGCAGCGGATTCGACACCCAGGGCGGGATCACCGTGCAGCGGGCGCTGGAGCTGCCCGGGCTGCGCAGCGGGCTCCCGGAGATCCTGGCGGGCGCCGACCGGCTGGGCCGGACCGTGCGCTGGGTGCACGCCGGCGAGGTGCCGAACATCGCCTCGCTGCTGAAGGGCGGCGAGCTGCTGCTCACCACCGGCTACGGCCTGGGCACCCGGCCGGGCGACCAGCGGGCGTTCGTGCGCACGCTCGCCGAGCGGGGCATCGCCGCCCTGGTGGTGGAGCTGGGTCCGCGTTTCTCCCGGCTGCCCGCGACCCTCGTCGACACCGCCCGGGCGACCGGGCTGCCGCTGGTGGTGCTGCACCGCGAGGTCCCCTTCGTGACGGTGACGGAGGAGATCCACACCGAGATCGTCAACCACCACTACACGCTCCTCCAGCGCGCCGAGGAGGTGCACCGCCGCTGCACCGAGGCCCTGCTGGGCGGTGGCGGAGTCCCCCAGGTCCTCGCGATCCTCGCCGGCTTCTGCGGCAACCCGGTCTTCCTGGAGACCACCGACGGCCAGCTGCTGTACGCCGCCGGACCGGGGCCCGAGGGCGCGGATCCGCTCCAGGTGTGGGAGGGGCTGCGCGGCCAGCACAAGAACGCGCCGCCGCCGACCGGGGCGGTCCTGGTGGACGTGCCGGGCGGCGGGCCGGGGACCGGCTCGGTGCGCGCCCGGCTGGTGCTGCTCCCGGTACGCGGGCCGCTCGCCCCCGTGCACCGCATCGCCGCCGAGCGGGCCGCCGGCATCCTGGCCGTCGTCCTGATGCAGGCCCGCCAGGAGGAGGAGCTGGCGGCCCGCGGCCGCGGCGACTTCCTGACCGACCTCGCCGAGGGCCGCATCACCGCGTCGGACGCCCCGGCCCAGGCCCGCGTCCTCGGCTTCAAGCCCGGCAGCAGCCCGCTGCTGCCGGTGGTCATGCGGGTCGGCGACTCCCTGTCCCCTGGCGGGGGCTGGGCGGTGCTGGCCCGGGCGGTCGGCGAGGAGCTGGCGGCCGTGGGCGTGCCCGTGCTCCTCGGCGTACGACCGGTGGAGGGCCGCGTCCCGCTCCTGCTGGGCCTGCGCTCGGAGGCCGAGCGGACGACGGTCGCGGACCGGGTCGCGGCGGCGCTGCGGGCGGGCGTGGAGCGCGCCGGGATGCAGCGCCCCGGGGCCGCTCCCCCGGTCGTGGTGGTCGGGGCGGCCGGCGGCTGGGCGGCCGCCTCGGCAGGCCTGCGGCACGCGGCCGAGACGGCGACGGCGGCCCAGGGCCTCTCCGACCGCCCCTGGTACGACGCCCGCCGCCTCGACATCGACCTTCTGCTGTGGCGGCTGCGCGACCACCCCGACCTGGCGGCCTTCGTCGACCGGGCGATCGGCCCGGTCCAGCACCACGACAACCGCTCCAAGCCGCCCTTGCTGCCCACCCTGGAGACCTATCTGGCGCACGCCGGCCGCAAGGCGGAGACGGCCCGCGAACTCCACCTCAACCGGCAGACGCTCTACAACCGCCTGGCCCGGATCGGCGAGTTGCTGGGCACCGACCTCGACGACCCCCAGGTGGTACTGGCGTTGAGCCTCGCCCTGCGGGCCCGCCGGCACGTCCCCTAGCGGCTACAACGGCCGGGGCTGGGTCAACTCGTCGTACACGCTGAGCACTTGGGTGACCGTCTCGTCCTCCGTCGGCCAGCTCGCCGCCTGCCGGGCGCCCTTCTCCCGCAGCTCCTCGCAGCGTTCGGGGTCGCCGAGCAGTCGCAGCACGGTGTCGGCGAGGGCGGTGGCGTCGCCGTACGGGACGAGTTCGGCCGCGTCGCCGACCAGGTCGGGGATACCGCCGACGGCGGTCGCGACGAGGGGCACGCGAGCATGCAGGGCCTCCTGGGCGAGCACCGAACGCGACTCCCAACTGCTGGGCAGCAGCGCCAGATCTGCGGCGGCGAGCAGTTCGGTGACGTCCTCGCGGCGGCCGATGAGCCGGGCGGGCAGCTCCTCGTCCTCGATCCGCCGCTGCAGCGCCGTACGCAGCGGCCCCTCCCCCGCGATGACGAGCAGCGGTACCGGATCGAGCCGGCCCCAGGCACGCGCCGCGTCCAGCAGGACGTCGTAGCCGCGGTGCCGGTCGAGGGAGCCGACGGCGATCAGCAACGGCCGTCCCATGGCGCCGAGTTCGGCCCGCACCTTGGGCCGCAGCCGGTCCGCCTCCTCCTCCACGGGCCGTCGCAGACCGGGCAGCGTCACGGCGGCGAGCCGCGCGTCCCGGGCGCCGGTACGGCGGGCCCGGTCCACCAGGTCGGAGGTGGTGCCCAGCACCACGGCGGCCGTCCGCACCACCCGCCGCTCCAGCATCCGCAGCAGATGCGCCCGGGCGCCCTCGGCCTCCGCCCGGCTGTGCCAGGTGACGATGAGCGGGGTACGGCGGCCGCTGAGCGCCAGCACGGCGCGGAAGGAGGCGTGCAGACCGTGCGCGTGCACCAGGTCGGCGTCGGTACAGGCCGCACGCAGCGCGGCCACCGACCCCGGGTCACTGCTGCGCGGCACATGGACATGGTCGGCGCCGACGCCCGAGAAGTCGTAGGCGCGGTCGGCCTCGACGGGGGCGCACACCGTGACCCGCACGCCCCGTGCGACAAGACCGGCGGCGAGCGAACGCACGTGCGCACTGCTGCCGGCGTTGCCACCGCCCAGCACCTGCACGGTGCGCAGCGGTGACTGACCGTGCGATGCGTTGCTGCTCACGGGGCTCACGCAGCCGGGCTCCTGTGTTCGGCGTCGGGCGGTCACGAGGGTACGTGGAGAAGGTATCGGGCCGAAGGGGTCACCGGGCGTGCCACCGCCGGGCACCGCGTCCCCGTCAAGGATGCCAGGACGTACGGGTGTTCCGGGAACCAGGGGAGCCACACGGGGTGGCAGGCCGGGGCAATGCGCGGGAGCACGCCACCCGTACGGGTGAAGGAGGTCCCGGACCGGCGGAACCTGCCGGGACCGGCGTGCCAAGGTCAGAGCGTGTTCCGGCGGTGGGCCGCGCGGGCCTCGTCGTTCGTCCGGCTTCACCCGGCCGGCGTACCCGCGACACCCCGGTCCCGGACCGCCGACCTGTTCGGCCGGCCGTCGGCGACGAGGGCGGCCAGCTGGGCCGGGGTGGCCACCGGGTGCACCGGGACCTGCGCCGGCAGCAGGCGGCGTCCGATGCCGGTCAGGGTCCTGCCGGGGCCGAGCTCGACGAGGCGCAGCGGGCCGCCGGGCAGGGTGGCCAGGGTCGCCATGGAGTCCGACCAGCGCACCGGCAGCACCAGTTGGCCGAGCATCCGCGCACGCCAGACGGCGGGGGCGTCGCCCTGGTGGGCCAGGCCGTCGACGTTGGCGATCACCGGGCACCGCCCGGGACGGACCGGGGTGCGGGCGACGGCGGTGGCGAGGCGGGACCGGGCGGCCGCCATCAGCGGGCTGTGGAAGGCCCCGCCGACCGGGATGCGGATCGCCCGCGCGCCGGTGGCCGTGGCCCGCTCCGTGAGGTCCGTGACGCCGGCGGGGCTGCCGGAGACCACGACCTGGTCGGGCCCGTTGACGTTGGCCACCCAGACCTCGGCACGCGCGGCCGTGCGCAGCCGGCCGGCCAGGAGTTCCGCCGTCCGCGCCACGTCCGGTCCGACCAGCACCGTCATCGTGCCGGGCACCCGGGCCGCCGCCTCGGCCATGGCCGCGCCGCGCTCGGCGACCAGCCGTACCGCGTCCTCGGGGTCGAGCACTCCGGCGGCGGTCAGCGCGGCGTACTCGCCGAGACTGTGCCCCGCGCACACGGCGGGGCGCAGCGTGCCCAGTGCCGTCCGCAGCGCGTCCAACACCACCATATCCAGCGTGAAGGTGGCGAGTTGGGCGTTGTCGGTACGGGTCAGCCGGTCGGCGTCGGTGTGCAGCAGGAGCTCGCCGAGGTCGCGGGCGCAGGCCTCGGACAGCCGCTCGACGACCTGCCAGTGCTCGGTGTCGCGCCAGGGTTCGTCCATCCCCGGGCGCTGCGCGCCCTGACCGGGGAAGAGCAGCCCGATCCGGGTGCCGGGCGGGGTGAGGGCGAGCGGGCTGTCGGGGTGGGCGGCGCCTGGTTCAGGTGGTTTCGAAGGCGAGGTGGGTGAAGTCGGAGCAGACAAGGTTCCAGTTCCTTCCTCGGACGGTGACGGCCGCGGTGAACCCTGCCCCGGGCCAGGGGCGCAGCTGGGTCCACTCGCCGGGCAGGCCGCTGGGCGCACCGGATCCCTCGGGCACCGCCAGGCGCCGGGCGGCATCCAGGGTCAGCCCGCGTCCGGTGGCCTTGAGCGCGGCTTCCTTGCCGGTCCAGCGGCGCAGCAGGGCGGCGCGCCGCCGGGCGGCCGGCAGCCGTGTGTAGGCGCGCAGTTCCTCGGGGGCGAGTACGGCGGCGGCCAGGTCGTCCAGGTCCGCCGCTCGCGACGGCCCGGCCGTGAGGTGTTCCAGGTCCGCGCCGACGGGAGCGCCCCGGCACACGGCGAGCAGCGCCCGGTCGCGGCTGTGGCTGAGGCTGAAGGCCAGTCCGTCGGGCCCCTGACCGGGCAGCTTGGGCTTGCCGTACCGGCCGTACTCCAGGGGGATCCGGGCCGGGGCGATGCCGGTGCACCGGGCGAGCACGGTACGCAGGGCGACCCGGGCGGCCGTCCAGCGGGCCCGGTCCGCCGGCAGCAGCAGGCGCTCGGCCCGAGCCCGTTCGTCCGGGCCGAGCACCTGTGCCGCCCGTGCGAGCCCGGTGCGCGCCACCGGACCGCTCAGGGGGATGCGCCAGACGCGCACCTCTCCTGGCGAGGGTGGGCCCGGCGGCACGACCGGTGTCATGTCAGCTCGCCCGGGCTGTGGGGCCGTTGGTGTCCGCGACCGGAGGCACCGGGGTCCCGAACACCTCGCTGAGGAAGGCCGGCAAGGACGCCCGGACCCCGGCGAAGGGCTCGTGGCCGCCCGGGTAGCGCTGCCAGATCACCGGGTGGCCCCAGGAGGCGAGCAGATCGCGCAGCCCCGCCCCGCTGCTCTCCGGCACGATCCAGTCGCGTGCCCCGTGTCCGATCCACACCGGCAGTCCGCTGTTCGCGGGGGCCGGGCGGCCCTCCGGGAGCAGCGCGGACAGGTCCGGGGGCAGGTACGGCGCGTACAGGGCCGTACCTGCCAGTGGTTCGGGGTGCCGCAGGGCCAGGGTCAGCGCGACCGTGGCGCCCTGGGAGAAGCCGGCGACCAGGGTCCGTTCGGCGCCGATCCGTGCGGTCTCCGCCGCCAGCAGGGGCCGCAGCCGGCGGTGCGCGGCGAGCAGGCCGGTGACGTCGATCCGGTCCAGCGCGAACAGGCTCTGCGGGAACCAGCACGGCACCGGCAGCCCGGTCAGCAGACTCGGCGCCTCGACGGGCGCGCGCGGGAACACCCCGCGCACGCCCGCGTCGGCGAGCCGCAGCCGGTCGGCCACGGCCACCAGGTCGGCGGGCACCTGGCCGACCCCGTGCAGCCACACCACGGTGGCGCGGTGTGCGCCGACGGGATCGGTCTCCTCCCGTTCGAGATCCCGTTCGAAATCCTGTCCGAGGTACTCCGGGCCGTCCGGGTGGTCCACCGTGCTCACCCCGGCTGCGGGGCCGGTCGCGGCGCCGCGGGTCGGCGGAAGAACATCGACGCGTACTGCCCGCCGAATCCGAAGGAGTTCTTCAGCATCGCCGCGACGGGCCGTTCCTGCGGGGTGAGCGAGGTGCGGACCGCGCACGCCGGATCGGGTTCGGTGGTGGTAGGCACCGGCGGTACGACCCCACGGCACATGGTGAGGGCGGAGGCCACCGTCTCCACGACACCGGAGGCCGCCGAGCCGTGCCCGGTCAGTGACTTCACCGCGCTGACGGGCAGGTCGGCCATCCGCTCACCGAAGACGCGGTGCAGGGCGCGGGCCTCGGTGACGTCGTTGAGGCGGGTGGAGGTGCCGTGCGCGTTGACGGCCTCGACCTGGTCGGGGGTCGCGCCGGCCTCGGCGAGCGCGGTGCGCATGACGCGCTCGACCATCTCCACGCGGGGCGCGGTCATGTGGCTGGTGTCCACCGCGAGCCCCCATCCCCCGACGACCGCATGGGTCCCGGCGAGCCCGCGGGCGGCGGCGTGCGCGGCCGTCTCCAGGACCAGGGCCCCGGCGGACTCGTTGATGACCATGCCGGTACGGCGCTTGTCGAAGGGCATGGACGCCTGCGCCGGGTCGCCCTTCCAGCGGGACAGCGCCATGAGCTGTCCGTACTGGGAGAGGACGTAGGGGGTGTTGCGGGAGACCGCGGCCGAGACGACGGCGTAGCGGGCCCGGCCGGACCGCAGCAGCCGGGCCGCCTCGGCGATGGCCCGCAGTCCGCCGGAGCAGGTGGCCTCCAGCCGGACGGGCAGGACGGCCGTGCCCAGTCGCTCGGCGATCTCCCTCGGGTAGACGGACAGGTCACGGGTCTCCAGCGGCAGGTTCCTGCCGCGCAGATACCGCAGCACCGCGGCGGGTTGGTTGCCGACGGAGTCGAAACGTCGGGCGAGGTCCTCCATATGGGTGACGTAGTCCTGCGGATCCGATCCGGTGGGGCCGGGCCACACCCGTGCGTAGACCAGGGCCGCGGGGCCGTCGAGGGCGGGGCGCTCGTCCAGGCGGGCGTCGGTCAGGGCCTGTTCCACACAGGCGTGCATGAGGGCGTCGCCCCAGGAGCGGCCGGGCGCGCCGTGTCCGGCGGCCACCTTCTCCCTGACGTCCTCCGGGATCAGCCCGGCGGTCCAGCCGCAGGGCAGCCCGGTGGTGTCCATCCGCTCCTCCAGGACGATCCCGGAGCGGCCTTCCAGGTTGGCCGACCAGAAGGTCTCCACGTCGCCGCCGATCGGGGTGACCACCCCCATACCGGTGATGACGATGTCGTCGGCGGCCTCGGTGAGGTCGGTGCGGTCGGTCATGCGCGTGCCTTCCCGTGGTCTGCGGTACGTCCGTCGGCGGCGGTTTCGGCCGCCGCTTCGGCCGCCGCTTCGGCCGCGGCGAGGAGCAGCGCGCCCGCCGCCGTGGCGCCGGCGCCCTGGTTGAGCGCCGTCAGCAGGACCGTCGCCGCCGGGGGCAGCGGGCGTACCTCGCCGATGACCGGGGCGAGGCCGCCGAGGGCGGGGTCGGGGTGGCCGAGCATGCCCACCGGGGGCAGTTCGCCCCGGGTGAGGCTCCGGACGGCCAGCGCGGTGTCGATCAGCGCGGAGCACTCGAACGCGTTGCCGATGGTGCCCTTGGACCCGGTCACGGGCACGCTCCCGGTGCGGGGCAGCACGGCCCCGGCCTCCACGGCGTCCAGCCGGACCGATCCGGCGCCGTGCGCCCACCACGCCGTGGGCGGGGCGGCCCGGCCGTCGAGCACGGCATCGACGGCGAGTCCGATGGCCGTGGGCAGGTCGGAGGCGGCCAGCACCTCGCAGCCGAGCAGCCGGGCCAGCGCGGGCCCGGCCGCGGCCTCGGCCCGCTCCAGCAGGACGGCCGCGGCGCCCTGTCCGGCGAGGCTGCCGGAGCGCTCGGCGTCGAAGGGCCCGGCGCCGGTGACGGCACGGGTGCCGAAGGGCTCGTCCTGGTCGAAGGCGGCCAGGCCGGTGACGGTCAGCGGCGCGCCCACGCCGACCACCAGGACCCGGTCCAGCTCGCCGGACTCCAGCAGGCGCACCGCGAGGGCGAGCGCGCCGGTGCCGCCGGCCGCGGCCTCGCCGTAGGCGGCGACGTTGGAGCCGCGGAAGCCGCTGGCCATGGAGACGAACTGGCCGAGCTGGGAGGGGATGCCCCGGATGTAGGAGTAGTCGGGTACCTCGTCGTGCAGGAACTTCACCAGGGGCCTGGAATCGGTGCGGTAGCGGGACGCGAGCTGCGGGATGACGTCGCTGAGCTCGTCCCCGCTGCTGGCGACGGCCATGACCGTGCCGCCGCGGACGTCCTCGGTCTCTCCGCTGATCCCGGCCTGTTCGAGTGCCTGACGGGCGGCGGCGACCGCCCAGCGGGCGGACTGGTTGGCGTACTTGCCGGCGTTGGCCCAGACGGGACCGGCCGGCCAGGTGATCTCCGAGGTGTCCACGGCGGCGGCCGGCCAGGGCAGACCGGAGGCCGGGGGGCCGTCGTCGCCCCCGTCGAAGAAGGTCTTGCCGGCCGCCATGGCCTCCCACAGCCGGGCGGCGCCGAGTCCGGCCGGGGAGATCACCCCGGTGCCGGTCACGACGATGCCGGGGGTCACCCGGGCGTCAGCCTCCGCGCGGCCGCCGGTCACGCGGGCGTCGGTCTCCGCGCGGCCGCCGGTCACGCGAGCGTCGGTCTCCGCGCGGCCGCCGGTCACGCGCCGGTCGGGGCGGTCACTCGGCACGGCGGCCTCCGCTGCCTATGCCGCCCCACAGGCGGTAGCCGCCGTCGACGGTGATGGTCTGTCCGGCGATCCAGGACGCCTCCTCCAGGCAGAGCAGGGCGACGACGTCGGCGCTGTTCTCCGGCGTGGTCATGCGCTCGCCCGGCCACGGGGAGACGGCCAGTTCCTTGGCGACGCCGTGCGCGAAGTCGGGGCGGACCTTGAAGACACCGGTCTGTACGAGCCCGGGCCGGACGCAGTTGGCGACGATGCCGTAGGGCGCCAGCTCGTAGGAGAGGTAGTCCGTCAGCGACTCCAGGCCGGCCTTGGCGGCCGCGAAGAGGCCGGCGCGCGGGATGATCCGGGTGGTGGTGGAGTTGGTGATGGTGATGAAGCGGGCTCCTTGGCGCTCGCGCATCAGCGGCAGCGCGTGCTTGGCGAGCAGCCAGGTGGCCCGGGAGTTGGTGTCCTGCACGAACTGCCAGTCGGCCAGGGAGGCGTCGGTGAGGCGGCTGAACTTCGTGGCGGCCGCGTTCTGGACGAGGATGTGCAGGTCGTGGTGGATCTCGCCGATCTCCGTGATCAGGTTCTCGATCTGTGCCGGGTCGCTCAGGTCGGCCCGGTGCAGGGTCACTTCCGTGCCCTGCTCGCCCAGTTCGGCGGCGAGTTCCTTGGCGGGGCGCTCCCGGTCGACGTAGTTGACGGCGAGGGTGGCGCCCCAGGCGGCGAGCTTGCGGCTGATGCCCTCGCCGATCCCGCGCGAACCGCCGGTCACCAGGGCGACCTTGCCCTTGAGCGGCTGGTACTGGTTGTCGTTGGGTGTCCCCATCACTGAGCCCTTCCCGTGGTGGCGGGCCGCTCGGCCCGCCGCAGCAGCACGACGCTCATGCGTCCGATGGCATAGGTCCGGTCGTTCTCGTCGAAGACCCGGCGGGTGGTCTCGATCAGGCCGATCCGGTCGTCGATCTCCGCCGCCCGGTCGGTGGAGGTGGTGAACCAGAAGGGGGTGTCCGGGTAGAGCGGCCGTACGAAGTCCCAGCCGAACCGGCGCATCCCGACGATGGCCGCCGGCGAGCCGTGCTGGACGACCCAGCCGGAGGTGATCGAGTGGATGAAGCCGCCGGGGACGATCCGCTGTCTGCGGTCGGTGCCCTGGGCGAAGGAGTCGCTGTCGTGCACCGGGTGCTTCTCGCCCATCAGGTCGAGGAGCTGGTCGAGGAGCGCCCCGCTGAAGACGAGCGGGCCGAACCTGCGTACCGGCGCGGCCGCGAGGTCCTCCCAGTACTTCACGTCTCCCACGGCCGGTCCCCCTTGTCGTCGGCGCTCCCGGCCCGGCTCACGAAGACCGCCCGGCTGTCGGTGTTCCCGGCCCGGCTCACCGGGACCGCCGTCCCGGGCCGCTGCGCATGACCATGCGGCCGCCGTCCACGGTGAAGGTCTGGCCCTGGATGTAGTCGGCCTCGTCCCGGGCGAGGAACGCGACCAGACCGCTGATGTCCTCCGGCAGTCCCCAGCGGGTGCCGTCCCCGTCGCTGCCGAGCCGGTCGGCCACGGCGGCGGTCATCTCGGTGCGCACCTTGCCGGGCGCCACGCAGTTGACCCGGATGCCCTTGCGGCCGACCTCCACCGCCAGGGCCCGGGTGAGCGACTCGATGCCGCCCTTGGACGCCGCGTAGGCGCTCTGCCCGGGTCCGGGGGTGCGCGCGGAGTTGGAGGAGATGTTGACGATGCGCCCCCAGCCCTGGTCGAGCATCACCGGCAGCACGGCCCGGCAGGTCAGGAAGGGGCCGGTGAGGTTGGTCCGCAAGACCCTCTCCCAGCGGCCGGTGCTGGTCACGGCGAGGAGCTGGTCGTCGATGACGGCGGCGTTGTTCACGAGGACGTGCAGCGCGCCGTCCTGTGCGGTCACCTTGTCCACCAGGTCGGCCACGGCGGCCTCGTCGCCGACGTCGGCCTGGTGCAGGGTGGCCCGGCCGCCGCCGGCCTCGATCTCGTTGACCACGGCACGCCCGGCGTCCAGGGCGCTGTGGCACACCACGTGCACGGTGAACCCGTCCTCGGCGAGCCGACGGGCGATGGCGGCGCCGATCCCGCGCGAGCCGCCGGTCACCACGGCGACCCGCGGGGCCGCGGCCGCCTCAGGCACGGCCGACGGCGCTGACGGCGGCCGCGATCGAGGCGACGCTGCGCTGGTGCGTGTCGGCGTCGGCGTTCCAGGCGTCCAGGTCGAACTCGGCACCGAAGTGGCGGTTGATGCGGCGGGCGAGCTGGAGCAGGTCGAGGGAGTCCAGGCCCAGGTCCTCGACGACTGACTGGCCCGCCTCGACGGTCTGGTCGGCGATACCGGGCTTGACTTCCTTGAGCAGTTCGATGATCTCGTCGAGGGTGGCGTTGGATGCCGTAGTCATGGGTTTCCTCCACGGAGGTCTGCTGTGGTGGGTACGGCCGGATTCCTGCGGCCGGCGAATCCATGCCAACAGAGCGCGGAATCCGATCGCAATGCGGCACCGGCGTGGCACACCGGACAGCGGGCGCGGAGGCGTTGCGCGCGTGTATGAAAACCCCTCGTTGCAGTGTCACAGCCCCATGGAATGCGTTTCTCCGCTTCTCGGACATGATGAATCAGAAATCCCGATCAAGCGGGGAGTCAGTACACCAAGGTAAAGCTAGGTAAATTACCCTTGACCTTCCTCAGGCACGGTTCATACGGTTGATCCGCGTCACGAACCCCTGCGGATCCGCATTCGTCTAGGTCACCCACAAGGCAAACATCCGAGAAACGTCCGCGAAACGTAATCTCGATTTACAGGGGGAAAGTCGTGGGACGCAGCACCGCTCCCATCCCACAGTCCGCGCCATATCACGAATTGGCCGAGTGGCTGCGCTTCCTGCGCCGGCGCTCCGGGCTGACGTACCGGCGGATGTCGCAGTTGATCGAAAAGGACGGGATCGCCGGGCCCGGCTGTTCGGCCGTGACGCTGCACCGCGCCGACCGGGGCACCCTGCTGCCCCGCCGCCAGGTCGTGGAGGCGTATGCGCAGATCTGCGGGGCCACCCGGCGGGAGGCTCGGCTGCGCTGGGAACGTGCCGCCCAGCTGGCGGGACCCGCCCAGGGCAGCGCGGGGCAGCCGGCGCCGGCGTTCTCC
This sequence comes from Streptomyces sp. NPDC058683, assembly GCF_042716195.1. NCBI lineage: Bacteria > Bacillati > Actinomycetota > Actinomycetes > Kitasatosporales > Streptomycetaceae > Streptomyces > Streptomyces sp. NPDC058683. Next base: position 34,972 of record NZ_JBHXSK010000073.1, read on the forward strand.
GCCCGGCGCAGGCTGGAATTCGTCCATCAGCCGGCCCACCTTCTGGTGGCGATGCACCGGGTGCGTCTGGCGGCCGGTCAGCCATCCCTGCGGGAATTGCAGAAGCGTGCCCGGGACCTGGGTGCGGGCCCGCTGCCGCGCAGCACCGTCGCCGATGTCCTGGCCGGCCTGCGCATGCCGTCGGAGGATCTCCTGGTCGCCTATGTCACGGCCTGCGGGGAGCAGGGCCATCTGGTGCCCCTCTGGCGGCACGCCTGGGCCCGGGCCCAGGACTCCTATCTGGCGTGACGGGGGGCCGGGCTCTCCCGGACGTGAAACAAAGCACGACCCGGACGCGAAGCGGCGTGAAACCAGCCGGAAAAAGATCCCTCGATTCCGACGATGACGTCACCCAAATATTGAGGACACCATTTCCGGTATTCCTTCCGGCCGACTCCTTGTGACCGCCCCCTTCTGGTCATCGATAACAATGCGGTCGACTGCTCCGAAATATTTCCGGTCGCCGGCACGGCATGTCAGGGGATTTCCGGCGCGGTGGCCACGCACCAGCCGGCACCGGCCAGGGACACGGTTCCGGACACGGCGTCCACGTCCCCGTCCCCGGCCGCCCGCTGCCAGGACGCGGCCGGAACCGACCCCGTGGCCTGCCCCGCGCCGAAGTTGAGCCCGACCGCGACGGCGGCACCGCCCGCGGGGTCGGTGAGGGTGTAGGTGAGCACCGCGTTGCCGAGCGTGTGGACCTGGGCGCGGGCCCGCACCAGCCAGGGGTTGCGGCGACGCAGCCCCACCAGCGTCTGATGGAGCCGTTCCACCGGCAGCCGACCGGGGTCGAGGCCCGCGGGACCGGCCGGAAACGCGGGCCGGATCGCGTCGTCCCCGCCTTCGCGCTCCTCCTTGACGCCTTGCAGCGCGCGCTCGTCACCCGCGTACACGGACGGGATCCCGCCGACGGTGAACAGCACGGTGAGGGCGTGGGCCAGCTGCCGGGAATCGCGCAGCCGGCTGGCGATACGGGTGACGTCGTGGTTGCCGACGAAGGTCTGCGGCGCGAAGGTGTCGAGCAGGGCGTTGTGCCGCTTGAACGCCCAGGCCAGTTCGTGCGGGTTGGCGTCGTTGAGCGAGCTCCAGATCGCCTTCCACAGTTCGTACTGCGTGACGGAGTCCAGGCCGCCCTCGGTCACATACGCGGTGTAGTCGCCGTGGATGACCTCGCCGCTGAACCACACCTGCGGATGGCGGGCCCTGACCCGGTCGGTGACGGTGCGCCAGAAGGCCCGCGGTACGGCGTACGCGGCGTCCAGCCGCCAGCCGTCCACACCCCGGTCGAGCCAGTGGTCGAGCACGCCGACCACATGGTCCGCGACGGCCGGGTTGGCGTGGTTGAGGGCGACGAGGTGGCGGTGCCCCTCGAAGGTGCGGAAGTCGTCGCCCTCCGGGACGAACCAGTCCGCGTACGGCGAGTCGGCGCCCTTGCGGACCACGTCGGCGAAGGGCCCGAAGGAGCGGCCCACATGGTTGAAGACCCCGTCCAGCAGGATCCGGACCCCGCGGCTCTTCGCCCGCTCGACCAGTTCGGTCAGGTCGTCCTCGGTACCCAGCCGTGCGTCGACGCGGAAGTGGTCGACGGTGTCGTAGCCGTGGGTCTCGGCGGCGAAGACCGGGCCGAGCGCGAGACCGTTGCAGCCCAGCCGGACCAGGTGGTCCAGCCAGTCGGCGAGGGCCGGCAACCGGTGCCGCGGGGGTTCGTCCGGGGGCAGGGCGGCACGCTCGGCGCCGAGGAAGCCAAGGGGGTGGACGTGCCACCAGATGGCGTGGTCGGACCAGGGCACGGAAGCCTCCGTCAACGGGGTCGGGGCGGGGGGTCAGGGGTTGCGACCGGTGAGTCGGCGAGACGGTTCATCAGGCGGGCGGCGAGCAGCAGCACCTGCCGCTCGGTCTCGGTCAGGTCACCGAGGGCGTGGCTCAGCCAGGCGTCGCGCTGCGCCATGTCGGCGGCGAGGGTCTTGCGGCCCTCCTCGGTCAGCTCCAGCATCCGCTGCCGTCCGTCGTGGCTGTCCCGGGTACGGCTGACCAGCCCGTCCCGCTCCAGTTCGGCGAAGACCCGGGTCAGCGACTGCGGCTGCTGGTGATCCGCGGCGGCCAGGGCACCCGCGGACATCGGGCCGTTGCGCAGCAGATGCCCGAGGACGCTGTTCTTGTTGAGGCTGAGCCCGTCCGCCGGCCGCTCCGCGCTGAGCCGCCGGGCGAGCCGTACGACCCCCTGCCTGACCTCCGCGGGCAGCCGGCCGCCGGGACGCCCGGCGGTGTCCCGGCCCGCGGCGCCGCCCGCCCGCACGGCGTCTCCGGCGTCCTCGTCTTCTGGGTCTTCTGGTCTCAGCATCACCACGTTGTTAAGGTAGCACTGAATAAATGTAGGCGAACCAACGGACAGATTGCCTTAACTCAAGCTTCACAGCGGCGGTGATGGTACACAATGCTTACTTTCTGGCGCTCGCTCCGCCAGACCCTGCGCTTCGACCCCACAGGCCTGTACCTGCGGCAGACGGCCGTCGTCATGGGCACCGTGCTCGGCACGTACGGCTGGGCGCTGCTCATCGAGCACCTGGCCGGACTCCGCGTCGACAGCGTCGTACAGGCCGTCGTCGTCGCCTTCTCGCTCGGCCGTGTGCAGCGCGCCTTCGACCCCACCGACCGGCTGCTGGCCGCCGCCGTGCTGCCGTGTGCCGTGGCCGGCGGCACGGAGCTGAGCACACTGATCCAGCGTCACCCGAACGTGGGCGACGCGGTGTTCGTGCTCGGGGTGGCCGGAGCGATCTGGATCCGCCGCTTCGGGACGCACGCCACCCGTGCCGGGACGCTCCTGGTGCTTCCCCTGGTCGCCGTGCTCGTCATCCCCGCCGGGGTCGCACCCACGGACGGGCACGCCCGGACCGGCTGGGCGGCCGTGACGGCCCTGGTCGCGGTCGTCTGGGGCACCCTGCTGACCTGGGTGGCGCACCGGACCCGGTTCGTCCCCGTTCCCCCGCCCGTCTGGGCGGTCAGGACGACGCCCTCGGCCCGCGCCGGCCTTCCGGCGAGCACCAGGATGGCGCTGCAGATGGCGGCGGCCCTGACCGCCGCCTTCGTCGTCGGCCGCACCGTCTGGCCCGATCACTGGGCCTGGGTCGTACTGACCGCCTTCCTGGTGTGCAGCGGCGCGCGCAGTCGAGGGGACGTACTGGTGAAGGGGGCCTGGCGCACGGCCGGCGCGGCGGTCGGCACACTGGTGGCCGGTGCCGTCACCGGATCGTTCGGACCTCGTTCGGACACCGCCGTCGTCGTCATCTTCGCGGTGCTCGCCGTGGCCACCTGGCTGCGCGAGCTGAGCTACGCGTACTGGGCCGCGTGCGTGACGGCCGTACTGTCCCTGCTCTACGACTGGTTCGGGCAGAGCCCCGGCGACCTTCTGCACACCCGGCTGGCCGGCATCGCCGTCGGGGCGGGCATCGGCCTCGCATCGTCCTGGCTGGTCCTGCCGATCCGTACGGCCGCGGTGGCGCGGGCCCGCACCGCCGCCGCGCTGGCGGGCCTCGGCGAACTGCTGGAGGCCGACTGGCGCGACGAACGCGCCGTGCGCCGGGCCCGGGCCCGGTTCGCGAACCGCGTCGACCAGCTGGTCCTCGCCACCGCACCGCTGCGGGTGCTGGCCGCCCTGACCACCGGCCGGGCGGCGAACGACACGGCACTGCGGGCCACGGCGGCCCTGCAGGAGTGTGCCGCCCCGCTCGACACCCTGACCACCGCGGTCGCGTCGGCACCGGCCGAGCTGAGCGACGACCCCGCCCTGACCCGTCGCCGGACGGAGATCAAGGCCCGCGCCCTGGCAGTGCGCCGCGCCATAGGCCGCCGCCCTCCGGCCACGGACCAGCAGCACGAACCGCTCCCCGCGGCACCGCCAGGTCCCGCCGCCCCCTCACAGGCGGCGGGGACGGCCATGGACGCGCTGAACGCCCTGGACGCCCCCCTGGACACACTGGCCCGGCTCTTCGCTCCACCGGCCACGCAGCAGCCACCACGCCGGCCCCTTCTCCCGGCGCCGGCCAGGCAGCCCCGCTAGGGCCTGTCCGCCCGAGCCGTGGCCAACAACTCCTCCGCGTGGGCCCGGGCCGTCTCCGAGTCCTCCTGGCCGGCGAGCATCCGGGACAGCTCCCGGACCCGCTCCTCGCCCTCCAGGACCTTCACGCCCGAACGCGTGACCGAGCCGTCGTTGGTCTTCTCGACCAGCAACTGCCGGTCGGCGAAAGCGGCGACCTGCGGGAGGTGCGTGACCACGACCACCTGCGCCGACTTGGCGAGCTTCGCCAGCCGGCGGCCGATCTCGACCGCCGCCTTGCCGCCGACGCCCGCGTCGACCTCGTCGAAGAGGTAGGTCGGGACCGGGTCGGTGCCCGCGAAGACGACCTCCACCGCGAGCATCACGCGGGACAGCTCACCGCCGGAGGCGCCCTTGGCGATCGGGCGGGGCGGGGCGCCGGGGTGCGGGGCGAGGAGCAGTTCGACCTCGTCGGCGCCCGAGGGGCCGTACGCGACCGTACGCCCGCCGACCTCCACGCCCTCCGGGTCCTCGGTCTGCCGGATGTCGAAGGACACGCGCGCGTGCGGCATCGCGAGGGAGCCCAGCTCGGCGGTGACGGCGGCCGCGAAGCGCGCGGCGGCCTCGGTGCGCGCGTCGGTCAACGCCTGTGCGAGGCCGCTCAGTTCCGCACGAAGGGCATCCCGTTCGGCGGTCAGCTCGTCGATCCGCTCGTCGTCGCCGTCGAGTTCGGTCAGCCGTGCGGCACCCCGCTCGGCCCACGCCAGCACCGCGCCGATGCCGTCGCCGTACTCGCCGTACTTGCGGGTGAGCGCGGTGAGCGCGGCGCGCCGCTCCTCCACGGCCGCGAGCCGCAGCGGGTCGGCGTCCAGGTCGTCGGCGTACCCGGCGAGTTCGCCCGCCACATCGCCGAGCAGGATCCCGACCTCGCCGATCCGGTCGGCGAGCGCGGCCAGCGCCGGGTCGTGCGACCGTACGGCCTCCAGGGCGCGGTGGGCGCCCGCGACGAGGGTGGCCGCGTCGATGCCCTCGGGGTCCTCGGGGTTGCCCGCGAGTGCGGAGTGCGCGGCGGTCGCGGCCGACGACAGCGCCTCGGCGTGTCCGAGCCGCTCGGCCTCCTCGGCGAGTTCGACGTCCTCGTCGGCCCGCGGCTCCACGGCGGCGATCTCGTCGAGCCCGTAGCGCAGCATGTCGGCTTCCTGAGCCCGCTCACGCGCCCGGGTGACGATCTCGTCCAGCTCCACCGCCACGGCCCGCAGCCGCCGGTAGGCCTCGCCGTACTTGGCGAGCGGCACGGCGACCCCGTCACCCGCGTACCGGTCCAGGGCCTGCCGCTGCCGGGACAGCTTCAACAGGCCCTGCTGGTCGGTCTGCCCGTGCACGGCCACCAGGTCGTCGGCGAGCTCGGCGAGCAGCCCCACGGGCACGCTCCGGCCGCCCAGGTGCGCCCGGGAGCGGCCCTCGGCGGAAACGGTACGGCTGATCAGCAGCGCCCCGTCGTCCAGCTCGGCGCCGGCCTCCTCGGCCCGTACGACCGCGGAGGTGCCCGGGGGCACGGTGAGCCGTCCTTCGACGACCGCCTTCTCGGAGCCGATCCGCACGAGCGCGGGATCGGCCCGCCCACCGAGCAGCAGCCCCAGGCTGGTGACGACCATGGTCTTGCCCGCACCGGTCTCACCCGTGACGGCAGTGAACCCCGGCGACAACTCGACGACAGCGTCGTCGATGACTCCGAGGGACCGTATCCGCATTTCTTCCAGCACGGAGAAGACCTTACGAGGTCCGGCCGACGAAGTGCGAGGCCCCCTGTCACCCGGGCGAGTGGAGGTGCGCCCCAAAGAGGCGCGGGGAACTGCGCGAGCAACCACGAACCACCCGCAGCCGCCGAAGTTCCCCGGCCACCCGCCGCGAACCGCTACTGCGGCGCCCCCCGCCACCCGGAGACCGGCAGCGCGAACTTCGCCACCAGCCGGTCCGTGAACGACGCGTGATGCAGCCGTGCCAGCCGCACCGGCACCGCCCCCCGCCGCACCTCCACCCGCGCGCCCGGCGGCAGCTCGACGGTCCGGCGCCCGTCGCACCACAGCACGCCCGGCTGGATGTGCGGCAGCACCTCCACCGCCAGCACCGAGTCCGGCGACGTCACCAGCGGCTTCGCGAACAGCGCGTGCGCGGAGATCGGCACCATCAGCAGCGCCTCCACCTCCGGCCACACCACCGGCCCGCCGGCCGAGAACGCGTACGCCGTGGACCCGGTCGGGGTCGACAGCACGATCCCGTCGCACCCGAACCCGGTCACCGGCCGCCCGTCGATCTCCAGCACGACTTCGAGGAGCTTCTCGGCGCCCGCCTTCTGCACGGCCGCCTCGTTCAGCGCCCAGTCGGTGTGCACGATGTCCCCGTTGCGGTGCACGACGACGTCGACGGTCATCCGTTCCTCGACCTCGTACGCCCTGCTCACCACCCGGTCCACGACCTTGTCGAGGTCGTCGCGCTCGGCCTCCGCGAGGAACCCGACGCTGCCGAGGTTGACGCCGAGCATCGGCACCCCGGAGGCGCGTGCGAACTCGGCACCGCGCAGCAGCGTGCCGTCACCGCCGAGCACGATCAGCAGCTCACAGCCGTCGAGGCTGTGCGGCGAGGCCTCCTCGACGAGTTCGACCTCCTCGGGGAGCGGCAGGTCTCGGGCCTCGAAATCCAGGACCCGTACGCCGACTCCGGCTGCCAGCAGGCCCTTGACCACGAGTTCGGCGCTGCGGATCGCCGCAGGCCGCCCGGTGTGGGCCAGCAGGAAAACAGTACGAGCTCGGTTCTGTGTCAACGCGGCCCCTCCGCCACTGCACGGTCAACGTCGGCCGGGTCCAGTCGGGGTGCCCCGGCCCGCAGCCACAGAAAGTACTCGACATTGCCGGACGGCCCGGGCAGCGGGCTGGCGGTGACACCGTTCACCCCGAGCCCCAGCTCCCACGCCTTGTCGGCAACCCCCCGCACGGCCTCCGCCCGCAGCTGCGGACTCCGTACGACTCCCCCACTGCCCAGTCGTTCCTTGCCCACCTCGAACTGCGGTTTGACCATCATCACCAGGTCGGCGTCCGGCTTCACGCACCGCGCCAGGGCCGGCAGCACCAGCCCGAGCGGGATGAAGGACAGATCACCCACGACAAGATCCACAGGCTCCCCATCGATCGCTTCAAGCGTCAACTCGCGTACGTTCGTACGGTCCTTGACGGTGACGCGTTCATCGCTCTGCAGAGACCACGCGAGTTGTCCGTATCCGACGTCGACGGCGACGACCTGCGCGGCGCCCGCGCGCAGCAGCACATCGGTGAAGCCTCCGGTGGACGCGCCGGCGTCCAGCGCCCGCCGTCCCTCGACCGCGAGCCCCTGCGGGACGAACGCCGCCAGCGCACCCGCCAGCTTGTGGCCGCCCCGGGACACGTACTCGGGGTCGTTGTCGTCGGACTGCACCACGATGGCCGCGGCGGTCTCCACCTGGGTGGCCGCCTTGGTCGCCAGGGTCTTGCCGACGGAGACCCGCCCGGCGGCGATCAGCTGGCTGGCGTGCTCCCGCGAACGCGCCAGCTTCCGGCGGACCAGCTCCGCGTCCAGACGGCGGCGTGCGACTCCTGCCACGTTCGGTTCAGCTCCTGCTCTGGTGGTACGACGACGGTGCGGGCGCCCTGGTGCCGTACGGCGGTGCGGGCGCCGGGGGGCCCGGAGGTCCCGGGCGGGCGTCGAGCGCGGTCAGCGCGTCGCGCAGCCCCCGGTGTACATCCTCGTACACCTCCAGATGCCCGTCCGTGGCGAGGTGGTCGGTGTCGCCCAGCCGGTCGAGTTGGGCGTCGACCTCGGCGTTGCCGGTGGGAGTGCGGGGGACGTTCAGCGGGGCAGGGGCGGCGGGGTCGTACTCGGGCTCGGCCGGGACCGCTTCCGCCGTCTCCGCCACCCGGCCCTCGGGCACAGAGTCGGTCATGCCCCGACGCTACCCCGAACCGCTGGGGTACCGTCGATCGCGATGGCCACGATCGAGGAGTGCCGCGCCGCACTCGACAAGCTCTCCCACACCATGGGCGGCGCCGAGGGCGACGTCCGCGCGGCCGCCGCCATGGACCGCACGGTCAGCTGCCACATCACCGACCTGGACGTCACCTTCGCCGGCCGGCTCACCGGCGGCCGGATCGAGGTGGAGGAGACGTTCCCCGGGCCGCCCCGGGAGAAGGCGCAGATCGGGCTGGCCATGGCCGGCGACGACCTGGTGGCCCTGGTCGACGGCGAGCTGAACTTCGCCGGGGCCTGGGGCTCGGGCCGGGTGAAGCTGGACGCGAACCTGCTGGACCTGTTCCGGCTCAGGAAGCTTCTGTGACCGTCACCCGCGTACGTGCCTTCCGGGCCGCCGGCACCACCAGCGGGGTGCCCGTCTCCGGGTCGTCGATGATCTGGCAGCGCAGCCCGAAGACCTCCTCGACCAGTTCGGCGGTGACGATGTCGTTCGGGGCGCCCTCGGCGATCACCTCGCCCTCGCGCAGCGCGATGAGGTGCGTGGCGTAACGGGCCGCGTGGTTGAGGTCGTGCAGCACGGCGACCAGCGTGCGCCCCTGTTCCTCGTGCAGTTCGGCACAGAGGTCGAGGACGTCGATCTGGTGCTGGATGTCGAGGTAGGTGGTCGGCTCGTCGAGGAGCAGCAGCGGGGTCTGCTGGGCGAGCGCCATGGCGATCCACACGCGCTGCCGCTGACCGCCGGACAGCTCGTCGACGTACCGGTCGGCGAGTGAGGCGACCCCCGTCTGGGCCATCGACTCCTGGACCACCCGCTCGTCCTCGGCGGACCACTGCCGCAGCAGGCCCTGGTGCGGGTAGCGGCCGCGGCCGACCAGGTCGCCGACGGTGATCCCGTCGGGCGCGATGGACGACTGGGGCAGCAGGCCGAGGGTGCGGGCGACCTTCTTCGCCGGCATCGACTGGATGACCTGCCCGTCGAGCAGCACCCGGCCCTGGCTGGGCCTGAGCATCCGCGACAGCGCGCGCAGGAGCGTCGACTTGCCGCAGGCGTTGGGGCCGACGATCACGGTGAAGGAGTTGTCGGGGATCTCCACCGACAGCTGCTCGGCGATGACACGCTGGTCGTAGGCGAGGGTGACGTTCTCGGCGGACAGGCGGTTCACAGGGTTCCTCTTCTTGTTCTTGCTCTCCGACTCGGGGTTCGTGCTCATGCCCGGCCCGCCTCGCGTGCTCATATCCGGCCCGCCTTGCGTTCGGTGACAAGGAGCCACAGCAGGTAGAGGCCGCCCAGGACACCGGTGACCACGCCCACGGGCAGCTGGTCGGCGCCGAAGGCACGCTGGGAGGCCCAGTCGGCGGTGACCAGCAGGGTGGCGCCCATGCAGAGGGAGGGCAGCAGGTTGGGGCCGGGCGAGCGGGTGAGACGGCGGGCGAGCTGCGGGGCGGTGAGCGCCACGAAGCTGACCGGGCCCGCGGCGGCGGTGGCGGCCGCGGTCAGCAGCACGGCCGACACCATCAGCAGCAGCCGTACCCGCTCCACGCGCACCCCGAGGGCGTTGGACACGTCGTCGCCCATCTCCATCATCCTGAGGCCGCGCGCGTTGGCGAGGGCCGGCGGGACGAGGACCGCGCAGAGCGCGAGCAGCGGCCAGACCTGGCTCCAGTCCCGGCCGTTGAGGGAGCCGGTCATCCAGACGACCGCGCGCGTCGCGTCGACGAAGTCGGCCTTGGTGAGCAGATAGCCGTTGACCGCGGTGACGACCGCGGAGACACCGATACCGACCAGGACCAGCCGGTAGCCGTGCACGCCCTGCTTCCAGGCGAGCAGATAGATGGCGAGACCGGTCAGCAGACCGCCGACCAGCGCGCCGAACGTGACCTGGGCGGCGCCCCCGGACGTCAGCACGATGACGACGAGCGCGCCGGACGTCGCGCCCTGGGAGAGACCGAGGACGTCCGGACTGCCGAGCGGGTTGCGCGAGATGGCCTGGAACAGCGCGCCGCCGAGACCGAGCGAGGCGCCGACCAGCAGACCGACCAGCACACGCGGCAGCCGCAGCTCGTTGACGATGAAGTCCTGGCTCGGGGTGCCGTTGCCGGCCAGCGTCCTCACCACGTCGCCGAAGGAGATCGGGAAGTCGCCGGTGCCGATCAGCACGACACTCGCGGCACACGCGGCCAGCAGCAGCGCGGTCACGACGACCAGCGCGCGCAGGTCCGCCCGCAGGGAGAGCCCGCCGGGGGTGCGCAGGGTACGCGTGTTCTTCACAGCGGCGGTCTTCGCAGCAGTGGTCATCGCAGCAGTGGTCTTCGCAGCGGTGGTCTTCGCAGCAGTGGTCTTCACAGCAGTGTTCCTCACAGCTGGGCCGTCCTCCGCCGTCGTACGAGAAGAATGAAGACCGGCCCGCCGATGATCGCGGTGACGATGCCGACCTGGAGCTCCGAGGGGCGGGCGACGATCCGGCCGACGACATCGGCGCCGAGCAGCAGCACGGGCGACAGGATCGTCGCGTACGGCAGGATCCAGCGCAGGTCGGGGCCGGTGAAGGAGCGCACGACGTGCGGGACCATCAGGCCGACGAAGGCGATCGGGCCGCAGGCCGCGGTGGCCGCGCCGCACAGCACGACGGCGGCGAGCATGGCGAGGGCCCGGGTGCGGCCCAGGTTGGCGCCGAGGGCACGGGCGGTGTCGTCGCCCATCGCCACCGCGTTCAGCGGCCGGGCGAGGCCGAGGGCGAGCAGGGTGCCGACCGCGAGGAACGGCAGCACCTGCACGATCGTCGAGTCGCTCGCGGAGGCCAGCGAACCGACCGTCCAGAAACGCCACTTGTTGAGCGCCGCGCCGTCCGTGATCATCACGGCCTGGAGGTAGCCGTAGAGCGCGGCGCTGATCGCCGTACCGGCCAGCGCCAGCCGCACCGGGGTGGCGCCCCGGCTGCCGCCCAGGAACCACACCAGCGCGCCCACCGCGGCCGCCCCGAAGAAGGCGAACCACACATAGCCGTTGAGGGTGGTGACACCGAAGTAGGTGATGGCGGTGACGACCGCGGCCGACGCGCCCGCGTTGATGCCGAGCAGGCCGGGGTCCGCGAGCGGGTTGCGGGTGAGCGCCTGGAGCACCGCCCCGGACAGGCCGAGGGCGGCACCGGCCAGCAGGCCGAGGACGGTCCGGGACAGCCGCTCGTGTACGACCACGTCGCCGTAGGTCCCCGTGTCGTGGAACAGGCCGTGCCAGACCTGGTCCAGCGGCAGCTCCTTCGCTCCGATCGCGATGCTCGCCAGCGCGACGAGCAGCAGGATCACGACGGAGACGAGGAGCCCAAGGGTCCGTATCGCCCGGCGGGTTGGGGGCGCGGGGGCGGTCTCCGCGCGCTGTTCGGGAGGACTGTCGACCAACACCCGGTTAGGTTAGCCTACCCTCTCATTGGATCTCGATGCCCGGTCCCGGTGAGCAGCGCGGATTCAGAGCCCCAGCCGCGCCAGCGCCTTGCCTCCGTCCAACTCGCAGGAGCCGTCCCCGGCCGCCGTCCAGGCCGCCGCGCACAGCGCCCGCAGCCCGTCGAGGGCCTCGCCGTCCCCCTTCAGCTCCAGCAGGTCCGCCCCCGCCGTGGCCGTCCAGCCGCCGCACCGGAAGCCGTCGCCCGCCGCCGTGACCTCCGGCTGCCCGGTGAGCAGCCCCCGCAGGTCGGCGTCGACATAGGTCGGCCGGTGCTGCGGCGGCGCGGCGAGCAGCTGACGCCCGTCGGTGACACCGGTCAGGACGAGCAGTGAGTCGACCCCGCCGTTGAAGGCACCCTCGATGTCGGTGTCCAGCCGGTCCCCGACCACCAACGGCCGCTTCGCACCCGTCCGCAGGACCGTCTCCCGGTGCATCGGCGGCAGCGGCTTGCCGGCCACCTGCGGCTCGGCACCCGTCGCGATCCGGACAACTTCCACCGCCGCGCCGTTGCCCGGCGCGATCCCGCGCCCGCTGGGAATCGTCAGATCGGTGTTGGACGCGAACCACGGCACCCCGCGCGCGACGGCGTACGACGCCTCGGCGAACCGCCCCCACGCCAGGTCAGGGCCGCCGTACCCCTGCGCGACCGCCGCCGGGTCGTCGTCGGCGGAGTCCACCGGCTCCAGCCCGCGCTCCCGCAGGGCGACCCGCAGCCCCTCGCCGCCGATCACCAGCACCCGCGCACCCGCCGGCACCTGCTCGCTGATCAGCCGCGCGACCGCCTGCGCCGAGGTGATGACGTCATCGGCGCCGGTCGGGATCCCCAGCTCGGTGAGGTGCCCGGCGACCGTGTCCGGCGTGCGCAGCGCGTTGTTGGTGACGTACGCCAGTCGCATCCCGCCCGCGCGGGCCGCCGCCAGCGACTCCACTGCGTGCGCGATCGCGCTGCCGCCCGCGTACACCACGCCGTCCAGATCGAGCAGCGCCGTGTCATACGCCGTGCTCAGAGCCTGTCCGCTGCCCTCGGGACCAGTCCCGACACCCTGGCTCATTCCCCATCGCTCCTAGTCACTCTTCGTTGTCCCGCCTTTCCCCATCGATCATCCCGCACGCCACTGACACACGTACGATGCCGGGATGAACACTGCAGGTCACTCGGAAGCAACGGAGCGCCGAGGCCTGGAACTCAACCCGTTCCGAGGCCTTCGCTACGACCCCGACCGGGTCGGCAGCCTCGCCGCCGTCACTTCCCCGCCGTACGACGTCGTCGTACGCCCCGACGGCGTACACCACCTCCAGTCCGCCGATCCGCACAACATCGTCCGCCTGATCCTTCCGCAGGCCGGCACTCCCAGCGCCGGCACCGAACAGGCGGCCGACACCCTGCACCGCTGGCAGGCCGAGGGCATCCTCACCACGGATCCCGAACCCGGCCTGTACGTCTACGAGCAGCACGACGGCAACGGCATGCTCCAGCGCGGGGTCATCGGCGCGCTGCGGGTCTCGGAACCGTCGGAGGGCGTGGTGCTGCCGCACGAGGAGGTCATGCCCCCGGTCGTCGCCGACCGCGCGGCGCTGATGCGCGCGACCTCCGCGAACCTCGAACCCCTGCTCCTGACCTACCGGGGCAACGGCACGGCCGCCGAGGTCGTCGAACAGGCGGCCGACCGCCCGCCGCTCCTCGCCACCACCACGGAGGACGGCTTCCACCACCGCCTCTGGTCGGTCACCGATCCCTCTGAGGTGGCACGTGTCCAGTCCGACCTGGCCCACCACCAGGCCCTGATCGCCGACGGCCACCACCGGTGGGCCACCTACTTGCGTCTACGCGCGGAGCACGCCTCCCCCAGCCCCTGGGACTACGGCCTGGTCCTCCTGGTCGACACCGCGCGCTACCCGCTGCGCGTCCGCGCCATCCACCGCCTGCTGCACGGCCTGCCGGTGGCGGAGGCCCTGGCGGCCGTACAGGACCATTTCCGGGTACGACGGCTCGACGTCCCCCTGCCGCAGGCCCAGGAGGCGCTCGCGGACGCGGCGTGCGCCGGCAACGCGTTCGTGCTGGCCGGCGACGGCGCCTTCCACCTCATCGACCGCCCGGACCCGGATCTGCTGGCCCGCACGGTCCCCGCCGACCGCCCGGCCGCCTGGCGCACGCTCGACGCGACCGTCCTGCACGCCACGCTCCTCGACCACGTCTGGCGCATCCCCGAGGACTCGAACGCGCACATCGCGTACATCCACGATGCGGCGGCGACGGTCGCCAAGGCCGAACGCGCCGGCAGTACGGCCGTCCTCCTGCACCCGGTCCACGAGGAGGTCGTCCGCGACCTCGCCCGCCAGGGCGTGACGATGCCCCGCAAGTCGACGTCCTTCGGCCCGAAGCCGGCGTCGGGGCTGGTGCTGCGGGCGCTCGACATCTGAGAACGGCGACGAGAACGACAGAGGGCAGGCCCCGGTCGGAGCCTGCCCTCTGTCGAACGCCGTGATCAGTCCTTGTCGGCCTCGGCCTCGGACTTGGCCTGGGCCTCGGTCTCTGCCTCGGTCGTGGCCTTGGACTCCGCCTCGGGCTCGGTCGCGGCTTCGCCGAGGGTCTCCTCGGACTCGTCCGCGTCGTCGACCATGTCCACGTCGTCGTCCATGTCCACGTCGTCGTCCATGTCCACGTCGTCGTCCGTGTCCTCGTCCGTGTCTTCGTCCGATTCCTCGTCCGTGACCGTGACCGTGTCCTCGTCCTCGTCGTCGTTCAGGGCGTCGACGAACTCGACCCCGTCCAACTCGGCCAGCCGGTCGGAGGCGTCCGTGCTGCCGTCCCGGTCGGCCTCGACAGCCTTGGCGAACCATTCCCGCGCCTCGCCCACACGGTCGGCCGCGAGCAGGGCGTCGGCATAGGCGTACCGCAGCCGCGCGGTCCACGGCTGTACGGAGTTGGACGCCAGTTCGGGGCTCTGCAGCGTCACGATCGCCGCGTCCAGCTGCCCCATGTCACGCCGGGCACCGGCGGCGACGAGCCGCATCTCGACCTGGCCGGCCTTGTCGAGCTTGTGCACCTCGGGGGCGCCGGCCATGTCCAGCGCCTTCTCCGGCCGCCCGAGCCCACGCTCGCAGTCGGCCATCACGGGCCACAGGTCCGCGCTGCCGGTCATCCGCCGCGCGGCCCGGAACTCGGCGAGCGCCTCGCTGTACTTCTGGTTCGCGTACGCGGCGAACCCGGCGGCCTCACGCACGGCGGCGACACGGGACGCCAGCCGCAGGGCCACCTTGGAGTAGCCGTACGCACCCTCGGGGTCCTCGTCGATGAGCCGCGCGACCATCACCAGGTTCTTGGCGACGTCCTCCGCGAGCGTCTTGGGCAGGCTCTGCAGCTCCTGGCGTACGTCCTTGTCGATCTCGTCGCCGGTGACGTCCTCCGGGATCGGCAGCCGCTTGATCGGCTCACGGTCCCGGTCGCGCTCACGCTCGTCACGGCGTCCGTAACCGCCGCCACGCCGGTCGTCGCCACGCCGGTCGTCCCGACGGTCGTCGCGCCGGTCGTCCCGGCCTCGGTAGCCACCGCCACCGCCCCGGTTGTCGTCCCGACGGAAGCCGCCTCGGTCGTCTCGGCGGTCATCGCGCCGGTCGTCTCGCCGGGGGCCATGTCCTCGGTCGTCGCTGTGGGGGCCTCGGAAGCCACCACGGCTGTCATCGCGCCGGTCGTCCCGACGGTCGTCCCGGCCCCGGTAGCCACCGCCACCGCCCCGGTTGTCGTCCCGACGGAAGTCACTCCGCCCGCCACGATCGTCGCGGTCATCACGACGGAAGGCGGGACGGTCACCACGGTCGTCGCGGCGGAAGCCACCACGATCGCCACGGTCGTCCCGCTGGAACGCCGGGCGGGAGCCGCGGTTGTCATCACGCCGGCCGTACCCGCCACCACGTCGACCGGGAGCGCCCCGCCAAGGAACTCGCCGCCGAACTGGGCGA
>NZ_JBHXSK010000073.1:50449-51643 GCF_042716195.1 Streptomyces sp. NPDC058683
CCTCGGAAGCCACCACGGCTGTCATCGCGCCGGTCGTCCCGACGGTCGTCACGGCCGCGGTAGCCACCGCCACCGCCCCGGTTGTCGTCCCGACGGCCGCCGTAGCCACCACCGGCACCACGATTGTCGTCGCGCCGGTCGTCCCGGCCACGGTAGCCGCCGCCACCGCGGTTGTCGTCCCGGCGGAAGGCGGGACGGTCACCACGGTTGTCGTCACGACGGAAGGTAGGACGGTCACCACGGTTGTCGTCACGACGGAAGGCGGGACGGTCACCACGGTCACTGCGACCGCCACGGTCGTCGCGGTCATCACGACGGAACGCCGGACGGTCACCACGGTCGTCGCGCCGGTCGTCCCGGCCGCGGTAGCCACCGCCACCACCACGGTTGTCGTCCCGACGGCCGCCGTGGCCACCACGGTCGTCCCGCTGGAACGCGGGGCGGGAGCCGCGGTTGTCATCACGCCGGCCGTACCCACCACCACGGTTGTCGTCACGCCGGTTGTCGTCACGCCGGTTGTCGTCACGGCGATTGTCATCGCGACGGCCGTATCCGCCCCGGTCATCGCCGCGGCGCTCGTCACCACGACGGTCGTCCCGACGGCCGTATCCACTACCGCGGTTGTCGTCGCGGCGACCGTAGCCACCGCCACCACTGCCGCCACGATTGTCGTCGCGACGACCGTAACCGCCGCGGTCTCCGCGGTCGTTGCTGCGGTCGTTGCGGTATCCGCCACGGTCACCGCGGTCACCACTGTCCCGTGGCCGCTGGTCGCGCTCCGGTCGCTCGTCGGGAGAGTTGGTGGACATGGTGACTCCTGTCTTCGGTACCTCAAGCATTGTAAAAACAAAAGGACCCCTGGTCCCAGCTGAACGCTGGTGACCAGGGGTCCTCAAAGATTGTTCGGCGGTGTCCTACTCTCCCACAGGGTCCCCCCTGCAGTACCATCGGCGCTGTAAGGCTTAGCTTCCGGGTTCGAAATGTAACCGGGCGTTTCCCTCACGCTATGACCACCGAAACCCTAATGGTTTCGAGCGAACAAGCACACTTTTTAATTGTGTGTTCAGCTCTAGCCGGCAACAGTCGTTGCCTCAGAACTAACACAGTGGACGCGAGCAACTGAGGACAAGCCCTCGGCCTATTAGTACCGGTCACCTCCACACCTCACGGTGCTTCCAGATCCGGCCTATCAAC
>NZ_JBHXSK010000074.1:0-48139 GCF_042716195.1 Streptomyces sp. NPDC058683
ACCGAAGTCCTCAAGATCACCGGCGAGAACGAACTGCTCGACGCCACCCCCGTCCTCAAGCAGACCTTCGGCATCCGCGACGCCTACCTCGACCCGATCTCCTACCTCCAGGTCACCCTCCTCAAGCGCCAGCGCGATGCCGCCACCGCCGGCGCCGAACCCGACCCCCTCCTCGCCCGCGCCCTGCTCCTCACCGTCAACGGCGTGGCAGCAGGACTGCGCAACACCGGCTGACCAGCACCACCGCACATGGCTGTGCCCCCGGGGTCGTACACCCGGGGGCACTTGCGTATGTGCTCACTGCCGTATGCGCTCACTGCAAGGCGAAGAAAGCCGCCGTCAGCAGCGCGATCCCCGAACCGCCCAGCGCCCACGCCACCCGTGTCAGCCGCAGCCCTCCGGCGACCACCACCGCCGCCAGCAGCAGCGCACCGCCCAGCGGCACCCAGGCGAGCAGGATCCCGGCGGGGCCGGACCGGACCACCTCGTCGGTGCCGGGCTTCACGATCACGTCGTAGGTCTGCCCCTTGCGCACCGCCACCGACTTGTCGATGACCACACGGGAGCGCGCGGAGGCACCGGAGGCGATCGGGGTGAACGGGCCCGTGCAGGTGTCCGCACCGCACGCGGTCACCTCGACCGTGCCCCGTTCCTTGCCCTTCGTCAGCATCACGTGCTGCGCCGTGCCCCAGGAGCCCCACACCCCGCCGACCAGGATCAGCACGGCGACCGCGCCCATCGACACGACCCGGCCGAACCGCAGGGCGGCGACCGGAGGCGTACGGGAAGAGGGGACCGAGGCAGCAGGCATGGCCGGGATCATTGGCCATGTCCCTACGGCCGGTCAACTGCGGTGGGGGACAAGTCAGGAGTTGTACGAGCTTTGCGCCCGCTCCAGTCCCTCGGTGACCAGCGCCTCCACGGCGTCGGCCGCCCGGTCCACGAGGTAGTCCAGTTCCTTGCGCTCGGCCGAGGAGAAGTCCTTCAGCACGAAGTCCGCGACCTGCATACGACCCGGAGGGCGCCCGATCCCGAACCGCACCCGGTGGTAGTCGGCGCCCATGGACTTCGTCATCGACTTCAGCCCGTTGTGGCCGTTGTCGCCGCCGCCGAGCTTGAGCCGGAGGACGCCGTAGTCGATGTCCAGTTCGTCGTGGATGGCGACGATATTCGCCACGGGCACCTTGTAGAAGTCGCGCAGCGCGTTCAGCGGGCCGCCGGACAGGTTCATGTACGACATCGGCTTGGCCAGGATCACCCGCCGGCTCCCCGGGCCCGGCGCCCCGAGCCGCCCCTCCACGACCTGCGCCTGCGCCTTGCCGGCCCGCTTGAACTTCCCCCCGATCCGCCCGGCGAGCAGGTCCGCGACCATGAAACCGACGTTGTGCCGGTTCATCGCGTACTCCGGTCCGGGGTTGCCGAGGCCGGCGATCAGCCAGGGGCCGCCTGCGGGGGCGGCGGCTGCGGGGGTGGTCACGTCCATGTCTCCTTGATACGCGCCAGCCGCCGCTCCCGGGAGGAAGCGGCGGCTGACGAACGATGAAACGAAGGTGAGGATCAGGCCTCGGCGACTTCCTCGCCCGCCGCGCCCTCTTCGCCCGCAGGGGCTTCCTCGGCCTGCGCGGCCAGGACCTGCAGGACGACCGTGTCGCCGTCGACGGCCAACGTGGTGCCGGACGGCAGGGTGATGTCCTTGGCGAGGACGGAGGCGCCGGCCTCCAGGCCCTCGACGGAGACGGTGACGGACTCGGGGATGTGGGTGGCCTCGGCCTCGACCGGCAGCGCGTTCAGCACGTGCTCGAGGAGGTTGCCGCCCGGGGCCAGCTCACCCTCGGTGTGCACCGGGATCTCGACGTTGACCTTCTCGCCGCGCTTGACCAGCAGCAGGTCGACGTGCTCCAGGTAGCCCCTGATCGGGTCGCGGACCACGGACTTCGGGATCGCCAGCTCGTTGGACTTGCCGTCGATGTCCAGGGAGATCAGAACGTTCGGGGTACGCAGCGCGAGCAGCAGCTCGTGGCCCGGGAGGGTCAGGTGGATCGGGTCCGAACCGTGGCCGTACAGGACACCGGGGACCTTGCTGTCGCGACGGATACGGCGGGCGGCGCCCTTGCCGAACTCGGTGCGCGACTCGGCGGCGATCTTCACCTCGGACATGGTGATCACTCCTCGTATAGGTAGAAACGGACGTGGTCACCCGGCCACGAACGGCCTGCTACGAAGAGCGCGTCGATAACGGAGCGCCGACACCTGTACGGAACAGGTACGGCCTCCCTCGCCGAGCAACTTGTGCAGTCTACTCGGCGGGAGAGGCCGTACCAAAAGGATCTTCAATGCGGGCGGTGCAGGCCGCGCAGCCTGTGCAGAAACCTCACTGCACGGTGCTTACGAAGCGCCGCTCACTGTTCGTCGAAGAGGCTCGTCACCGAACCGTCCTCGAACACCTCGCGCACCGCGCTCGCGATCGTCGGCGCGATCGACAGCACCGTGATCTTGTCCAGATCCCGGCCCAGCTCGCCCGGCGTCGGCAGCGTGTTCGTGAGCACGAACTCGCTCACCCGCGAGTTCTTCAGGCGGTCCGCCGCCGGACCCGAGAGCACACCGTGCGTCGCCGTCACGATCACGTCCTCGGCGCCGTGCGCGAACAGGGCGTCCGCCGCCGCGCAGATCGTGCCGCCGGTGTCGATCATGTCGTCGACCAGGACGCAGACCCGGCCCTTGACCTCGCCCACGACCTCGTGGACGGTCACCTGGTTCGCCACGTCCTTGTCGCGGCGCTTGTGCACGATCGCCAGCGGCGCACCGAGCCGGTCGCACCAGCGGTCGGCGACCCGCACCCGGCCGGCGTCCGGGGACACGATCGTCAGCTTGTCCCTGTCCACCTTCCTGCCCACGTAGTCCGCGAGCAGCGGGAGCGCGAACAGATGATCCACCGGACCGTCGAAGAACCCCTGGATCTGGTCCGTGTGCAGGTCCACGGTCAGGATCCGGTCCGCACCCGCCGTCTTCATCAGATCGGCGATGAGCCGCGCCGAAATCGGTTCACGGCCCCGGTGCTTCTTGTCCTGCCGCGCGTAACCGTAGAACGGCACAATCACCGTGATGGAACGCGCCGACGCGCGCTTCAGCGCGTCGATCATGATCAGCTGCTCCATGATCCACTGGTTGATCGGAGCCGTGTGGCTCTGGATCACGAAGCAGTCGGCACCGCGCGCCGACTCCTGGTAACGGACGTAGATCTCGCCGTTCGCGAAGTCGAAGGCCTTGGTCGGTACCACCCCGACACCCAGCTGGTGGGCGACCTCCTCGGCAAGCTCGGGGTGGGCGCGGCCGGAGAAGAACATCATCTTCTTCTTGCCGGTCGTCTTGATCCCGGTCACAGCACTGTCTCCTCAGAGGTGTCTCAGCCGTACAGCTGGATGTCCAGCGACCTCTGCGCCGTACGCGGGAGGCCGAAACAGCTGGTTAGGTGCGGGTGTGCACTTATCACGGTACGACGTCTTCGGCGCACCTGTTTCCGGTCAGTCCTCGTTCGTGCCCCGCCGGGAGGCCGCCTCGGCGGCCTTCGCCGCCGAGCTCCCCGGACGCTTCCGGGCCACCCAGCCCTCGATATTCCGCTGCTGACCGCGGGCCACGGCCAGCGAACCGGGCGGTACGTCCTTCGTGATCACAGACCCGGCAGCGGTGTATGCACCGTCCCCGACCGTGACAGGCGCCACAAACATGTTGTCCGAACCCGTCTTGCAGTGCGACCCGACCGTGGTGTGGTGCTTGTTCTCGCCGTCGTAGTTCACGAACACGCTCGCCGCACCGATGTTCGTGTACTCGCCGATCGTCGCGTCGCCGACGTAGGAGAGGTGCGGGACCTTGGTCCCCTCGCCGATGGCGGCGTTCTTGGTCTCCACGTATGTGCCGATCTTGCCCTTGGCGCCCAGCCGCGTCCCCGCCCGCAGATAGGCATACGGTCCCACGGTCGCGTTCGGACCGACATGGGCGGAATCGGCCACCGTGTTGTCCACGCGTGCCCCGGCGCCGACCCGGGTGTCCTTCAGCCGGCTGTTCGGCCCGACCTCGGCGCCCTCGGCGAGGTGGGTGGAGCCCTGCAGCTGCGTCCCCGGGTGGACGACGACGTCCCGCTCGAAGGTGACCGTCACGTCGACCCAGGTGGTCGCCGGGTCCACGACCGTGACGCCGTCCAGCATCGCCCGCTCCAGCAGCCGGTCGTTGAGGATCCGGCGCGCCTGAGCCAGCTGCACCCGGTTGTTGATCCCGGCGATCTCGCGGTGGTCGGCGGCGACCGACGCACCGACCCGGTGCCCGGCCTCGCGCAGGATCCCCAGTACGTCCGTCAGGTACTCCTCGCCCTGGCTGTTGTCCGTGCGCACCTTCCCCAGCGCGTCCGCGAGCAGCTGCCCGTCGAACGCGAACACACCCGAGTTGATCTCCCGGATCGCCCGCTGCGCGTCGGAGGCGTCCTTGTGCTCGACGATGGCCGTCACGGCGCCGGACGCGCCGTCGCGCACGATACGGCCGTAACCGGTCGCGTCCGGGACCTCGGCGGTCAGCACGGTCACGGCGTTGCCGTCGGCGTGGTGGGTCCCGGCGAGCCGGGCGAGGGTCTCGCCGGTGAGCAGCGGGGTGTCGCCGCAGACGACCACCACGGTCCCGTCGACCGGGCCGCCCAGCTCCTCCAGCGCCATCCGCACGGCGTGCCCGGTGCCGTTCTGCCGCTCCTGCACGGCCGTACGGACGGTGGCGTCGACCGCACCGAGATGTGCGCCGACCTGCTCGCGCGCGTGCCCGACGACGACGACCAGGTTCTCGGGGTCCAACTCACGGGAGGCGGCGAGCACATGGCCCACCAGGGAACGGCCACAGAGGTCGTGCAGGACCTTGGGTGTGGCCGACTTCATACGGGTGCCCTCACCCGCTGCGAGAACGACGACGGCTGCCGGGCGAATGGCGCTCACGGAGTTGCCCTTCGGCTTTTTGGATGGGTGGGGGTGACATCCGCAGGATACCGGGGCGTTTCGTGGGGGACATGAGAGCGGGCCCTGACGGGACTGTCAGCGGTCAGGACCGGAACGAGTGCGGCTCCCCCGCCAGGACTCGAACCCGGACAGATGGCACCAAAAGCCACAGTGCTGCCAATTACACCACGGGGGAATACGTCGACCAGGCCGGACATTCGGTCAGGCCGGTGAGTGGCGCCTCCTACTATGCCGTACCAGGCGCCTTCGATGCGACGGTACAAGTCGGCGCCCTTCAGGACCTTTACCGCGTCGCCTCTGCCGATTTGCGGCATTGCGGTCTCGTCGCTCTGCCGCGTTGCCGTGTTGCCGCTCTGCCGTGACGGCCGCCGGTGCGCATCGCGGCCGCGCTTCCGAACCCCCGTCGCGTTGACGGGTGAACGTGCCGTCCGCGTACCGTCTGGCCGGATTGATCGATTCCGGCCTCGAACGGGCGTGGTTCGGCAGTTCGAGGGATACCGGTGGGTTTCGGTGTTGTTCGGTTACGGAGGGTGGTGTAGGCCAGTAGACGAAACTCACCGGAAAAGCCCACCCCCGCGCCCGTAGGCTGGACGCATGACCACGACGGGGGCAGACCGCACGACGGCCTTGGCAGGGCCGTGGTGGTGGTCGCGGTGGCGAAGCGCGGCGCTGGACGGTGGTCTGGCGCTGGTGTCGGCGCTGGAGTGCGGCGCCGAGGGAATCCCGTTCGCACGGGATGCGGGGGTTCCGGTGTCGGCCGGGATCGTGTTCGGTCTGCTGGCCGGTTCGGTGCTGTTGCTGCGCAGGAAATGGCCGATCGCCGTCGTACTCGTGTCGATCGCGATCACGCCGGCCCAGATGGGCTTCCTGATGGGCATCGTCGGCCTCTACACCCTCGCCGCGGCCGAGGTACCGCGCCGGATCATCGTGGCGCTGTCGGGGATGACGCTGCTGGGCACGCTGATCGTGACGTTCGTGCGGGTGCGGCAGAGCATGGCGCGCGGGGATCTCACGCTCGGGGACTGGTTCGTGCCGTTCGCGGCGCTGGCGACCTCGCTCGGGCTGACCGCGCCTCCGGTGCTGCTGGGCCTCTACGTGGGTGCGCGGCGGCGGCTGATGGAGAGCCTGCGGGAGCGGGCGGACAGCCTGGAACGCGAGCTCCAGCTGCTCGCGGAGCGCGCGGAGGAGCGCGCGGAGTGGGCGCGGGGCGAGGAACGGACGCGGATCGCGCGGGAGATGCACGACGTCGTCGCACATCGGGTGAGCCTGATGGTGGTGCACGCGGCGGCGTTGCAGGCGGTGGCGCGGAAGGACCCGGAGAAGGCCGTGAAGAACGCGGCGCTGGTGGGCGACATGGGACGCCAGGCGCTGACGGAGCTGCGGGAGATGCTGGGTGTGCTGCGCTCGGGGGACGGCGACCGGCGTCGTACGGCGCCGGCGTCCGCGGCCTTGCCGTTGGCCGCGGTGGGGGTGGCCGCCGCGGCGGCGGCTTCGCGGATGGTGGCCGAGGAGGAGGGGCCGTATCTGTCGGAGCTGGAGGAGCTGATCGGGCAGTCGGCGGCGGCCGGGATGGTGGTCGACCTGTCGGTGGAGGGGGACGCACGGTCGTACGCGGTCGCGGTGGAGCAGACGGCGTACCGGGTGGTGCAGGAGGCGCTGACGAACGTCCACAAGCACGCGGCGGGTGCCAAGACCCATGTGCGGCTGGCGCATCGGGTGGCGGAGATCGCGATGCAGGTCGAGAACGAGCCACCGCCGGAACCGGCGTCGGCGGCCTCGGCGGGCCTGCCGTCGGGCGGCAACGGTCTGGTGGGCATGCGCGAGCGGGTGCTGGGGCTCGGCGGGGTGTTCGTGTCGGGGCCGACGGACGCGGGGGGTTTCCGGGTGTCGGCGGTGATCCCGGCGGCGTGAGCGGTTGTTGTGTGTGGGGGTGAGCGGTTTTGGTGGGTGGTCGCCGGTCGGCAGATCCGTCGGGGGCGGGTGGGTGCCGGTCAGGCGTGGGTGGTGAGGCGTTGGGGTTCGACGCCTGCGATGAGGGTGGTGAGGCCGTGGTCGATGTCGGGGCCCACGTACCAGTCGCCGGTGTGGTCGAGGGTGTAGACGCGGCCCTCGGTGTCGATGGCGAGGAGGGAGTGGGTCTCGGTCTCCTCGCCCAGCGGGCAGACCTCGGTGTCCAGGGCGCGGCCGAGGTCGCCGAGGGTACGGGCGAGGTGGAGACCGTGCAGGGGGTCGAGGTGGAGGGTGGCGGGGGCGATCTGGCGGCCGGGCCCGGTGGGGTTGATGTGCAGGCCGCCGAATTCGGCCCAGGCTTCTACGGCGGCGGGGAAGACGGTGTGCCGGTGTCCGGCGGGTGAGGTGTGCTCGCGGAGGGCGTCGGCCCAGACCTCGGCCTGCTTTATGTCCCAGCGTCCCGGTTGCCAGCCGGCGGCGCGCAGAGCTGCGTCGACGGGCACGGAGAAGCGGGTGGTGGAGGTGCGGTCGGGGTGCATCTGCCCTTAGTTCGTGTGCGGGTGCGTGTGCGGGTGCGGGTGCGGGTGCGGGTGTGGGTGCGGGTGTGGGTGTGGTGGTTGCGTGCTGCGCGGGTGGGACGGGGTGCTGCGCGGGTGGGGGTGTGCGTCAGTCGTCGGTGGCGGTGGAGTCGACGACGCGGACGCCGAAGTGGGCGGTGAGGGCGGCGCAGGCCCGGCAGGGGGCGGCGAAGCTGCCGTGCAGGGGGTCGCCGTCCTCGCGTATGCGGCGGGCGGTGAGCTTGGCCTGCTTGAGGGCTTTGCGGGCTTCGCCGTTGGTCATGGGTTTGCGGGTGGCTCGTTTGCTGCGGGCGTCGTCGGCGGAGGCGATGTGCCGGGAGATGAGGATGGCCTCGGCGCAGCGGCCGGTGAAACGGTCGCGTTGTCCGCTGGGCAGGGTGTCGAGGAACTCCTGGACCAGCGGGTGCAACGGGGGCGGCTGGTCGCCGCGGGCCGCGGTGCCGGTGAGGGTGGCGCCGCGGACGGAGAGGGCGGCGGCGACGGTGGGCAGGATGCCGTCGCGGCGGTGCCGGAGGGCGGGCGCGGGAGGTATTTCGGTGCTGCTCCAGCCGATGCGGGGGTCGCCGTTGGTGGCGCCGTGACTGGCGCCGGGCATGGCGGTGTGCGGTCCCGTCTGTGTGACGTTCATGATCGTCTTCCCCTCCCGGGCATCCCCCCGAAAGTCACAGACTGCCAAATCCCGTGGCGGGTGCGGAAGCTGGGGCGGTGCGACACGCCCGGGTTTGGGCAGGCTGTCACGGCAGGGTGACGGCTGGTCACGGAAGCGGAGGCCCGGTGACCGGGGTTCGCGTACCGCATAGGCTGTCGGCACCGCGATGGGCGCGGTCGACGCGTCTGGGACGTGGGAGAGACAGCCGGATACGGGCCGTGGCGCGCTTTGGGGTGCGGTTTCGGTTCGTACAGAGTGCCGCAGGGGGCAACCGTCATGACGACAGGTCGGCTCGGGCTGGGGGCACCGCCCAGCCGCCAGGCCGGAGGACAAGCCGTGCCGCCGAACTCGGCCTACGCCGGGCAGGTCGTGCATTTCCCGGATCCGGTCCGGGCGGCACGTCACCCGAGAGGGGTACGTGTCGACGAGCACGGCTACCCCGATTTCTCGCCCTACGCGCGCGCGGCGGCGGAGATCGCGGACCCGCCGGAGGGCTT
Source organism: Streptomyces sp. NPDC058683 (assembly GCF_042716195.1). Lineage (NCBI taxonomy): Bacteria > Bacillati > Actinomycetota > Actinomycetes > Kitasatosporales > Streptomycetaceae > Streptomyces > Streptomyces sp. NPDC058683. The sequence goes on from NZ_JBHXSK010000074.1 coordinate 8,666, forward strand.
CGGCGTCGACGAGTTGCGGCTGACGGACTACGTGTCGGCGAACGCCGTGCTGTCCGCCTCGGGCCATGAGCTGTGGGACACGGTGCCGGCGGTGGCGACGCCGCACGGCTGGACGTGGCATCACGTGGCCGGGTCGCGGCGGCTGGAGCTGGTCCCGGTCGAGGTGAAGGCGTTGCTCCGGCATCACGGTGGGGTGGCGACGGCCCGGGTGGACCAGGGCAAGCGGGGCACGCGTCCGCTGCAGGAGACGCGCCCGGCCCATGTGGGGCTGCCCAAGTCGGGTGTGGCGGTGTCGGAGTCGCAGGTGCAGGGCGTCGAGGAGGACCTCGGCTACCGGTTGCCGGGTGCGTACCGCTCCTTCCTCAAGGCGGCGGGCGGGTGCGCGCCGGTGGGTACGGCGCTGGCCCCCGAACTCGGGCTGCTCCTCGACCAGCCGTTCTTCACGGTCCGCGACGAGGCGGCGGTCAACGACCTCGTGTACGTCAACAAGTGCCTGCGCGACCATCTGACCAAGGACTACCTGGGCGTGTGCTTCGTGCAGGGCGGTCTGCTGGCGGTGAAGGTGAAGGGCGACCGGCTCGGCTCGGTGTGGTTCTGCGCGTACGACGACGTGCGCGACGTGGATCCGTCCTGGCCGCCGGCCGAGCGGGTGGAGCGGCTGCTGCTCCCCTGCGGTGAGGACTTCGACGTGTTCCTGTCCCGGCTGGCGGGTTCCCCGCCGGAGCTGGAGACGGTGGCGAACCTGATGGTGGACGGCAGTTTCGCCCGTGCCGTCTCTGTTGGCTCGGGGGAGTGAGTTTCGGCATGGTGACGTTCGCGCAGGCGCAGGAGCGCGCGGAGGAGTGGATCAACGGGGACGTGCCGGCGTACCAGCACCGTGAGGTGCGGGTACGGGAGTTCGGCCTCGGGTTCGTGGTGTGGGGCGAGGACCGTGCGGAGGGCCCGCGTTCGGACGCGGGCGGTCAGCGGCTGGTCATCGCCCGGGACAGCGGCGACGCCACGCTGTGGCCGGCGCTGCCGGTGGGCGAGGTGATCCGCCGGTACGAGGAGGAGTACGGCCGTGAGGCGGAGGTCGCCGACGCGGTACCGGCGCCCGCGGCACGGGTCGACCTGAACCAGACCTCGTTCCTGTTGAGCCCGCCGGAGTGGCTCCAGGAGGCGGCGGACAAGCTGGGTATTCCGGATCGGCGGTCGGGGAGTGACGGGGCGTCGGCCGAGGGGGCGGCCGGGGGTTCCGGGGCGGGTTCAGGTGTGGGGACTGGGGTGGGTTCCGGGGTGGGCTCGGGTGTGGGGACTGGGATGGGCTCGGGTGTGGGGGCCGGTGCGGGTTCCGGTACAGGGCCGGGGATGGGGTCCGGTGGGCTTGCGGAGACGCAGGCTGGGGTGCCGGCAGGTGCCGGTGGGGCTGGTGCCGGGGTTGGTCCGGCAGGGGGTAGTGGGGCTTCTTGGCCGGTGGCCGGGGGTAGTGCGGGTGGCGCGGGTGTTGCGGGTGGCGCCGGAGTGGGTGCGGGCGCGGGGGCTGCTTTTGGGGCGCAGGGTGCGCCTGGTGCGCCGGGCGTGCCCAACGTGCCTGCCGGCGCGACCCCTTGGGCGGGCACCGACACGAACGGCGATGCCGGTGAGGACCGTTCCGTGCCGTTGCCCGCGACGGTGTTCGCGCCGCCGCTGAGCGACTCCGACGACGGTGTGCTGGGGGACGCCGAGACGGCGCTGATGGCGGGAGGCAGCCAACTGCCGCCCACGGCGGTGTCTCCGGCGATCGAGGACGCGGGTGCGCCGGGCGTGCAGGGCGGACGGGGTGGTGTATCGGGGGCGCCCGGAGCTGTTGGTGCGCCGGGGGTGCCGGGTGCACCCGGGGCGCACGGTGCGGCTGCCGCGCCCGGCGCACCGCAGGGCAGCACGCCCCCGCCGCCTCCGCCGGGCGCCCCGACGTACGGGTACCCGCAGGGGCCGGCGGCGGCTCCGGGTACGCCCGCGCCGGGCGCGTCGCCCAATCCGCCGGCGCCCGCGGCTCCGCCCGCGCCTTCTTACGGCTATCCGCAAGGCCCCGCCGCCCCGAACTACGGCTACCCGCAGGCGTCGGCCGGTGCTCCGGGCACGCCCGGGCCTCCGGTGGGTCCGGCCGCGCCGAGCCGTCCTCTGGCACCGAACGCCGGTGACATAGCGGACGCCGCGACGAGCCGGGCCGCACCTCCTCCGCGCAAGGCGCGCGGTGCGGCCGGGGCGCCGCCTCCGCCGCCGGGCGCCCCGGGAACGCCGGGCGCACGTCTGGGGGGCACGCCCCAGCCGCCCGCGCCGCCCGCGCCGGGTGCGCCGGCGGGCGGGTATGCGCCGACGCAGATGGTGTCGGCGTTGGGTCCCGAGGGGCCTGGGGGTCCGGCGCAGGCGCCGGGCGCGCACACTCCGCCGGGCGCCCCCAACCCGCCCGGTGCGCCGGGCACTCCTGGTGGCACGCCCCCCGGCGATATCCATCGGTCGGCCACGATGCTGGCCGACCCGAGCGGGATGGGAGGGGGCGCGCCTCAGCCCCCGCGAGCCCCGGGCATGCCGAATCCGCCCGGCGCTCCTGGAGCACCTGGCGCCGCGGGCGTACCCCCGGCGCCCGGCGCACCGCTGCCGTCGCACGCCCCGGGTGCACCTTTCGCCCCCGGGGCACCGCAAGCCCCGGGCGCCCCCGGCGTGCCTCCCGCGCCCGGTGCCCAGGGCTCCACCGGTGGTGCGCGTGGGGCGGTCCACCACGCGGAGACCGTGTTGGCCGCGCCTTCGGTGGGCGCCCCGGGCGCACCGCTGCCCCCGCCCGCCCCCGGCGTACCCGCGGCTCCGGGCGCCCCTGGTATGCCGCCGGGCGCCCCGCAGATGCCTGCCGGTGCGATGCCGCCGCCCGGGCAGCCCGTGCCGGGGCAGCAGCCGCCGGCGTACGGCTACCCGCAGCAGGGTCAGCCGACCGTGGGCCCCGGCTACCAGGCGGTGCTGCGCTACCGTGCGCAGGACGGTTCGGAGCAGCAGCTGATCCGGCGTTCGGCGCCGGGGACGCCGCACCCGGAGTGGCAGATCTACCACGAGCTGCGGGCGATGAACGTGCCGCCGGGCCAGGTGCTGGAGCTGCACACGGAGCTGGAGCCGTGCGAGCTGCCGGGTGCCTACTGTGCGCGGATGATCCGGGAGCAGTGGCCGCAGGCGCGGCTCGCGAGCATCGCGCCGTACGGGACGGATCACGCGAGCCGGCAGCAGGGGATGCGGCAGTTGCTGGCGCACCAGGGCGAGTTGCACCAGGTGGCGGCGGGTCCCGCGCGGCCCGCGCCGGTGCGGGCGCCGTTGCCGCAGGTCCAGGCGGCGCCGCCGATCCCGCCTGAGGCGATCGCGCAGGAGCTGGGAGCGGCGTTCGGGCCGGGCGTGTTCCGGTTCGAGCAGGCGGCGGTGTCGCGGCAGGGTGTGCCGCCGATCGTGGCGCACACGCTGGTCGCGGCGGGACTGCCGCTGGACATGGGGCCGTTCTTCTGGGCGCAGGCCCAGCCGGGCCGTCCGGTGCCGACGCTGGCGGAGCTGGCGCAGGAGCGCGGGGTGCAGCCGGCGCCGGACGCGGGGTCGTACCTCGTGATGGGCACCGACTTCGGCAAGGCGATCTGTGTGCAGTACGGCACCGCCAACATCGTGGCCGTGCCGGTGGAGGCGGGGCCGGGCGGGGCGTCCGTGCCGCCGCAGTTCGTCAACACCGGGCTGCCGGAGTTCGCGCGCTGCCTGGCGCTGCTGGGCCGGATGTGGCGGCTCAGGTTCGGCCTGAACCAGGAACAGGCGGGCCGCTGGACCGTCGACTTCCAGGCCCAGCTGGCCTCCCTGGACCCGGCGGCGCTCGGTTCGCCGGAGAGCTGGTGGTCGGTGCTGCTGGAGCAGATGTGGGACGGCCTGCTGTAACGCGGCGGTAGGAACGACCGGTGGGGGCCGGTCCGGTCGGGTGACCGGACCGGCCCCCACGCGTGTGTGTACGCCTGGGATCGGGTCGGGCGGCGACGCCGAGCCGGGTACGGCGACCACGGGGCGCGCGGCTGTGAGTTCGCGCCCCCTGGTGCTCTCGCAGGCCTCGATACGACGCGCGGCGCTCCGGCCGTGACATGTCTGCGGAGTGTCGCGTTATGAACACTTACGCCCTATCCATCAAGATGTGCGCGAAATCATCATTTCGTGCGGGTCCGGCGGAGAGGGGTTCCAGGGTGAGCAGCGCATCGATGCCGCCGTACGACTTCGTGACCGTCCGGGGGCGTGGTTACCGCCCCGAACAGGTCGACACGTTCCTGGTGGCGCTCTCGCAGGACAGGGACGCCGCGTGGGAGCGTGCCGCGCGGCTCACTGTGCTCGCCAAGGACATGGAGGCGGAGGCCGTGCGGATGCGTGCCGTCGTCGAGCAGCTCCCGCCCCAGACCTACGAGACGCTCGGGGACCGCGCGCAGCGGGTGTTCCGGCTCGTGGTGGACGAGGCGTCGGCCGTCCGCGACAACGCCCGGCGCGCTCTGACCGACGGGGTTGTGCAGGCGCAGACGTGCGCCGAGAACGAGCGCTGTGCGGCGCAGGAAGAGGCGGACGCGCTCTGCGCGGACACCGAGGAACGCGCCCGCCAGCTGCTTCTCGCCGCGCGCGCCGAGGCCGACGAGATCCGTATCGGCGCCCGGCTGGAGGTGAAGGAGGCGCGCGGCGAGGCCCTCGCAGCATTGCGCGAGGTGCGGCAGCGCACCACCGGGATGCTCGCCGAGCAGGCCAGGGAGCACGCCGAACGCTGGATCGCGGCGGAGGACGAGGAGGTCGCGCGCGCCGCCGAGGCCGATGCGCAGATGGCCGACCGCATCGCCCGCGCGGAGGCCGCCCTGTCCGAGGCGAAGCGTGCCCTGGGCGACGCGGAGGAGTGGGAGCACCGTTCCCAGGAGGCGGCACGGGTACGTGCCGACGAGATTCTCGCGGAGGCGCGGGTCCGGGAGGAGCGCATCGCACGGGACACCGAGCGGGTGCTGCGCGAACACGGGGAGACCTGGGACGACGTACAGGCGCACATGGACCACATGCGCGACAGCCTCATGACCTTGACGGGGCGCGCGACGGCCGAATAGCGCCCCGCCCCGCCCTCACGCCCCCGCCCGCACGCCCCTGGCCCAGCCCACCGCACCCGCTCCGCTCAAGCCCCCCGGCGCCCGGCTCCCGCGAGGATCCAGCCCTCCACCGCCTCGTACTGCCGGCGCTGTTCCGCCGCCCCGCGCCGGCCGGAGGCGACCGTCCCCAGCCATCCCAGGAGGAAGCCGGCCGGGATGGAGACGATGCCGGTGGTGGTGAAGGGGAACCAGTTGAAGTCGGCGTGCGGGAAGGCGGAACCCGGTGAGCCGGAGACCAGGTTCGTGCCCGGCATCAGGAGGAACACGGTGAGGGTGCCGCCGAGGAGGGTGCACATCAGGCCGGTGCGGGTGTAGCGGCGCCAGAAGAGGCCGTAGACCAGGGCGGGCGCGAGGGCCGAGGCGCCGAGGCAGAAGGAGAGCGTGGCCAGGGGCTGCAGGCTGTGGTGCTGGACCAGGGTCGCCAGGAGGATCGTGGGGACTCCTATGGCGAGCGCGCAGACGCGGGCGAGTTTCATCTCGCGCCGGGCCGGTGTCTCCTGGGCGCGGGTCGCGAGGAGGTCGTGGGCGAGGGAGTTGGCGCAGGCGAGGATCATGCCGGCGACGGAGGCGAGCAGGGTGAGGAAGATCGCCGTGGTGACGGTCGTGAAGAGCAGGGTTCCCGCCGTCGACACGTCGGTTCCGAACGCCGCGCGGGATCCCAGCAGATAGGCGGTGTTGCCCTGCGGGTCGGCGGCGGTGATGGCGGTACGGCCGACCAGGGCGGCGGCGCCGAAGCCGACGACGCTGATGATCAGGACGAACAGGGCGACGCTCGACACGGCCCAGGACATCGAGCGGCGGACCTGGCGGGCGCCGGCGGCGGAGTACATGCGCATGGTGATGTGCGGCAGGCAGGCCCCGCCGAGGACGATGGTCAGCTCCGAACTGATCATGTCCAGCCGGGGGTTGGGCCCGGCGGCGAACTGGAGTCCGGAGTGCAGGTAGGCGGTTCCGGCGCCGCTGCCCCGGGCCGCCGCGGTGAGCAGCGCGCCGGGGTCCCAGTCGAAGCGGTGCAGGATCAGCAGGGCGACCACCGTGCCGGAACCGAGCAGCATCACGATCTTCAGGATCTGGATGAGGGCGGTGCCCTTCATGCCGCCGATGGCCGCGTAGCTGATCATCAGCGCGCCGAGGCCGATCACGCAGCCGGTCTGCACGGACTCGTCGGAGAAGCCGAGGATGAACGCCATCAGCTGGCCGGCACCGGCGAGTTGGACCAGCATCAGCGGCAGCAGGGCGGCGATGGTCACCGCGCAGGCCGTGATCCGTACGCACCGGCCGGGCATCCGGCGGGCCAGCGCGTCGCCCATGGTGAACCGGCCCGCGTTGCGCAGCGGTTCGGCCAGCAGGAACATCAGCAGCATCAGCGACAGCGCCGTGCTGAGGGCGAGGACGACGCCGTCGTAGCCGCACAGGGCGATCACGCCGCCCGTGCCGAGGACGGTGGCCGCCGAGATGTAGTCGCCGGCGATGGCCAGGCCGTTGCGCAGTGGGGAGAGGGAGCCGTAGCCGGTGTAGAAGGCGTCGAGGTCGTCGCGGTCGGGGCCGGTCAGCACGCACAGCAGGAGGGTGAGCGTGGCGACGGCGGTGAAGGCGACCAGGGACATCGAGGACATGGACTGCGCGGAGTCGCTGAAGCCGGTCACCGCACGGCTCCTCGCCTGGCGTCCAGTTCCGCGGTTCTGCGGATGCGGTCGGCGAGCGGGTCGACGTGGCGGCGCGCGGTGTGCTCGTACAGGGCGATCGCCAGCCAGGTGACGGGTAGTTGGAGGAGGGCGAGGAGCAGGCCGGCGGGTACGCCGTCGGCGACCGTGCTCGTCATCACGCGCGGCGCGAACGCTGACAGCACCAGGAACAGGGTGAAGTAGCCGAGCGCGGTGAGGGTCGCGGTGCGCCGCTGGAGGCGGTAGGCGCCGCGCAGCACCCGCAGGTCGCTGTGGTGGCCGACCGGCACCCGGTGCGGCACATGACGGGGCTTCGGCGGCTCCGGCGGCAGCGGCTGCCAGGGGTAGGTGAGGTACGACGGATCGCGCGGGGAAGGGTCCTGGGACATCCCGGTGCTCCTTGCGTGGCTCGGGTCCGTGGCGGCGGACCGCAGGGAGAGGAGGGAGCGGGGTCACGCACCCTACTCGCAAGTAGCCGGGGCTCGCGGTGTTTTTCGCCAACTGGCCGACCGGTATGCGCTTACTGGACGGGAGGGCGTCTGACCTCGGGTGTTACCCGCGTTAACCGAGGGACGGGAGTCGGTTCTCGTGGACCGTGTTGACGCAGGGTCAGGTGTCAGTCCGTGAGGACCGGGAAGCGTCGCGGTGCCACGAACAGCAGGACGAGGAACGCCAGTGCCGCCGCGCACGCCGCTCCGAAGTACACGGCGTGGACCGCGTCGGCGATCGCGTGGCGGGTGGACTCGGGGGCGGTTCCGTCGTCCAGCGTGCGCGTGACGGAGTCGAGGTCGCCGGCGCCGCCCAGGTGGGCCGCGAGCACCCCGTTGGCGATCGCGCCGAACACCGAGGCGCCGATCGTCTGCCCGGTCTGCCGGCAGAAGAGCACCGACGCGGTCGTCGTGCCCCGCTCCTCCCAGCCCACCGTCGACTGCACGCCGACGATCAGCGGCAGCTGGAACAGGCCGAGCGCGCCGCCCAGCACGAGCATGAGCAGGGTCGGCTGCCAGGCGGCGCCGGGGTAGGGCAGGAAGGGGAAGACGAACAGGATCAGCGCGGCCGCGCCGATGCCGATCAGCGCGGTGTCACGGAAGCCGATGCGCCGGTACACGTGCTGGCTGAAGGCCGCCGAGATCGGCCAGCTCAGCGTCCACACCGACAGCACGAATCCGGCGGCCACCGGGGCGAGACCGAGGACCGACTGCGCGTACGTGGGCAGGAACACCGTCGGCGCCACCATCAGCAGGCCCAGCGCGCCGAGCGCGAGGTTGACGGCCGCGATCGTGCGGCGGCGCCACACCCAGCCCGGGATGATCGGTTCCGCGGCCCGGCGCTCGATCCACATCACGAGCCCCACCAGCGCGAGCCCGGTGGCGAACAGCGCGCACGACGGCGCGGACCACCACGCCCACGCCACCCCGCCCTGCACGAGCGCCGTCAGCAGCACGCCCCCGCACGCGAAGACCGCCAGCGCACCCGCCCAGTCCACCCGCGGGGGCGTGGGCGGCGCGCGCTCCGGCTCGTGCAGATGACGCACTATCAGCCAGAGCGCCGCCGCGCCGATCGGCAGATTGACGAGGAAGATCCACCGCCAGTCCGCGTACGTGGCCAGCACCCCGCCGAGCCCCGGCCCGGCGACCGCGGAGACCGCCCACACCGTGGACAGCTTGGACTGGATCTTGGGGCGTTCCTTGAGCGGGTACAGGTCGGCCGCCAGGGTCTGCACGGTGCCCTGCAGCGCGCCCCCGCCGAGCCCCTGCACGATCCGGAACGCGATCAGCGCCGCCATGTTCCAGGCGGCCGCGCACAGCAGCGACCCCAGCAGGAACACCACGGCTCCCGCGACCAGTACCGGCTTGCGGCCGAAGGTGTCGGAGAGCTTGCCGTACACCGGCAGCGTCACCGTCACGGCCAGCAGATAGCCGGAGAACAGCCAGGAGAAGAGGGAGAACCCGCCGAGGTCGCCGACGATCTGCGGTACGGCGGTGGAGACGACGGTGGAGTCGAGCGCGGCCAGCGCCATCGCGAGCATGAGGGCGGCCACCACGGCCCCCCGCCGGCCCGTCCCAGCATCGCGCCCGGCCGCGCGTATCGCGGGTTTGGTGTTCTCCACCCCGGATCCCCTCCCCATACGTTCCCCTTGCATCTATGTCGCGTGCGACAGCTTCCCATCCGTCCCGACCTGGCGGGAGTGCGCATCCCCTTGACCCTCACGCGAGGGGAGGGGGGAGGCTGACTGCGCCGGAGGGTGGAGCCGGACCCGGAGAAGGGCTCCACCCGGCGGTGGACTTCCCCTAGGGGGTTCTCCGTACTACGGCTCGGGGAGGGTTCGTACCGTCGGAGGAGGAGACGGCACCCCTGCCGTCCTTAACCTGGCTTTACGCCGCCGGGGGGCGGTTGACCGAACCGGCGGGGGTGGGGTTTACCCCCCGGGAAAGACGGGGCTTCGCACCAGCGCGGAGCAACGCCGCACACCGCGAGACTCATCGTCGTACCGAACGCTTCCCAAACGCTTCGCAGCGGAGCGCGGCACCTCGCCGTCCGTTCGCTGACCGACTTAGGAGACATACCGTGACATCGGCTGTGACCATTCCCAGGCACGGGGGTACTGGAGGGCGTACGGCCGTTGCCGCGCGGGCGCGGCAGGTCGTCAAGGCGTACGGGTCCGGAGAGACCCGTGTCGTCGCTCTCGACCACGTCGACGTGGACATCATGCGGGGGCAGTTCACCGCGATCATGGGCCCCTCGGGGTCCGGCAAGTCCACCCTGATGCACTGCCTCGCCGGACTCGACACCGTGACGAGCGGTCAGATCTACCTGGACGAGACCGAGATCACCGGCCTGAAGGACAAGAAGCTCACGAAACTGCGCCGGGACCGGATCGGGTTCATCTTCCAGGCGTTCAACCTGCTGCCGACGCTGAACGCGCTGGAGAACATCACGCTCCCCATGGACATCGCCGGGCGCAAGCCCGACAAGGAGTGGCTGGGGCGCGTGGTCGGCACCGTGGGGCTCGCGGACCGGCTCAAGCACCGTCCCACGCAGCTCTCGGGCGGTCAGCAGCAGCGCGTGGCCGTGGCGCGCGCCCTCGCCGCGCGCCCCGAGATCATCTTCGGTGACGAGCCGACCGGAAACCTCGACTCCCGCGCGGGCGCGGAGGTCCTCGGCTTCCTGCGCAGCTCCGTCGACGACCTGGGGCAGACGATCGTGATGGTCACGCACGACCCGGTGGCCGCCTCCTACGCGGACCGTGTGCTCTACCTCGCCGACGGCCGGATCGTGGACGAGATGTTCAAGCCGACCGCGGACACCGTCCTGGACCGCATGAAGGACTTCGACGCGCGAGGGCGTACGTCATGACCGTCATGAAGACCTCCATGCGCAACTTCTTCGCGCACAAGGGACGCATGGCCCTGTCGGCCGTCGCCGTGCTGCTGTCGGTGGCGTTCGTGTGCGGCACGCTGGTGTTCACCGACACGATGAACACGACGTTCGACAAGCTGTTCGCGGCGACCTCGTCCGACGTGACGGTCAGCGCCAAGGGCGCATCCGACACCGGTGAGACGACCTCCGACAACGGCAAGCCGCCGGTCATGCCGGCCTCGGTGGTCGCCAAGGTCCGTGCGGCGGACGGCGTCAAGGCGGCCGAGGGGACGGTCTTCTCGACGTCCGTGACCGTCGTCGACGCCGAGAAGGACAGCCTGTCGCCGTCCAGCGGGGCGCCGACCATCGTCGGCAGCTGGAACTCCAACGACGCCCGCACCATGAAGATCACCTCCGGTGCGGCGCCCGAGAACTCCGGCCAGGTCATGGTGGACGCCGACACCGCCGACAAGCACCACCTCGGGCTCGGCGACGAGATCGGCGTGATCAGCGCGGTCGGCACGCACACCGCGAAGATCTCCGGCATCGCCGACTTCACCGTCACCAACCCCGGTGCCGCGATCTTCTACCTGGACACGAAGACCGCGCAGCGCACGCTCGTCGGGCAGAGCGGTGTCTTCACGAACGTCAACGTGACGGCCGCGTCCGGTGTCACCGACGCGCAGCTGAAGAAGAACGTGACCGGTGAACTCGGCGCCGGCTACCAGGTGCAGACCGCCAAGGAGACGGCCGACGCCAACCAGAAGGACGTCGAGAGCTTCATGGACGTCATGAGGTACGCGATGCTCGGCTTCGCCGGGATCGCCTTCCTGGTCGGCATCTTCCTGATCATCAACACCTTCTCGATGCTGGTCGCCCAGCGCACCCGCGAGATCGGCCTGATGCGGGCCATCGGCGCCGGCCGCGGCCAGGTCAACCGGTCCGTGCTCGTCGAGGCGCTGCTGCTCGGCGTGGTCGGCTCGGTCCTCGGGGTCGGCGCGGGCGTCGGCATCGCGGTCGGGCTGATGAAGCTCATGGGCTCGATAGGCATGCACCTGTCGACCAGCGATCTGACGGTCGCCTGGACGACCCCGGCGCTCGGCCTGGTCCTCGGGGTCGTCGTCACCGTCCTGGCCGCCTACCTGCCCGCGCGGCGGGCCGGCAAGGTCTCCCCGATGGCCGCGCTGCGCGACGCGGGCGCCCCCGCCGACGCCAGGGCGGGCCGGATACGCGCCCTGGTGGGCCTCGTGCTGACCGGCGCGGGCGGCTACGGCCTCTACCTGGCCTCGGCCGCGGAGAAGGCCAAGGAGGGCTCGGCCTGGCTCGGCCTCGGCATCGTGCTCTCGCTGATCGGGTTCGTCGTCATCGGCCCGCTGCTCGCGGGCGCCGTCGTACGGGTCCTGGGCGCCGTCCTGCTGCGGATGTTCGGCCCCGTCGGGCGCCTGGCCGAACGCAACGCGCTGCGCAACCCGCGCCGTACCGGTGCGACGGGCGCCGCCCTGATGATCGGCCTCGCGCTGGTCGCCTGTCTCTCGGTGGTCGGCTCCTCCATGGTCGCCTCCGCCACCGACCAGCTCGACAAGACCGTCGGCACGGACTTCATCATCCAGTCCGACAGCGGACAGCGGATCACCCCGCAGGCGGTCAAGGCCGTCAAGGACACCCAGGGGCTCGCGCGGGTCACCGAGTACCGGGTCACCGAGGCCGACTACACCACCCCCGACGGCAAGACGCTCAAGGACACCGACATCACGGCGGCCGACCCGACGTACGCGATCGACCTGCGCACCAAGACCGTCGCCGGAAACCTCGCGGACGCCTACCTGCCGGACTCGATGTCCGTGCACGACAAGTTCGCCGAGGCGCACGGCATCCACCTCGGCTCGAAGATCACCCTCAAGTTCAAGGAGGGGCGGACGGCCCGGCTGACGGTCCGGGCGATCACCAGCAGCGACGGTCTCATCGACGCCGGATCCAAGTACATGTCGATCGCCACGCTCGCCAAGTACGTGCCGGCCGACAAGATGCCGCTCGACGACCTGGTCTTCGCCACCGCCAAGGACGGGCAGCAGGACAGCGCCTACAAGTCGCTCAAGAGCGCGCTGCACGACTACCCGCAGTACACCGTGCGTGACCAGACCGACTACAAGGACGCGCTGAAGGACCAGATCGGCCAGCTGCTGAACCTGATCTACGGGCTGCTCGCCCTGGCGATCATCGTCGCGATCCTCGGTGTCGTGAACACCCTGGCGCTCTCGGTGGTCGAGCGGACCAGGGAGATCGGCCTGATGCGGGCGATCGGTCTGTCGCGGCGGCAGCTGCGCCGGATGATCCGCATGGAGTCCGTGGTGATCGCCCTCTTCGGCGCCCTGCTGGGCCTGGGGCTCGGCATGGGCTGGGGCGCCACCGCCCAGAAGCTGCTCGCCCTGCAGGGCCTGAAGGTCCTGGAGATCCCCTGGCCGACGATCACCGGGGTCTTCCTCGGCTCGGCCTTCGTGGGCCTGTTCGCCGCGCTGGTCCCGGCGTTCCGGGCGGGCCGCATGAACGTCCTGAACGCGATCGCGACGGACTGACGCGACCGAGACGGGACCGACGGGATCGACGGGACTGACGGACCGACGGACCGACGGGACCGACTGAGAGACCACCGCATACGGGGGTTGCGGGGGATGGCCCGGCGCCGGAGAGTCCTGGGGGACTCTCCGGCGCCGGGTGTGTGTCTTTTCGGGCCCGGCCTCCCGACCGACCGAGCCGGGTGGCGGCCGGGCATAGGCTTCGGGGGTCCAGGGGGCGGAGCCCCTGGTACGGCTGCCGAGACGCGCGGTGCCGCACAGGGCGACGGAGGTTATCCACAGCCCCGGCACACACCGACGCGTCGTCGTACGCTGGAGACCCCCCGGTCGCAGCCCGCGCCGGGCACTTCGCGTTGCCCACCCCTGGACGAAAGCCGCCTGAATGAGCCTGCACGGTCTGCTCGACGCCGTCGTCAAGGACGCCGCACTCGCGGAAGCGATCAAGGCGGCCGCGGACGGCAACCGCATGCACGTCGACCTGGTCGGCCCCCCTGCGGCCCGCCCCCTCGCGGTCGCCGCCCTGGCCCGCGAGGCCGGCCGGCCCGTGCTCGCGGTCACCGCCACCGGCCGCGAGGCCGAGGACCTGGCCGCCGCCCTGCGCACCCTGCTGCCCTCCGAGGGCGTCGTGGAGTACCCCTCGTGGGAGACGCTCCCGCACGAGCGGCTCAGCCCCCGCAGCGACACCGTCGGCCGCCGCCTCGCCGTACTGCGCCGCCTCGCCCACCCGAGCTCCGACGACCCCGAGACCGGCCCGGTCTCCGTCGTCGTCTCGCCCGTACGGTCCGTGCTCCAGCCGCAGGTCAAGGGTCTCGGCGACCTGGAGCCGGTGGCGCTGCGCAGCGGGCAGAGCGCCGATCTGAACGACATCGTGGAAGCCCTCGCGGCCGCCGCCTACGCGCGCGTGGAGCTCGTCGAGAAGCGCGGCGAGTTCGCCGTGCGCGGCGGCATCCTGGACGTGTTCCCGCCCACCGAGGAACACCCCCTGCGCGTCGAGTTCTGGGGCGACGACGTCGAGGAGATCCGCTACTTCAAGGTCGCCGACCAGCGCTCCCTGGAGGTCGCCGAGCACGGCCTGTGGGCGCCGCCCTGCCGCGAGCTGCTGCTCACCGACGACGTCCGGGCACGCGCGCGTGCCCTCGCCGAACAGCACCCGGAGCTGGGCGAGCTGCTGAACAAGATCGCCGAGGGGATCGCGGTCGAGGGCATGGAGTCCCTCGCCCCGGTCCTGGTCGACGACATGGAGCTGCTGCTCGACGTGCTGCCCAAGGGCGCGATGGCCGTCGTCTGCGACCCGGAGCGGGTCCGCACGCGCGCCGCCGACCTGGTGGCCACGAGCCAGGAGTTCCTGCAGGCCTCCTGGGCGGCCACCGCGGGCGGCGGCGAGGCGCCCATCGACGTCGGCGCGGCCTCCCTGTGGTCCATCGCGGACGTCCGCGACCGGGCGCGCGAGCGGGACATGATGTGGTGGTCGGTGTCGCCGTTCGCCGCCGACGAGGAGCTGTCCGCCGACACCCTCAAGCTCGGCATGCACGCCCCGGAGACCTACCGCGGCGACACCGCCAAGGCCCTCGCCGACACCAAGGGCTGGCTCGCCGACGGCTGGCGCACGGTGTACGTGACCGAGGGCCACGGCCCCGCCTCCCGCACCGTCGAGGTGCTCGGCGGCGAGGGCATCGCGGCCCGCCTCGACGTCGACCTGGGCGAGCTGAGCCCCTCGGTCGTGCACGTGGCGTGCGGCTCGATCGACTACGGCTTCGTCGACCCGGCGCTCAGACTCGCCGTGCTCACCGAGACCGACCTGTCCGGCCAGAAGGCGGCCGGCAAGGATGGTGCCCGGATGCCGGCCCGCCGCCGCAAGACCATCGACCCGCTCACCCTGGAGGCGGGCGACTACATCGTCCACGAGCAGCACGGCGTCGGCCGCTACATCGAGATGGTGCAGCGCACCGTCCAGGGCGCCACCCGTGAGTATTTGGTCGTCGAGTACGCCCCCGCCAAGCGCGGCCAGCCCGGCGACCGGCTGTACATCCCGACCGACCAGCTGGAGCAGATCACCAAGTACGTCGGCGGCGAGGCGCCCACCCTGCACCGCCTGGGCGGCGCGGACTGGACGAAGACCAAGGCGCGCGCCAAGAAGGCCGTCAAGGAGATCGCCGCCGACCTGATCAAGCTCTACAGCGCGCGCATGGCCGCCCCCGGCCACGCCTTCGCCGGCGACTCGCCCTGGCAGCGCGAGCTGGAGGACGCCTTCCCGTACGCGGAGACCCCCGACCAGCTGACCACCATCGCCGAGGTCAAGGACGACATGGAGAAGTCGGTCCCCATGGACCGCCTGATCTGCGGCGACGTCGGCTACGGCAAGACCGAGATCGCCGTCCGGGCCGCCTTCAAGGCCGTACAGGACGGCAAGCAGGTCGCCGTCCTCGTGCCCACCACCCTGCTGGTGCAGCAGCACTTCGGGACGTTCTCCGAGCGGTACTCGCAGTTCCCGGTGAGCGTGAAGGCGCTCTCCCGCTTCCAGACCGACACCGAGGCCAAGGCGACCCTGGAAGGCCTCAAGGAGGGTGCGGTCGACGTCGTCATCGGCACCCACCGGCTGTTCTCCTCGGAGACCAAGTTCAAGGACCTCGGGCTGGTCGTCGTCGACGAGGAGCAGCGCTTCGGCGTCGAGCACAAGGAGCAGCTGAAGAAGCTCCGCGCCAACGTCGACGTGCTGACCATGTCCGCGACCCCGATCCCGCGCACCCTGGAGATGGCGGTCACCGGCATCCGCGAGATGTCCACGATCACCACCCCGCCGGAGGAGCGGCACCCGGTACTCACCTTCGTCGGCCCCTACGAGGAGAAGCAGATCGGCGCCGCCATCCGCCGCGAACTGCTGCGCGAGGGCCAGGTCTTCTACATCCACAACCGGGTCGAGTCCATCGACCGCGCGGCCTCCCGCCTCCGCGAGATCGTCCCCGAGGCGCGGATCGCCACCGCCCACGGCCAGATGTCGGAGTCGGCGCTGGAACAGGTCGTCGTCGACTTCTGGGAGAAGAAGTTCGACGTCCTCGTCTCCACGACGATCGTCGAGTCCGGCATCGACATCTCCAACGCCAACACCCTGATCGTCGAACGCGGCGACACCTTCGGCCTGTCCCAGCTGCACCAGCTGCGCGGCCGCGTCGGCCGCGGGCGGGAGCGCGGGTACGCGTACTTCCTGTACCCGCCGGAGAAGCCGCTCACCGAGACCGCGCACGAACGGCTCGCCACCATCGCCCAGCACACCGAGATGGGCGCCGGCATGTACGTGGCGATGAAGGACCTGGAGATCCGCGGCGCCGGCAACCTGCTCGGCGGCGAGCAGTCCGGGCACATCGCGGGCGTCGGCTTCGACCTGTACGTCCGGATGGTCGGCGAGGCCGTCGCGGACTACCGGCGGCAGCTGGAGGCGGGGGAGCCCTCGGGAGGATGGGAGGAGCCGCCCCTGGAGGTCAAGATCGAACTGCCCGTCGACGCGCACGTCCCGCACGACTACGCGCCCGGCGAGCGGCTGCGCCTCCAGGCCTACCGGTCCATCGCCTCCGCCAACACCGAGGAGGACGTCAAGGCGGTCCGCGAGGAACTCACCGACCGCTACGGCAAGCTGCCCGAGCCGGTGGAGAACCTGCTCCTGGTCGCCGGGCTGCGGATGCTCGCCCGCGCGTGCGGGGTCGGCGAGATCGTGCTCCAGGGCACCAACATCCGCTTCGCTCCGGTCGAGTTGCGCGAATCGCAGGAGCTGCGGGTCAAGCGTCTGTACCCGGGGACCGTCATCAAGCCGGCCGCCCACCAGGTGCTGGTGCCCCGCCCGAAGACCGCGAAGGTGGGTGGAAAGCCGCTGGTGGGACGGGAGTTGCTGGGCTGGGTCGGCGAGTTCCTGGCGTCGGTGCTGGGGTCGTAGGACCGCCGGTCCCGGGACCGCGGGACCGCTGAGGCGCGGCTTTTGCCGGATTCCTTGACACTGGCCGCGCCCACTCCCCATCGTTGACGCATCGGCGCCTGCCAGGCGCCCCGTTCATTCCCAGGGGGAGGAATGAACAGCGTCGTCTTCGGCAATCTCGGCGTCACACTCACCGACCGGCACGGCGCCCGCGTCACGCGCCTGCCACTGCGCCCGCCCGGCCCGGGGCTCGTCCGGCTCCCGCACGGACCGGGAGCGGGCCCGCCGCCGTACCTCGTGGGCCGCGGGGACCAGCTCGACCTGGTGCACGGAGCGATCCGCGAGCGCGGGGCGGTCGAGTTCACCGGGCCCTGCGGGGCGGGCAAGACCACCCTCCTGAGAAACGCGGCGGCCCTCGGCGGCACCTACACGCGCGTGGGCCGCACCGAACTGGAGGACCTGCTCCAGGACCTGATGCGCCAGTTCTACGTCTACCCCGGCCCGGACGGCACCCGGCTCTCCACCCAGGAGTGCGCCCAGGCGCTCGGCAACGTCCAGGGAACCGTCGTGCTCGACGACGTGCCCTACGGCCCGCAACACCTCGCGTACCTGCGGCGGGTGCTGCCGGGCTGTGCGCTGCTGACCGGCACCGACACCCCGGCGCTCGGCCCGCTCGGGACCTCGCGCGCGCTGCCGGGACTGACGCAGGCCCCGGCCCTCGCCCTGCTCTCGCGTGAACTGGGCCGCTTCATACCCGACACGGAACAGGACGCCGTACGACGGCTGGTGGCCGCCGTCGGCGGACAGCCGCTGGCGCTGCGGCAGGCGGCCGCCCTCGTCCGCCTGGACGGGCGCACCTTCGCCGACCTCGCCACCCGCGCCGAATCCGACCCGGCGGTCCTGGACGAACTGAGCATCTCGGCCGTGGGCCCCCAGGCCAAACGGGCGCTGGCGGTGCTCACCCTGGTCGGCGGCGTCCTGCTGCCCACCGGCCTGCTCGCCCAGATGGCCGACATCGCGTACGTCGCCGAGACCCTGGAGACGCTGGCCGCGCGCGGCCTGGCCGAACAGCGCGAGGACCGCTTCGGGTTACCGGTCTGCAAGTCCGAGCCCTACCGGCGGATCCTCTACCGCTCCATCGGACTCGCCTCCGCCGTGCGCTCGCTGGCCGCCTGGCTCGCCTCCGGCGATCCGGCGGGCGAGGAGGCGCGCGGGGCCGCCGAGGCGGCGCTCGGCCTGCTCGGCATCGCCGCCGAACGGCGCGAGTGGCAGACGGCCGTCGAGATCGTCACCGTCCTCGAACGCGTGCTCTTCGTGCAGGGGCACTGGCAGGCCTGGCAGGAGACCCTCGCGCAGGGCATCACGGCGGCGCAGGCGGTCGGCGACCGGGCCGCCGAGGCGTACTTCACCCATCAGCAGGGCGTCCAGCACTTCCTGCACGACCGCACCGAGCACGCCCGGCGCCTGCTCCGGCGCGCGCTCGACCTGCGCACCCAGCTGGGCGACACGGCGGGCGCGGCGGTCACCGCCGCCAACCTCGCCCTCCTGGAAGCCATCCCGCCGGCACCGTCGCCGCCCGCTCCGCCGAGGAGGCAGGAGCCCTGGCGGCGGGTGCTGACCGCGGTCGCCGCGGTGGTGGCGGTCCTGGTGATCGGCACGGTGATCGGGCGGGCGCTGGGGGGCGCGGGCGGCGGGGACGGCCCCTCGGGAGCGTCCTCCGGGTCCACGGTGGACGGCGGGACGGGCGGCGGGGCGGTGGGCGGTGACACGGCGGCCGGCGGGACGAGCAGCGGGACGAACGAGGGGACGAGCGAGGGGACGAGTGACGGGACGGCCAGCGGCACGAGCCGGGGTACGAGTCTCGGTACGACCGTGGGGCAGACCACGAACGGGCGCACCACGACGGGCCAGACGACTTCCGGCAATGGCGGCAAGCCCCTGACGCTCGCCGCGCCCCTGGTCAGCCCGTCCGCGCAGGACTTCGGCCTGGTGCACGTCGAACCGGCCGAGAACCCGGCGGAGTTCGACTTCACCGTCACCAATCCCAACACCCAGCCCATCGAACTCGGTTCCGTCGCCGCGCCGCTGGACTCGGGGTTCGCGGCGATCGGCAGTACCTGCCCGGACCGGCTCGCCGCCCAGGCCACGTGCACGGTGACCGTCGAGTTCTCACCGCCCAGGACGGGGTCCGCGAGCGGCGCCCTGACGGTCACCTCGGGGAAGAACACCGTCACGGCCGCCCTGACCGGCACCGGGTACGTCCACCTCGCGGTCGCCGTCGTGGGCGCGTCCGACCGGCGCGTCACCATCGGCGGGGTTCCCGCCGGCGCGGCCTGCGACGGCCCGGCCGACACGTGGAACTGCGAGTTCGACGTCACGACCGAGGCGGTGTCCCTGACCGCGACCATCAGCGACGCCGGCTTCTCCTTCAAGGGGTGGTCGAGCCCCTGCACCGGCGTCTACAACCCCTGCACACCGGACCTCGCCGTCGACGCGACCGCCACGGCGACCTTCGGTCCACCGATCCTGCGCTGACCGCAGCACTGCGCCCGCTTCAGACGGTTTGGCGCGCCGCGGACCGGCAAGGCGTGCGGTACGGCGTGCGGCCGTGGCGTGGTGTGAGCGGGCGCGAAGGCGTACCGCTCGGGCTTCTCCCGGTACGTCAAAGCGGTTCCGATAAGGGGGAGTTAGTTGTTTTTAACCCTTTTTGGTCCCATTCGGCGTGAACCGTGCGACGGCTACCGTGAGCCAGGAGAGATCCGCCCACGTGGAGGCGGAAAAAAGAAGAGGGGGCGCACGTGACGCGTCTGAGGGGCGGGGCGGTCATCGCTGTCGTCGTGATCTTCGCCGTGGCCGGCTGCAAGGACCTGGAGGACAAGGGGAGCCCGGGAGCCCAGGGCACGGGCGGCGGGGGAGCGGCGCTGACCGCCGCCGAAGCGCTGACCGTCAAGGGCCGGGCGCCGAAGACCGGTTACACCCGGGAGAAGTTCGGCTCCGCCTGGGCGGACACCGACTCCAACTCCTGCGACACCCGGGACGACATACTCAAGCGCGACCTCAAGGAGGTGAAGTTCACCGACGGCGACTGCAAGGTCTCCTCCGGCGTGCTGGACCCGGACCCCTACTCCGGCAAGGACATCACCTACAAGCGCGGCCGCAGTCTGGTCGACATCGACCACCTCGTCGCCCTCTCGGACGCCTGGCAGAAGGGCGCCAAGTACTGGGACGCCAGCAAGCGCATAGCCCTGGCCAACGACCCGCTCAACCTGCTGGCCGTCGACGCGAGCGCCAACCGCGGCAAGGGCGACGGCGACACGGCCACCTGGCTGCCGTCCGACAAGGCCTACCGCTGCACCTACGTCGCCGCGCAGGTGGCCGTGAAGAAGAAGTACGGCCTGTGGGTCACCGCCGCCGAGAAGGCCGCGATGAAGAAGGTCCTCGTCACCTGTCCCGGCCAGAAGCTCCCCGCGGGCGGCAACCCGACCAAGGCGCCGTCCCGGTTCAAGGCCCACTGACGCGACGGCTTGCGCATCGGCGCCGCGACGAAACCGTTCGGCACCGCGGGCGCCGTCGAGGTACCCGGCGCGCACACCCCGGTTCGCTGTGAACCGGGGTGCACGCGTGCGCGCCGTGCGCGCCGTGCCCGACGCGTGGACGCGCCCGCCGCTCTGACCCCGCACGCCACACCACTCGGCGCGCGCCTCCCGGTGCACGCCGACTCCCCTGGTGCGCGCGTCCGCGCCCGCGCGCACCACCCGCCCGCGAGACCCCTTTCGACGGCCCGCGCCGGGGCGTGGGCGTCCGCTTGCCGCACTCGGCACACAACGGTTCGATACAACCCGGACCGCGCGTCGGTGTCGGGCCATATGCTCGAAGCGACCACCGCGCGACCGGTGTTGTCCGCAAGCGGACGCACCGGACGGGCACGTACGCCCTATTTCAGGCAATACAGGAGCGATCATGCAAGGCCAGGGCCATGCGCAGCCGGTGCAGCGGCCGCCGCACGACGCGGTACTGGTCCTGTTGCGCGTGGTGTTCGTGGCGATGGGAGTGTTCAGCGTCGGCTTCCTGGCCTGGGCGATGATGCTGCGGCTGGCCGTGGTGACCCGCAGATCGGCGGACTACGGCCTACTGGTGGCGGTGGCCGCGGCCGACATCCTCAGCATCGTGCTGCTGGCCACCGAACCCGGCGACGACGTGCACACGGCCGGCGGTTATCTGGGGATCACGCTGCTGTTCGGCACGCTCCTGGCCACGATCGTCTACTACCTCGCCGCCGACGTACGCCACTTCCAGCGGCAGCGCGAGGCGTACGCCGCGCAGACGGCGGCGCAGGCGTACGGCTACCCGCCCCCCGCCTCCCCGTACACCACGGCGACGACGCCCCTGGGCACCCCGCCCCCGCACACCGTGCCCCCGGTTCCCCGGCCGCCGCACTCCCCGTCCCCGATACCCGCGCCGCCCCAGCGTCCGGCGCCCGCGCGGATCGAGCAGGTGCGTGCCGAGCTGGACGAGCTCAGTGACTATCTGCGCAAGCACGACGGCCGCGACGAGGGCGGAAGGTGACCGTGGCGACAGGACGAGTCGTCGCCGACCGCTACCAGCTGTCCACGCTCATCGGGCAGGGCGGCATGGGCCAGGTCTGGACGGCATACGACCAGCGGCTCGACCGGCGCGTGGCGGTGAAGCTGCTGCGCCCCGACAAGGTGGCGGGCGCGGACGCCGACGAACTGCGCCGCCGGTTCCTGCGGGAGTGCCGGGTGACCGCGCAGGTCGACCACCCCGGCCTGGTCACCGTGCACGACGCGGGCACCGAGGGCGAGGAGCTGTTCCTCGTCATGCAGTACGTGGACGGCACCGACCTCGCCGGGCACCTCGCGGAGCACGATCCGTACCCGTGGCCGTGGGCGGTCGCGGTGGCCGCGCAGCTGTGCGCCGTGCTGAGCGCCGTGCACGCCGTGCCGATCGTCCACCGCGACCTCAAGCCGCGCAACCTGATGGTCAAGCAGGACGGCACCATCACCGTCCTGGACCTCGGTGTCGCCTCCGTGATGGACACCGACACCACCCGCCTCACCCACACCGGCACCCCCATCGGCTCGCCCGCCTACATGGCGCCCGAGCAGGCGATGGGCGGCGCGGTCGGCCCGTACACGGACCTGTACGCGCTCGGGGTGCTGCTGCACGAACTGCTCAGCGGGGAGGTGCCGTTCGCCGGCTCCACCTCGCTCGGCGTGCTGCACCGGCATCTGTACGAGCAGCCGGTGCCGGTGCGCCGGCTCCGCCCCGAGGTGCCCGAGCCGCTGGAGGGGCTCGTGCTGCGGCTGCTCGCCAAGGACGCGCAGCACCGGCCCGGCTCGGCGCAGGAGGTGTACGAGAACCTCGTCCCGCTCCTGCCCCCGCGTGGCATGCACACTGGGGCGCCCCTGGACCCCACGCGCCCCTTCCTGCGCCCGCACGCCCCCTGGCCGGACCGCGCGCGGATGCCCGCGCCCCAGCCCGCCGCCCCCGTGGCCGCCGCCCCCGGAAGACCCGAGGTCGCCGCGGCCGTCGACGAGGTCAAGCGGCTGCTCGGGGAGGGGCGCATCACGCAGGCCGTCGACATCCTGGGCGCGATCCTGCCGGTCGCCGCCGACCAGCACGGCGAGCGCTCCACGGTCGTACGCACCCTGCGCAAGCAGTACGCGGCCACCCTGATGGACGACGGCCAGTACCGGCGCGCGCTGCCCGAACTGCGCCGGCTCGCCGACGAACGCGCCGCCGAGGCCGGCCAGGCCGACCCGCAGTCCCTGCGCTTCCGCTACGAGACCGCCCAGTGCCTGGAACAGCTCGGCGAACCGGCCGCGGCGCTCGCCGAGTACCGCGCGCTGCTGCCGTACTACGAGAACCAGTACGTGTCCGGGGATCCGCAGCTCGCGCACGACGTGCGCCGCCGGATGGGGCATCTGCTGCTCGCGCTCGGCGACCGGCCGGCCGCGCAGGACACGCTCACCCGGCTGCTGTTCGACGTGGAACGGCTGCACGGGCCCGGTCATCCCATGGCGGGCGAGGTCCGGCGGACGCTGCAGTGGCTGGGGCAGGTGCGGCGTTAGCCCTCGCGACCGGCAGGCCGTGGTCCTGCTCCCTCGATTCTTCTTGCACAATGACTCTTCTTGACAGTGCACACACAAGGGTGGGGTTCCGCATGTCCAGCCATCGGCAGTCGAAGAAGCGCAGATACATCGCCTGGGGCGTCGCGGGGGCCGCGGTCGTCGCCGGGGCCGGGATCGCCGCGCAGGCCTCCATGGCGGCCACCACCTGGCCCGCGCAGAAGACGTACACCGGCCGCGCCTTCGACACCTGCACCGCGCCCTCGTCGGCCGCGATGAAGGCCTGGCACGGCGGCCTCTACGGCGCCGCCGCCGTCTACATCGGCGGCAAGAACCGCGGCTGTGCCCAGCCCAACCTCACCGCCTCCTGGGTCAAGTCCGTCTCCGCGATGGGCTGGAAGCTCATCCCGCTCTACGTCGGCGCCCAGCCGTCCTGCCAGAGCGGCTCCAACCCGGAGAAGATGACAGCCGCCAACGCCGCCTCCCTCGGCACGAGCGACGCCACCGACGCGGTCGCCAAGGCCGCCGCCCTCGGCATGAAGGCGGGCAGCCCGATCTACCTGGACATGGAGGCCTACGACACGACGAACACGGCGTGCAACAACGCCGTGCTCACCTATGTGCGCGCCTTCGACAAGCAGCTGCACGCGAAGACGTACCGCGCGGGCTTCTACGGCTTCACCAGCTCCAGTGCCAAGGCGATCGCGAACGCCAAGGACAAGACGGACCTGCCGGGCAACCTCTGGTACGCGCTGTGGGACAAGAACAACACCACCACGGCGGACTGGCCGTTCGGCGCGACCCAGTTCACCGGGCACAGCCGGGCGCACCAGTACATGGTGAACAGCAAGGAGACGCGCGGCGGTTACACGATCACCGTGGACCGTGACGCGTGGGACGCCCCGGTGGCGATCACGGGCTGAGCGCCGGGCGCCCCGCGAAAACCCGCGGACCGACCCGCAAACCCTTCCGGGGGGTGGCGCGGCGGTGCCGGATGCGCGTGTGAATCGTTGGTCGAATGGGTTGGCCAGAGCTTGCCCACTGCCTACCATCGATCACCGCAAGACTTTGTGCACCGCCGCACAATCTCCTCGGGAGGCATCCTTGCACCGCCGCCGTCGCACCGCGCTCGTCCTGTCCGCCGCGATCGCCACCGCGGCCCCCTTCCTCACCGCCTGCGGAAGCGACGCGCACCCGGGCGCGGCGGCCGTCGTCGGCGGCCAGCGGATCACCGTCGCCCAGCTGGAGACCCGGGTGAACGAGGTGCGCCAGGCGCAGCGTTCCGCGGTGCCGGACGAGCAGCAGTACCAGCAGGTCCTCGCCGCCACCAGCAGCCTCACCCGGGACACCCTGCACAACATGGTCCTCGACCAGGTGCTGCACCGGGCCGCCCAGGACGCGGGCATCAGCGTCACCCGCAAGGAGATCCAGCAGATGCGCACCGGCCTCGAACAGCAGGCCGGCGGCTCCAAGGCGCTCCAGAACGCCTGGCTCCAGAAGTACGGCATCGCCCCCAAGCGCCTGGACGACAACCTCCGCCTCCAGCTGGAGGCCCAGAAACT
This sequence comes from Streptomyces sp. NPDC058683, assembly GCF_042716195.1. Classification (NCBI taxonomy): domain Bacteria; kingdom Bacillati; phylum Actinomycetota; class Actinomycetes; order Kitasatosporales; family Streptomycetaceae; genus Streptomyces; species Streptomyces sp. NPDC058683. The sequence goes on from NZ_JBHXSK010000074.1 coordinate 32,953, forward strand.
CGCCCAGCAGCTCGGCACCGACACCACCCAGCCCGTCTTCTGGAAGGCCCTGTCCAAGGCGTCCCAGGAACTCCACGTCGACCTCAACCCCCGCTACGGCGCCTGGGACGTCCAGAAGAGCAGCCGGGTGGACGCGAAGACGCCGTGGGTCCGGGAGGTCACGTCGTCGGGGACACAGACGACGGCGTAGGGCGGGCGACGGCGCAGGACAGGCGACGGCGCAGGACAGGCGACGGCGTAGGGCGGGCCGGATCGACGGGCAGAGTGTGGCGGGCGGGGCCGACGCAAGTGGTCATACGATCACTTGATCATCCCCACCCTGTGGACAACGCCCGAGGCCGGCGGCGTGGGTGCGTTACGTTCGGATCGTGAACACCACCAGCCCGGAACCCACGCCCACCACCCCGGACCCCCCTGCCGCTCCCCGGCCCGCCGACGGCCCCGACACCGGCCGGATCATCCTCCTCACCACCAGCCACCGCGTCGCCCCCGGCCTGCTGTCCTGGCCCGCCTGGCAGGCGCTGCGCTCGGCGGACCGCGTGCTGTGCGCGGACGGCGCGCATCCGCAGCTGCCGTATCTGCGGGAGGCCGGGACAGTCGTGGACGAGGCCGCCCCCACCGCCCAGGAGCTGGTCGACGCCTGCGCCGGCGGGCGGACGGTGGTGGTCGTGGCGACGGGCGAGGGCGAGCCGGCCCTCACGGACGGCCTGGCCCGCCTCGCCGGCTCCGGCCGTGCCGCCATGCCCGACCTGGAGCTGCTCCCCGCCTCCTACGACCTGCCCGGCGCCCGCCTCCTCGACCTCGTCCAGGTCATGGACCGCATCCGCGCCGAGTGCCCCTGGTCGTCCCGGAAGACCCACGAGGGACTGGCGAAGTACGCCATCGAGGAGGCGTACGAGCTGGTCGAGGCCATCGAGGACGGTGACCGCGACGATCTGCGGGAGGAGCTGGGGGACGTCCTGCTCCAGGTGGTCTTCCACGCCCGCATCGCCGAGGAGGACCCGGACGCCCCCTTCTCGATCGACGATGTGGCGGGCGGCATCGTCGCGAAGCTCATCCGCCGCCACCCGCACGTCTTCGGCGACGAGACCGCCTCGACACCGGAGGAGGTCAAGGAGCACTGGCTGCGCACGAAGGCGGCGGAGAAACGCCGGGACTCGGTGACCGACGGGATACCCCTCGGCCAGCCGGGCCTCGCGCTGGCGGCGAAGCTCTCCTCACGGGTGCGGACGGCCGGGCTGGAGGTGCCGCTGCCCAAGGTGGAGGGCATCGGGTACGACCTGCTCGCGCTGGCGGTACGGGCCGAGGCGGAAGGCGTCGACCCGGAGGCGGCACTGCGGGCGGCGGGCCGCGCCTACCGGGACGCGATCAGGGAGACGGAGGGCCACTGAGATCGTCCCGTCCGCACGGGGAGCGGCCGCGTTTGAGTACCGTGGCTCCAGCGACGCTCGGGCTCAAAGGGGGACGCGGTGGACACCGGGGTCGATGAACTGGCGAGGGCGGGCGCGCGGAGGGTTGTCCAGGGCCTGGCGGTTCTCAAGGAGGGCCCGCGGGCCCCGGCGATATCGGACTTCCCTTTCCTGCTCTGCCTTCTCGACGCTCCGGGAGGCAGCAGGATCGAGGGGCGTCTCGTCGTGGACTGGCACCGGCTCAGAAACCGCGGCAGCGCGGCGACGCGCGAGATCGAGACCAACTGGTTCCACCGCTTGCGGAACCGGCTGGACACGGACCCGCCGCGGGCCGCCCGACTGCGAGCCGCGCTGGAGGAGGACCACCGACGGCCGGACGCGGATACGGACGCCGATACGGACGCCGATACGGACGCCGATACGGACGCCGATACGGATGCGGATGCGGACGCGGATACGGACGCGCCCGAGGGGACCGGGGCGGCCGACTCCGAGGGGCCGGCGGATCCGGCGGCTTCACCCGCCCCCGACGGCCCGCAGAGCGCGGGCGACCACGTCGACTTCCGCAGCGGCACCTTCCAGGACCAGGTGGTGGGCGTGCAGCACCTCCATTACGGGACCGTGCCCGTGTCGATCGCCTGGCGTCCCGCGGACGAGGTCGCACCGCTGGAGTTCGGGGTCCGTCCGACGCGACGCGTGGCGGGACTGCCGGAGGTGCCGCCGTACATCCCGCGCGACTGCGACAAGCGGCTGCGCGCCGAACTGGACCATCCCGGTCTCGTCCTGATCCTGGGCGAACCGTACGTCGGCAAGTCGTACTCGGCATGGCACGGCGTCCAGTCCTTACCGGACCCCGTGCTCTACATCCCCGAGCCCGGCGAGGACCTGCGCGCACTCCTCACCGAGCCGGAAGGCGGCCACGGCCGGTCCGTCGTCTGGCTCGACGACCTCACCGACCACCTCGGCGACGGGCGGCTCGGCCCGCGGCTGCTGGGGCGGCTCACGACGCTCGGCGTGGTCGTCATCGGGACGATGCCGGCCGACGAGTACTACCGGCGCCGCGCCGGGACCGAACCGGGCGACCGGGTCGTGGCCATGGCACGCACCGTCGAGGTGCCACGGGAGTGGAGCGAGGCAGAGCTGCAGCGGCTGGCGGGCCACCGGCGTGATCCCCGCGCCTACCCGGCATTCCTGTGGAGCGGCCGCGAGGGTGCCGCCTCGTACTTCGCGATCGGGCATCTGCTCTTCGACGAGTGGCGCCGGATCGGCACCCAACTGGAGCACCCGGGCGGCCAGTTGCTGGTCAGGGCGGCGGTCGATCTCGCCCGGTGCGGAGTCACGGCGGCGGTGCCGGTCGCGCTGCTCCGGGCGGTCCGGCAGCGGTACGCGGCGGAGGAGCGCGAGCCGTTCGAGGAGGCGTTCGCCTGGGCGACGGCACCGTTGTTCGGTGTCTCGGGGCTGCTGGTGGAGGGCGACGAGAAGGGCACCTGGCGGGCGTACGGGGCGCTGGTGGCGGAGGCGCTGCGATCGGGGGACCTGGAGCCGGTGCCGGACGAGGTGTGGTGGACGCTGCTGGATGCGGCGGAGGCCGACGCCCCGTTCGACCGTGGGGCCGTCGTCGACGCGGCGCGGGCCGCACTGCAGCCGCGGTTCGAGGCGGGGGACACGGCGGCGATGTACGCCTTCGCCGGCCGGGCCGACGCGGAGGAGAGCGCGGAACTGTTGCGGCGGGCCGCCGAGGCCGGGCACCCGGAGGCGGCCGAGAAGCTGGCGATGCGGATGCTCGCAGCCGGGGACGAGGCGGCGGCGCTTCGATACCTGGAGGCGGCGGCGGAGGGCGGCAGCGTCTCGGCGGCCCGGGAGGCGGGGCTGCTGCACCGGGACCGCGCGGAGAGGTGGTTGCGGCGGGCGGCGGAGGCGGGGGACGGGGCGGCGGCACATCAGCTGGGGGACACGCTGATGGGGCGGGGCCACAGGACCGCAGCGCGACACTGGTACTTGCGGGCGTTCGACAAGGGCCATCAGGAAGTCGCCTTCGGCCTCGCCATCCTGTACCTCAGCGCAGGCGACCTCAATACCGCCGAGAGCTGGCTCCGTCGTGGCGTCGACCAGGGAGACGCGCGGGCGATGAACGGCCTGGCACTGCTGCTGCACCGCAGGGACAAGGACGACCCCGAATGGGAGGAGCTCTTCCGCCGGTCCGCCGCGGCAGGGTACGTCGGGGCCAGGGTGAACCTCGGAGGCCGTCTGATGGCGAAGGGGAGGGGGAGGGGGAAGGAGCAGGAGGCGGAAAGACTCTTCCGTGAGGCCGACGCCCTGGGGAGCAGCGAAGCCGCGTTCCAGATGGCCGGTCTGCTGGACCGCAGGGGAGCCGAGACGGAGGCGCTGCAGTGGTACCGAAGAGCTGCCGAGCGGGGCCACTACCTCGCGGAGCGGGCCTTGGCGGAGCGAGCCGTACCCCCGCAGCACGCACCGGATACCGTCAAGGAGTGACCCACCAGCCCGCCCCCGACGGCACCACCCGCCCCGACGGCACCATCCACCGCGACGGCACCATCCACCGCGACGGCACCATCCACCGCGACGGCGCCCCCGCCCCCGACCTCTTCACCTGGGAGTTCGCCGCCGACCCCTATCCCGCCTACGCCTGGCTCCGGGAGCACGCGCCCGTGCATCGCACCCGGCTTCCCAGCGGGGTCGAGGCCTGGCTGGTCACCCGCTACGCCGACGCCCGGCAGGCGCTCGCCGACCCCCGGCTGTCCAAGAACCCGGCGCATCACGACGAGCCCGCGCACGCGAAGGGGAAGACCGGGATCCCCGGGGAGCGCAAGGCCGAGCTGATGACGCATCTGCTGAACATCGACCCGCCGGACCACACCCGGCTGCGGCGGCTGGTCAGCAAGGCGTTCACGCCGCGCCGGGTGGCCGAGTTCGTGCCCCGGGTGCAGGAGCTGACCGACCGGCTCATCGACGGGTTCGCGGACCGGGGCGAGGCCGACCTCATCCACGAGTTCGCCTTCCCGCTGCCCATCTACGCCATCTGCGACCTGCTGGGCGTCCCGCGCGAGGACCAGGACGACTTCCGGGACTGGGCCGGGATGATGATCCGGCACGGCGGCGGGCCGCGGGGCGGGGTCGCGCGGTCCGTGAAGAAGATGCGCGGATATCTGGCCGAGCTGATCCACCGGAAGCGGGAGGCGCTGTCCGCCGAGCCGGCCCCCGGCGAGGACCTCATCTCCGGGCTCATCCGCGCCTCCGACCACGGCGAGCACCTCACCGAGAACGAGGCCGCCGCCATGGCCTTCATCCTGCTGTTCGCCGGCTTCGAGACGACGGTCAACCTCATCGGGAACGGGACGTACGCCCTGCTCACCCACCCGGAGCAGCGCCGTCGCCTCCAGGACTCCCTGGCCGCCGGCGAGCGCGGGCTGCTGGAGACCGGCGTGGAGGAACTCCTGCGCTACGACGGTCCGGTGGAGCTGGCCACCTGGCGGTTCGCCACCGAGCCGCTCGGCATCGGCGGGCAGCGCATCGCACCCGGCGACCCGGTCCTGGTCGTACTCGCCGCCGCGGACCGGGACCCGGAGCGGTTCGACGCGCCGGACACACTCGACCTGGCACGGCGGGACAACCAGCATCTCGGCTACGGCCACGGCATCCACTACTGCCTCGGCGCCCCGCTCGCCCGCCTGGAGGGGCAGACCGCGCTCGCCACGCTCCTCACCCGCCTCCCTGACCTGCGACTCGCGGTGCCGGAGAGCGAGTTGCGCTGGCGCGGCGGCCTCATCATGCGCGGACTGCGCACGCTCCCCGTGCAGTTCACCCCTGATGGCCGATGAGCCCCACCGGCACCCGCACGGCCCCCACCGACACCCGCTGACGCCTGCCCGGCCCTCCCCGCCGGCGCCCCGCACGGCCCTCCACCGGCGAAGATGACCGACGTTCAAGTCTGTGATCTTCACGTGATCTGCGCGGCATTAACTTGTGACAAGTGATCGTCTGCCTATACGTTCACCCATCAGTGCGGCGCCCCAGCGGGACCCGTCGCGCCGGTCACCGCTGTCGCTCGAAAGGTTTCCGCATGCTCTCCGGGAACGGTCGTCACCGTCGCCCCCGCCAGGCTCCGGCTCTCCTCGTCGCGGCCGGCGTGACCGGCTCGGCCATCGCCATCCCGCTCCTCGGCGCGGCGAGCGCCAACGCGGCCGACGGCAACACCTGGGACAGGGTGGCCGAGTGCGAGAGCGGCGGCTCCTGGAGCATGGACACCGGCACCGGCTACTACGGCGGCCTGCAGATGTCCCAGGAGGACTGGGACCAGTACGGCGGCCAGAAGTACGCCAGTACGCCGGACCAGGCGAGCCGTTCGCAGCAGATCGCCGTCGCCGAGAAGATCCTCGCCGACCAGGGCACCAAGCCCTGGCGGACCTGCGCCCTGCTCGCCGGACTCTCCTCGGACGACGCCTCGGTGAACGTCGACACGGGCCTCGACGGATCGGACGACACGTCCGGCTCCTCCGACTCGTCCTCCGGGCTGTCGGATTCGCCCTCTTCATCTGGTTCTTCGGATTCATCCGGTTCATCGGATTCCGGCTCGTCGGACACCTCGGGCACCACGGACTCCGGCTCCGCCACCCCGTCCCCGAGCGCGAGCGACGACTCCGGTACGGGCACCCCCGCCGACTCCACCAAGGCGGACAAGTCGGGCTCCAAGGGTTCAAGCGCCTCGAAGGCGAGCGAGAACCCCGTCGTGCCCGAAGCCGACGACTCGGACAATTCCTGGCAGACGGGCAGCTCTTGGGATCTGGTCGACACGGGGGCCGTCGGCAGCGGCGGCAAGCACCGTGGCGGCTCGGCGGACGAAAGCGTGACAAACGGTCAGAGTGTGACTTCTTCCGGCCGTCACGCCTCCCGGGATGCCGGCACCTACACCGTCCGGGACGGCGACACCCTCGCCTCCATCGCCGACTCCCTTGACCTCGACGGCGGATGGCGCGCGCTCTATGCCGCCAACAAGGCGGACATCGGCGCCGACCCGAACGACATCGCCCCCGGTCAGACCCTGAAACTCAGCAGCGAAACGGACTAAAAGTAGCGGGAGTTGGCGCCGCGGACCGCCCTACTTCGAAGTTAAATGTCCGTTTTGGTGAAAGTGTGGGATGAGTCTCAGAAGCCCTGATCATCTTTGAAATTCACCTGATCGCCTGTTTACGGTCAAGGCCGCTCGTCACCACGAGCCCCGGCCGTCGCAACGCCGAGTCCTGCCAGCGGCCACCCGGGAACAGTCGTCGCGTCAAGCGCCGTAGGCAGGAGCGGGGGACCCAAGGTAAGTGCCGGGACCGGTAGTTGAGGCTGCCGTGTCCGGCTCGGGGTGAAGCCGCGCACCGTGAGGTGCGTGGCCGGGCAACTCAACCGGCCCGAACCCGACAGCTCACCTCGCAGGCGTCGGTGAGGGGATCCACCATGCTGTTTTCCGGCAAGGGCAAGCACCGTCGTCCGTCCAAGGCCACCCGCGTCGCCGCGCTCGCCGGTGTCACCGGGGTCGCCATCGCCGCACCGCTGATGGCCTCCGGCACCGCTTCCGCCGCCACCGCCTCCGAGTGGGACGCCGTCGCCCAGTGCGAGTCCGGCGGCAACTGGGCCATCAACACCGGCAACGGCTACTACGGCGGTCTGCAGTTCTCCGCCTCCACCTGGGCCGCGTACGGCGGCACCCAGTACGCCGCGCAGGCCAACCAGGCCACCAAGGCGCAGCAGATCGAGATCGCCGAGAAGGTCCTCGGCGCGCAGGGCAAGGGTGCCTGGCCGGTCTGCGGCACGGGCCTGTCCGGCGCCGCCTACACCGGCAGCAGCGCCGGCTCCTCCAGCTCCTCGTCGAGCGGCAGCACCAGCAGCCGTACGACCGACACGCAGGCCGCCTCCCGCTCCGCCGAGCGTCCGGCCGCCAAGAAGACCGTCACCACCCCGACCGGCGAGAAGGTCAAGAAGGGCGACGGCGAGTACAAGGTCGTCAAGGGCGACACGCTCAGCTCGATCGCCGAGAAGCACAAGGTCAAGGGCGGCTGGCAGGCGCTGTTCAAGCTGAACAAGGGCATCGTCGACGACGCCGACTTCATCTTCCCGGGCCAGCAGCTGCACCTGAAGTAGGACGACGACGGGCCGCTCCCGAAGTCCTACGAAGTAGTACGCGGCGCCCAGCTGAACCACAGCGCCCACACAGCCGTGGTCCTCATAGTGAGGACCACGTGAGGGCCACCCCCGTCCCCCACGGGCCCCCGCCCCGGTGCGTTCTCCCCCGTACGCACCGGGGCGGGGTTTCTCTTTGCCGTCCTCCCGCGGCCCCCTCGCGGTCTTCTTCGTGACCCGCTCTTCTTCCGTTCTTCATCGGGACCCCCTTTGTTCCGCACGTGAACAATGAGTACCGTCTGTGTGTCCAAGGGTCGGTCGGTCGTGCCGGCCGACGGCCCCGGGACGGTTAGGCTCTAGTCGCAAGGCTGAGCAAGGGCCGACGAGGCCCGCGTGCGCCCGCACAACCAGCGTCACATCCCAAGAAGGAGATGCTCGTGCCGTCCATCGACGTCGTCGTAGCCCGGGAAATCCTGGACTCCCGAGGCAACCCCACGGTCGAGGTCGAGGTCGGCCTCGACGACGGCAGCACGGGTCGTGCCGCCGTCCCGTCCGGCGCCTCCACCGGTGCCTTCGAGGCCATCGAGCTCCGTGACGGCGACCCCAACCGCTACCTCGGCAAGGGTGTCGAGAAGGCCGTCCTCGCCGTGATCGAGCAGATCGGCCCGGAGCTGGTCGGCTACGACGCCACCGAGCAGCGCCTGATCGACCAGGCCATGTTCGACCTGGACGCCACCGACAACAAGGGCTCGCTCGGCGCCAACGCCATCCTCGGCGTCTCCCTCGCCGTCGCCCACGCCGCCTCCGAGGCCAGCGACCTCCCCCTCTTCCGCTACCTGGGCGGCCCCAACGCGCACCTGCTGCCGGTGCCGATGATGAACATCCTCAACGGCGGCTCGCACGCGGACTCCAACGTGGACATCCAGGAGTTCATGATCGCCCCGATCGGCGCGGAGTCCTTCTCCGAGGCGCTGCGCTGGGGTGCCGAGGTCTACCACACCCTCAAGAAGGTCCTGAAGTCGAAGGGCCTGTCCACCGGCCTCGGCGACGAGGGCGGCTTCGCCCCGAACCTGGAGTCCAACCGCGCCGCGCTCGACCTCATCCTGGAGGCGATCAAGCAGGCCGGTTACGTCCCCGGTGAGCAGATCGCCCTGGCGCTCGACGTCGCCGCGTCCGAGTTCTACAAGGACGGCAAGTACGAGTTCGAGGGCAAGTCCCGCTCGGCCGCCGAGATGACCGAGTACTACGAGGAGCTCGTCGCCGCGTACCCGCTGGTCTCCATCGAGGACCCGCTGTTCGAGGACGACTGGGCCGGCTGGAAGGTCCTCACCGACAAGCTGGGCGACAAGGTCCAGATCGTCGGCGACGACCTGTTCGTCACCAACCCGGAGCGCCTGGCCCGCGGCATCGAGGACGGCGCCGCCAACGCCCTGCTCGTCAAGGTGAACCAGATCGGCTCGCTCACCGAGACCCTGGACGCCGTCGAGCTGGCCCAGCGCAACGGCTTCAAGTGCATGATGTCGCACCGCTCCGGTGAGACCGAGGACGTCACCATCGCCGACCTCGCCGTCGCCACCAACTGCGGCCAGATCAAGACCGGCGCCCCGGCCCGCTCCGAGCGCGTCGCCAAGTACAACCAGCTGCTGCGCATCGAGGAGATCCTCGACGACGCCGCGGTGTACGCCGGCCGCAGCGCCTTCCCGCGCTTCAAGGGCTGACCCGCCAGGGGCCGCTGACCCGTTAAGGGTCAAGGCTGCGCCAGTCGTACGTACGTCCCCGTACCGGTCCCGTACCGTGTGCGGGGACGTACGCGCGTGTGAACGGGAGGCGGGGACATGGCCGTGAAGGACCGGGACCGGTTCTCCACCGCGACCAGGCTGAAGCTGCTCGGCGAGCAGACGGCGGCCCGGGTCTACCGCTCCCAGACCAAGCGGCAGGCCCGCCGCTCCCGGCTCACCGGCCGCGCCGCGCTGCTCGCGATCGTGCTGTGCACGATGATCGTCGCGCTCGCCTATCCGATGCGGCAGTACGTCTCCCAGCGTGCCGAGATCGCCGACCAGGAACGCCAGCAGGAGCAGGCCCGGCAGCGGGTCGAGCAGCTGCGGGACGTCAAGGCCCGGTGGCAGGACGACGCGTACGCCGAGCAGCAGATCCGGGAGCGGCTGCACTACGTGATGCCGGGGGAGACGGGGTACATCGTGATCGACCCCGCTGCCGCCAAGCAGGCGCACGCCTACCTCGGGGCGGCCGACCGGCCCTGGTACGCGAACGTCTGGGACGGCGTCGACAAGTCCGACGCGTCCGACCAGTGAACCGACAGAAAGCCACACAGAACACAGTCATGCAAACGCCTCCGCCCTCCACTCCGCGCACCGAGCCGACCGACGCCGACGTCGAGGCCTTCAAGCAGCAGCTCGGGCGGCCGCCGCGCGGGTTGCGGGCGATCGCGCACCGGTGCCCGTGCGGGCAGCCGGACGTCGTGGAGACCGCGCCGCGGCTGCCGGACGGCACGCCGTTCCCGACGCTGTACTACCTGACGTGCCCCAAGGCCGCGTCCGCCATCGGCACCCTGGAGGCCAACGGCGTGATGAAGGAGATGACGGCGCGGCTGGAGAGCGACCCGGAGCTGGCGGCGGCGTACCGGGCCGCGCACGAGGACTACATCCGGCGCCGGGACGAGATCGAGGAACTGACGGGGTTCCCGAGCGCCGGCGGGATGCCGGACCGGGTGAAGTGTCTCCACGTGCTGGTGGCGCACTCGCTGGCGGCGGGGCCCGGCGTGAACCCGCTCGGCGACGAGGCGATCGCCATGCTGCCCGAGTGGTGGGCCAAGGGCGCCTGCGTGGTCACCGGCGAGTGACGCGCCGTCCAGGGGGAGCCGCCCCCTGGGGTCCGTCCGCCCAGCACACCGCCCGGTCTCCCGAGAAGTCCCGAACAGAGAAGGAACGCCAGCCATGACCCGCGTCGCCGCCATCGATTGCGGTACCAACTCCATCCGGCTGCTCGTCGCCGACGCGAACCCGGAGACCGGGGAACTCGTCGACCTGGACCGGCGGATGGTGATCGTGCGGCTCGGCCAGGGGGTCGACCGGACCGGGCGGCTGGCGCCGGAGGCGCTGGCGCGGACCTTCGCCGCCTGCCGGGAGTACGCGGCCGTCATCAAGGAGTACGGGGCGGAGCGGCTGCGGTTCGTGGCCACCTCCGCCTCCCGGGACGCCGAGAACCGCGACGAGTTCGTGCGCGGGGTGCTGGACATCCTCGGCGTCGAGCCGGAGGTCATCAGCGGTGACCAGGAGGCCGAGTTCTCCTTCACGGGTGCGACGAAGGAGCTGACGGGCCGCGACGACCTCGCCAAGCCCTTCCTCGTCGTGGACATCGGCGGCGGCTCCACCGAGTTCGTCGTCGGGGACGAGCGGGTGCGGGCCGCGCGGTCCGTGGACGTCGGCTGCGTGCGGATGACCGAGCGGCACCTGGTGCACGAGGGGCACGTCAGCGACCCGCCCACCGAGACGGAGATCGCCGCCCTGCGGGCCGACATCGAGCGCGCCCTCGACCTCGCGGAGCGGACCGTGCCGCTGCGCGAGGCGCACACCCTGGTCGGCCTGGCCGGGTCGGTCACCACCCTCTCCGCCATCCACCAGGACCTGCCGGAGTACGACTCCGCCGCCATCCACCACTCCCGCATCCCCTACGCCCGGGTCCGGGAGATCACCGAGCGGCTGCTGGACTCCACCCACGCCGAGCGCGCCGCGATCCCCTCCATGCACCCCGGGCGCGTCGACGTCATCGGCGCAGGCGCCCTCGTCCTGCTGTCGATCATGGAACGGGTGGGCGCGACGGAGGTCGTGGTGAGCGAGCACGACATCCTGGACGGCATCGCCTGGTCCATCGCCTGACCCTCCACCCCGGCGACACCTGCTCCCACCACCCGGCCCGCAGGCGCCTGCTCTTCCCGACCGGCCCGCCCGCTCCTCCGGCCCGCCGGCACCTGCTCCTGCCGCCTGGTGTCGCCCGCGTCTTCCCCCCGCGCCTTCGCTGGCCCGCCCGCTCCTCCGGCCCACCGGCGCCTGCTCCTGCCTCCCGCCCCGCCCGCTCCCGCCTCCCGGCCCCTCGCGACCGGCCTCGCCGACCCCTCCTGGCCTGCCTCTCCCACCCCTTCCGGCCACCTCGCGCACCCCCTCCGACCACCTCGGATGAGCGTGTGGGGTGTCGGGTGAGCGGGGTTTGGGGGGTGTGACACGCCGTGCCACGACACCCCCTCCGGAAACTTCGTGAAGTTCTTCACAAGGAATTCGGCGCAGGTGGGGGGTACCGGGGGCCCCGTTGGCCCGTTCGGGGGCTCAACGGCCCCGAGCGCGTGCTCAGGAGGGCGTGTCGGGGGTGTTTCCGGAGGTGCTCGTGTGGGTGACATCCGGTGCCTCCGCGGTGCCCCCGGAAGCCTGGACGAGCAGCTCACGCGGCATTGACAACGGGTCGTATCGGAAGTGGGTTCCCGCCGCTGACCATGACCTGTGTCACGTGGGCGGCGGAGTGTAGCACGACCCCCGTGGAAGCTTGTGAAGGGGCGCACGAGCGGCCCCCCTGAGGCGGGTGGATACTCGATGCCATGAGCACCACGGAGCGTCCCAGGATCCTCGTAGTAGGCGGTGGGTACGTAGGCCTGTACGCAGCTCGGCGCATTCTCAAGAAGATGCGCTACGGCGAGGCGACCGTCACGGTCGTCGACCCCCGGTCGTACATGACCTACCAGCCCTTCCTCCCCGAAGCCGCCGCCGGCAGCATCTCCCCTCGGCATGTCGTCGTCCCGCTGCGGCGCGTGCTGCCGAAGGCGGAGGTCCTCACCGGCCGGGTCACCACCATCGACCAGGACCGCAAGGTCGCCACGATCGCCCCCCTGGTGGGCGAGTCGTACGAGCTGCCGTTCGACTACCTGGTCATCGCGCTCGGCGCGGTCTCCCGCACCTTCCCGATCCCCGGCCTCGCCGAACAGGGCATCGGCATGAAGGGCATCGAGGAGTCCATCGGCCTGCGCAACCACGTCCTGGAGCAGCTGGACAAGGCCGACTCCACGACCGACGAGGAGATCCGCCGCAAGGCGCTCACCTTCGTCTTCATCGGCGGCGGCTTCGCGGGCGCGGAGACCATCGGCGAGGTCGAGGACATGGCCCGCGACGCGGCGAAGTACTACAAGAACGTGTCCCGTGAGGACATGCGCTTCGTCCTCGTCGACGCCGCCGACAAGATCCTTCCCGAGGTCGGCCCCAAGCTCGGCCTGTACGGCAAGGAGCACCTGGAGAGCCGCGGTGTGGAGATCTACCTCTCCACCTCGATGGACTCCTGCGTCGACGGCCACGTCGTGCTGAAGAACGGCCTGGAGGTCGACTCCAACACGATCGTGTGGACCGCCGGCGTCAAGCCGAACCCGGCGCTCTCCCGCTTCGGTCTGCCGCTCGGCCCGCGCGGCCACGTGGACACCGCTCCCACCCTTCAGGTGCAGGGCACCGACTACATCTGGGCCGCGGGCGACAACGCCCAGGTGCCGGATGTCGCCGCCCGCAAGGCCGGTGTCGAGAACGCCTGGTGCCCGCCGAACGCGCAGCACGCGCTCCGTCAGGCCAAGGTCCTCGGCGACAACGTGGTCTCCGGTATGCGGGGCTTCCCGCAGAAGGAGTACAGCCACGCCAACAAGGGCGCGGTCGCGGGCCTGGGTCTGCACAAGGGCGTCGCGATGATCGTCCTGGGCAAGACGAAGATCAAGGTCAAGGGCCGTCTCGCCTGGTACATGCACCGTGGTTACCACGGTCTGGCGATGCCGACCTGGAACCGCAAGATCCGCATCTTCGCCGACTGGACGCTGGCCATGTTCCTCAAGCGCGAGGTCGTGTCCCTCGGTGCCATGGAGAACCCCCGCGAGGAGTTCTACGAGGCCGCCAAGCCGGCTCCGGTCGCCACCCCGAAGACCGAGGAGAAGGCCAAGGCCTCCTAGGTCAAGGCCCCCTGGGCCGAGGTCTCCTGACCAAGGTCCGACGGCCCCGGCCGCCGGTCACGAAATCACCCGAAGGACCTCCCGCCATCCGTGGTGCGGGAGGTCCTTCGGCGTTCCCGGGCACCCGGGCAACTGCATGGCGGCTACAGCTGTTTTGCCCAGTCGTAACTCCTTTGCGGGACTGCGCTGCTGCCCTCACGGTGTTTACGTGGTAACCGGCATCCGGGATCGTCGTCTTGGAGGTGTGCGCCATGGCCGACGCCGCGTCGCGGCTGAGGAGTGTTGCCGAGCAGGTGCTGGGAGTTCCGCTCCCGGTACGGCTGCGGGCCTGGGACGGATCACAGGCGGGACCGCCGGACGCCCCGGCGATAGTGATCCGCAACCGCCGTGCCCTGCGTTACATGCTGTTCAAGCCGGGTGAACTGGGCCTGGCCCGGGCCTGGGTCGCCGGTGATCTGGACATCGAGGGCGACCTGTACAGCGCCCTGGCGGCGATGTCCGGGCTGATCTGGGAGCGCGGGGAGGACGGCCGTACCCTCGCCCAGGCCCTGCGCGACCCCGAGGTGCGGGCCGCCGGCCGGGAGCTGCTGAAGCTCGCCGGACCGCCCGTCCCGCCCGCCCCGCCCCGCGAGGAGGTGCGCAGACGCCGCCATCTGCACACCCGCCGCAGTGACAAGCAGGCCATCAGCCACCACTACGACGTGGGGAACGACTTCTACGAGATCGTCCTCGGGCCGTCGATGGTCTACTCGTGCGCGTACTGGGAGGACGACGGGACCCTGGAGACCGCCCAGCGCGACAAGCTCGAACTCGTCTGCCGGAAGCTCGATCTGAAACCCGGTCAGCGGCTGCTCGACGTCGGCTGCGGCTGGGGCTCGATGGCGATCCACGCGGCCCGCGAGCACGGCGTGAGCGTCGTCGGGGTCACCCTCTCCCAGGAGCAGGCCGCGTACGCCCGTAAACGGGTCGCGGACGAGGGTCTGACGGACCGGGTGGAGATCAGGGTCCAGGACTACCGGGACGTCAGGGACGGGCCGTACGAGGCGATCTCGTCGATCGGGATGGCCGAGCACGTGGGCGCGGAGAAGTACCTGGACTACGCGAGCGACCTGTACGGCCTGCTGAAGCCGGGCGGACGGCTGCTCAACCACCAGATCGCGCGGCGGCCGCGGCGCGACGAGGAGACCTACCAGGTCGACCGGTTCATCGACGCCTACGTCTTCCCGGACGGGGAACTCGCCCCGATCGGTACCACCGTCACCCAGCTGGAGCGGGCCGGGTTCGAGGTGCGGGACGTGGAGTCCCTCCGCGAGCACTACGCCCGCACCCTGCGTCGGTGGGTGGTCAACCTGGAGGCCGACTGGACGCGGGCGGTACGGCTCGCCAGCCCCGGCCGGGCCCGCGTCTGGCTGCTGTACATGGCCGCCTCCGCGCTCGCCTTCGAACGCAACCGCATCGGCGTCAACCAGGTGCTGGCGGTCAGGACCCCCGAGTCGGGTGCGTCGGGGCTGCCGGTGCGCACCCGTACCTGGAACCGGTAACACCCCCCACCGGAACCAGCAGGACGGCGAAGGGGGGCCCCACCCACCCTGGGGGGGCCCCGCGCCCGCCCCCGCGACGAGGGCTTTATAGCCCCCACCCAATTAAGACCTGGCCCCCGCCCGGCCCG
>NZ_JBHXSK010000075.1:0-47616 GCF_042716195.1 Streptomyces sp. NPDC058683
GCGGGGAACTGCGCGACCAACCACATCTCACCCGTACTCGCACGACAAAGGTCCGCACCCCCTGAAGGGGATGCGGGCCTTTGACGTCGCTTGTTACCAGTCCGCGCTTACCGGGACTGCTGAGCCGGAACCCCGCGGGAGATCGGCTCGTCCTCCGCCGGAGAGCTCGCGGCGGCGACCGCCGCACCGGTCAGCGTGGCCAGCATCTCGCGGACGTTGGTCAGCTGGGCGTTGATGCTGTCGCGGCGGTTGGTCAGCGCGGCCAGCTCCCGCTCGGATTCCGAGCGGATCCGGTCGGCCTTGGCGTTCGCGTCGGCGACGATGTCCTCGGCCTGGCGCTGGGCCGTCTCGACGGTCTGACGCGCCCGGCGCTCCGCGTCGGTGCGCAGCTTCTCCGCCTCGAGGCGCAGCTGCTCCGCGCGGTGCTCGATCTCGGCGAGGCGCTTCTCGGCCTTCTGCTGCCGCGAGGCCAGGTCACGCTCGGACTGCTCACGCCGCTTGGCGAGGTTCGTCTCGAAGTCGGCGGCGGCCTGCGCGGCCTTCGCGCGGGTCTCCTCGAAGAGCGCGTCCGCTTCCTCACGCTTGGACTGCGCGTCCTTCTGGGCCTCGGAACGCAGCTGCGAGGCGTCGCTCTTGGCCTTCTCGACGATCCGGACGCCCTCGTCCTCGGCCTTGGACTTGCGCTCCGCAGCGAACGATTCTGCGTCGTTGCGTACCTGCTGGGCCGCCGACTCGGCGAGCTCGCGGTGCTGCTCGGCCGCCCGGCGGGCCTCCTCGCGCAGGTCCTTCGCCTCCTCCTCGGCGAGGCGGAGGATCTTCTCGACACGCGCGCCGAGACCGGCGTACGACGGCTCTGCGTCGGTGACCTGAGCCTGGGCGTTCTGCGTCTCGAGGTGGAGCTCCTCGATGCGCTTTTCCAGAGCGGTGATGCGGGCGAGAGCGCTGTCACGGTCGGAGACGAGCTTGGAGATGCGTTCGTCCACCTGAGCGCGGTCGTACCCACGCCGCACAAGCTCGAAGCCGTAGGGGGAAGTGTCGCTCATGGGGTTCCTGTCGAGTGAGACCGGTGAGGTGATAGGTGGAATCCTAGGGGCCGAAGCGGTGTGTCATCGAGCGGATACGTGTTTGATCTGGAGAATGACACCCCTTTTGGGTGGCTAGCTGTGAGAACGCTTGCCAAAGCCTCTGTCAAAGGTTTGGTCAAAAGCCCTAGAACACTACAGAACGGGCACTGGCCTCTAGCCTTCTGACGACTTGCCACCCGATCGAGGGGCACCCACCGTACTGCCTGCCTTGACTCCGCCGTCCTTGTTGGACGACGGGGTCTCGAAGGATTCCAACGCCTCCAGGACGTCCTGGACACGGGAGATCTCGCCGTTGATGTTCTCGCGGCGGCGCTCCAGGATCTCCAGTTCGCGCTTGCCGGCGTCGACCGTGGCCCGGGCCTCGCGGATCGCCTCGGCCTTGAGCTCCTCGGCCTCCCGGACGAGCGTGGCCTTCTTCTGCTCGGCCTCCTTGAGCAGCCCCTCGGCCTTCTTGACGGCGGCGATGCGGACCTTGCCGGCCTCGGAGTTGGCCTCCGAGACCAGGTCCTTGGCCTTGGCCTGGGCCTTGGCGAGCTGCTCCTCGGCGGCCCTGATGAGCGCGTCACAGCGGTCGCCGGTGGACTTCATGGTCTCGGCGGCCTCGCGGCGGGCCCGCTCGTGCAGCCCCTCGATCTCGCTGGTGATGCGGTCGCGCAGCTCCTCCGCCCGCTCCCTTATGGCGGTGGCGTCCCGGCGGGCGCCGACGAGCAGCTCGTCCGCGTCCGTACGGGCCCTCTCCACCAGCGTGTTGCCCTCGACCGTGGCCTCGGACACCAGCCGGTCGGCCTCCTTGCGGGACGCGCCGACCATGCTGTCGGCCTGCGCCTCGGCGTCCGCGGTGGTCTTGTGGGCCTGCTGCTGGGCCTCGGTGAGCAGCTTGTCGGCCTCGGCGGTCGTCTCGTTGATGAGGGTGTCGACCTGCTCGGCCACGTCCTGACGCCGTTTGTTGGCGTCACTGCGGGCGTCGTCGAGGGTGCGGTCGGCCTCCTCGCGGGCGGCGTTGACCATGCGCTCGGCCTCCGCCTCCGCGTCCGCCTTGAGCCGCTCGGCGTCGCTGCGGGTCCGCTCGGCGTGCAGCTGGGCGGAGCCGACCGTCTCCGCGGCCTCGGCCCGCAGCCGCTCCGCGTCCCCGGAGGCGTCCGCGATCAGCTTCTCCGCCTTGGTGATGGCGTCCGCGCGGACGCGGTCGGCCTCGGCGATGGTCTCGTTCTGCAGCCGCTCGGCCTCGTTGCGGGCCTCGGTGATGAGGGTGTCCGCCTGAGTCGCCGCGTCCGAGCGCATGCGGTTGGCGTCCTCCCGGGCCTCGGCACGCGCGCGCGAGGCGTCCTGCTCGGCCTGCGCGACGGTGTCGGAGGACTCGGTGCGCACCCGCTGGGCGTGCGCGGACGCCTCCGAACGCAGCCGCTCCGACTCCGCCATGGCGTCGGTCACGGTCCGCTCGGCCAGCGCCTTCGCCGCCTCGGACGCCTCCGCGGCCTCGCGGCGGATCCGGGTCGCGTCCTCGCTGGCCCGCTCCCGCTCGGAATACGCGTCCGCGCGGACCCGGTCCGACTCCTCCTCGGCCTCCCGGCGGGTGCGGTCCGCCACATGCTCGGCGGCCGAACGCAGCCCGGCGATCTCCTCCTGCGCCTGCTCGTGCAGCCCCGAGACCGAGTCACGCACCTGCTGGGCATGCTGCTCGGCGGCGGACACCATCTCGGTGGCCCGCCGGTCGGCCTCCTCGACCAGCCGTACGGCCTCGGCCTGTGCCTCCTCGACGCGGTTGCGCGCCTGAGCCAGCAGGTCCTCGCTCTGCTCGCGGGCCCGCTCGCGCTCCTGGTCGGCCTCCTGGCGGGCGGAGCCGAGCAGGTCCTCGGCCTCCCGGCGCCGCCGGGTGGCCTCCTCCTGGGCGGCGGCCAGCGTCTCGGACGCCTCGGTGGACAGCCGCTCGGCCGCCGCCTGCGCCTCGGCGCGGACCCGGTCGGCGGTGTCCTGGGCCTCCTGCTTGAGCCGCTCGGCCTCGGCCGCGGCCTCGGACCGCAGCCGTACGGCGATGGACTCGCCCTCCGCGCGGGACGCGGACGCGTCGCCGGCGGCCTCGTCGCGCAGCCGCTCGGCCTCGTTCTCGGCCTGCTGCTGGAGCGTGCGGATGCGTTCGGCGGCCTCGGAGCGCAGCCGGTCGGTCTCCTCGCCGGCCTCCCGGCGGATCCGGCCGGCCTCCTCACGGGCCTCGGTGAGCGACTGCTCGGCGTTGGCGAACCGCTCCTCGGCCTCGGTGTGCAGCCGGGTCAGCTCCTCGGCGGCCTCCGCGCGCCGGGCCTCCACGCCCCGCTCGGTCTCCTCGCGCAGCTCGGCCGCGGCCCGCTCGGCGTCCGCCTTGAGCCCCTCGGACTGCTCCAGGACCTCGGTGCGGTGCCGGTCGGCCTCCTGGCGGGTGCGCTCCAGGGTCTCCTCGGCCTGCCGGCGCAGCGTGGTGGCGCGCTCGATGGCTTCGGTGCGGACCTTCTCGCTGTCCGTGGTGGCCGTCTGCCGCAGCTCGTCCGCGTCGGCCTTGGCCTTGGCGAGCAGCTCCTCGGCGGACCTGGCCCCCTCCTCGATCTGCTGCACGGCCTCGCGCCGGGCCTCGGCGCGGATCGACTCGCCCTCGGCGACCGCGTCGGAACGCAGATGCTCGGCCTCGCCGCGCAGCCGGCGGGCCTCCTCCTGCAGCTCGACCGTCTTGGCGCGGTACTCCTTGGTGTCGTCCTTCGCCGTGCCCTTGAGCTGCTCGGCGATGTCGTGCGCCTCGGCGCGCAGCCGGTCCGCCTCGGTCTCCGCCTCGGTGCGGATCCGCTCGGCCTCCTCGGCGGCGGCCTTGGTGGTCTGCCTGGCCTCCTCGGACGCCCTGTTCAGGACGTCCTCGGCGGTCTTGGCCGCCTTCGCCAGCTGGGAGGCGCTCTCCTCCGCGGTGAGGCTGCGGGCCTTCTCGGAAGCCTCGGCGGTGATCTTCTCGGCCTCGGCCTTGGCGTCCGCGACGACCTGCTCGGCGCTCGCCTTGGTGGCCTCCGCCTCCTTGGTGGCCTCGCTGACCAGCCGGGCGACCTGCTCCTTGGCCGTCTGGGTGCGCTGCTGGTTGGTGGCCTCGGCGCTGGAGAGCGCCTTCGCCGCGTTGGCCTCGGCCTCGGCGACCAGCTTCTCGGCCTCGGACTGCGCCTTGCGCAGCGCATCCTCGGCCTCCGCGATGCGCTGCTCGGCGGCCCGGCTCAGCTCACCGGCCTGCCGGCGGGCCGTGTCCGACTCCGTCGCTGTGGAGCTGCGCAGCTGCTCGGCGTGGTCGGTGGCCTCCTGGGCCTGCGTGGACGCGGCGTTCAGCAGCCGCTCGGCGTCCCGGCGGGCGCGCAGCAGGATCTGCTCGGCCTCGCCGCGGGCCGACTCGGTGTCGCTGGTCAGCCGCTGCCGGGCCTCGCCGGTCAGCCGCTCGGCCTCCGCACGGGCGGCGGCCATGGCCTGCTCGGCCTCCGCCCGCGACTCGTCGAGGAGCCGCCGGGCCTGGGACTCGGTCCGGGCCCGCAGCTGCTCGGCCCACGCCACGTTTTCGTTGACGTGCGACTCGACGGTCTGCCGGCGCTCTGCCAGCTCCTGGTCCAGCTGCTGGCGGCGGGTCACCGCCTCCTGGTGCAGCTCGGCCTGGAGCCGCCCCGCTTGCTCGGCATGCTCCTGGAGGATGCGCTGGGTCTGCGCCCGGGCCTCCGCGGCCACCCGCTCCGCCTCCTGGCGGATCTGGTCGGCCTGCACCTGTGCGTTCCGCAGCAGCTGCTCGGCGTGATAGCCGATGTCACCGCCGTCGAACGCGGGCCGGGACATGATGGTGCGCCGCGCCTCGTGCAGCTTGGCGCGCAGCACCTCGACCTGGTAGCCGAGGTCCTCGGCATGCTGGATCGCCTTTTCCCGCTCGGTCTTCAGCCGTTTCATCTCGGCCTCGAACCGAGAGAGGTGGTCGACGTCAGCCGCCGGCTCTCGCTCCTGGCTCTCGTAGCCCCGCACTGCGCGGTCCCATCCGTCCCCTGGTCGCAACCTTCTCCGAACGAGCTCCGTCCATCCGCCGAACGGGGCCCCCGGGGAATGGTGTCAGATCAACGGCGGAGCACGGGCTGCTGCCCCGACGCTCGTCCCCCGAAACCCGGACCCCGGCATGCGGCCGCCCCGGCCCTGCGAACGTGCGAAGGGACGACCGCCCCCAACCCTACCGGCCCATATGTACGAGGGTCAGTGCTCAGGTGACTCAACAGCCGCCGAAGTGACCAGTTCTGTCAGTACTCCGTGGCAATCCTTCGGGTGCAGGAAGGTGATCCGCGACCCCATGGAGCCGATCCGTGGCTCCTCGTACAGAACGCGTACGCCCTTGGAACGGATGTCCGCGGCGTCACCGTCCACATCCGCCGTACCGAAGGCGATGTGATGCACCCCCTCGCCGTTCTTCGCGAGCCACTTGCCGACCGCCGAGTCCTCCCTGGTCGGCTCCAGAAGCTGCAGGTAGGAGGCACCTCCGTCGGACGTCTCGTTGATCTTGAGCATGGCCTCCCGGACGCCCTGTTCCTCGTTGACCTCGGTGTGGAACACCTCGAAGCCGTACGTGGCCCGGTAGAACTCGACGGTCGCGTCGAGGTCGTGGCAGGCGATCCCGATGTGGTCGATTCGCGTCAGCATGGATTCAGTGCAGCGCCACAACGATGGTTACGCAACGTGCCAGCGATCACACTGACGGCCCGATGACGGCACGGAGTGCCACGCAATACATTCGAAGTAAACCCTCGTTCACTCCTCGGCAGTGCAGCCGGTAAGGGGATTCGCAGCTCATGACTTCTGGAACCGCTGGAACCACCTCAGTGATCGTCGCGGGCGCGCGTACGCCCATGGGACGACTGCTGGGCTCGCTGAAGTCCTTCTCCGGGGCCGACCTCGGCGGCTTCGCGATCAAGGCCGCCCTCGACCGTGCGGGGATCGGGGGCGACCAGGTGCAGTACGTGATCATGGGGCAGGTGCTCCAGGCCGGCGCGGGCCAGATCCCGGCCCGCCAGGCCGCCGTGAAGGCCGGCATCCCGATGAGCGTCCCGGCGCTCACCATCAACAAGGTCTGCCTCTCCGGCCTCGACGCCATCGCCCTGGCCGACCAGCTGATCCGCGCCGGCGAGTTCGACATCGTGGTCGCGGGCGGTCAGGAGTCCATGACCAACGCCCCGCACCTGCTCCCGAAGTCCCGCGAGGGCTTCAAGTACGGCGCGATCGAGATGCTCGACGCGATGGCGTACGACGGCCTGACCGACGCCTGGGAGAACATCCCCATGGGCGAGTCGACCGAGAAGCACAACACCCGCCTCGGCCTCGGGCGCGAGGAGCAGGACGCGGTGGCCGCCCTGTCCCACCAGCGGGCCGCCGCCGCGCAGAAGAACGGCGTCTTCGAGGCCGAGATCACCCCGGTCGAGATCCCGCAGCGCAAGGGCGAGCCGGTCGTCTTCAGCAAGGACGAGGGTATCCGCGGCGACACCACGGCCGAGTCGCTGGGCAGGCTGCGGCCCGCCTTCACCCGGGACGGCACGATCACGGCCGGCTCCTCCTCGCAGATCTCGGACGGTGCGGCGGCCGTGGTCGTGATGAGCAAGGCCAAGGCCGAGGAGCTGGGCCTGGAGTGGCTGGCGGAGATCGGCGCGCACGGCAATGTGGCGGGACCGGACAACTCCCTCCAGTCCCAGCCGTCCAACGCCATCCAGCACGCCCTGAAGAAGGAGGGCCTGGAGGTCGGCGACCTGGACCTCATCGAGATCAACGAGGCCTTCGCCGCGGTCGCCGTGCAGTCAATGAAGGACCTCGGGGTGTCCACCGAAACGGTGAACGTCAACGGCGGTGCCATCGCCCTGGGCCACCCCATCGGCATGTCCGGCGCCCGTCTCGTCCTGCACTTGGCCCTGGAGCTCAAGCGGCGCGGCGGCGGGGTCGGCGCGGCGGCGCTGTGCGGTGGCGGCGGCCAGGGTGACGCGCTGATCGTGCGGGTACCGAAGGCCTGAGTGCGTTTCTCGGTTTCTCTGAGCGAACGGAAGCGAACGGAGCTGTGATGCAGGACGTCTCCTCACTGGTGGCCCAGGCCAGGGAGGGCCGACCGCGTGCGGTGGCCCGGCTGATCTCCCTGGTGGAGGGGGCGTCCCCACAGCTCAGGGAGGTCATGGCGGCGCTCGCGCCGTTGACCGGCAATGCGTATGTGGTCGGCCTGACGGGCTCCCCGGGGGTCGGCAAGTCGACCTCCACCTCGGCCCTGGTGACCGCGTATCGCAAACAGGGCAAACGTGTCGGGGTGCTGGCCGTCGACCCGTCCTCGCCCTTCTCCGGAGGCGCGCTGCTGGGCGACCGCGTCCGCATGTCCGACCACGCCTCGGACCCGGGCGTCTACATCCGCTCGATGGCCACCCGGGGCCACCTCGGCGGCCTCGCCTGGGCGGCCCCGCAGGCCATCCGCGTCCTGGACGCGGCGGGCTGCGACGTGATCATCGTCGAGACGGTCGGCGTGGGCCAGTCGGAGGTGGAGATCGCCTCCCAGGCGGACACGTCCGTCGTCCTGCTGGCCCCGGGGATGGGCGACGGCATCCAGGCGGCGAAGGCCGGAATCCTGGAGATCGGCGATGTGTACGTGGTCAACAAGGCCGACCGGGACGGTGCGGACGCCACCGCCCGCGAGCTGAACCACATGCTGGGCCTGGGCGAGTCCCGGGGCCCCGGCGACTGGCGCCCCCCGATCGTCAAGACGGTCGCCGCGCGCGCGGAGGGCATCGACGAGCTGGTCGAGGCCCTGGAGAAGCACCGAGCGTGGATGGAGGAGCGGGGCGTCCTGGCGGAACGCCGACTGGCCCGCGCCGCCCGCGAGGTCGAGACCATCGCGGTGACGGCGCTGCGCGCACGCATCGGCGACCTCCACGGAGACCGGCACGTCGACGCACTCGCGGACCGCATCGTGGCCGGCGAGCTGGACCCGTACCGCGCGGCGGACGAGCTGGTGGCGGGCCTGACGGAAGGCTAGCCGCCGTAGACGCGCGGGCCGTCCCCCGGCTGCGGGCCGGTGGGGGCTGGTCGCGCAGTTCCTCCCCCAGCCTTCGGCCGGGGGTGCCCCCAGCGCCCCTGACGGGGCGCTGCCGGCGCCGGTAAGTGATCCCCCCGCCCCACACACAGCAAGCGGCGGACGGGACCTGAACCCCCGTCCGCCGCCTTCAGCTGCCGTTCGTCGTCACGGGCGCCCGCGCTGCCCCCGCAGGTGTTCGGCGATCGGCTTGAGGCCCTTGTCCAGCTCTATGAGTGCCTCCGGCGACAGCAGGTCGATGAAGTGCCGTCGCACGGAGGCGACATGATGTGGCGCCACCTTCTTCATCGTCTCCATACCGTGCTCGGTGAGGACGGCGAACAGCCCGCGGCGGTCGGACTCGCAGTTCTCGCGCCGGACCAGGTTCGCGTTCTCCATACGGGTGATCTGGTGCGAGAGCCGGCTCTTGGACTGGAGCGTCGCGGCCGCGAGGTCGCTCATCCGCAGCCGGTAGTCCTCGGACTCGGACAGATTCACCAGGATCTCGTAGTCGTTCATTGTCAGGCCGAACGGTTGCAGATCCTTTTCGAGCTGGTACGTCAACAGCCTGTTGACCTCCAGGTGGGTGCGCCAGGCGCACTGCTCCGCATCGGTCAGCCAGCGCGTGGCCGTCTCGGTCTCCATGTATGAAGTCTACCTAAAAAGTTGAAAGGCGAACTAGTGAGGGTGGTGTGACTGCGCGCACGCGTTCGATGTCACACTCCGCAGACTACCGCTCACAGCCCGAAGCGACGTTGCAGGTCCCCCAGCTGTCCGGGAAGGCGCGGTGTGCCCGATTGCTGTGAATGACCTGTGAAAGGCCCGCTCCCGCCGGGTACTCCGGGCTCCTGTGGAACCGCTCCCGTGGCCTGCTCCGCCATGAGCGTCTCGGTGGACTGGAGGAGCACCGTACCGGCCCCCACGAACTCGAACTGGTGCTCCTCTCCGGAGGCCCCGCCCAGGCCCGTCATCGCACGTAGACCGCCCATGACGCCTGTCATGTAACCGTGGTCGTAGTGGTGGCACGGGGAGGGGCAGTCGGCCCATCCCACGAGCGCCTGCGGGTCCACCCGGATCGGGGGTTCCATGAACACCACCGGACCGTTGGATGCGGCCACAAACTTTCCGGTTCCGATAAGGGTCAGAAAACCCGGCACGATCGACTGTTTGAGCGCGAGACTTGGCTGAAAAGCGAGCAGGTTGCCGGAGCGAATGGTCAGGTTGCCATCCTCCAGGTCGTACGAATTGACGTCGAAGGCCCGGTCGGCGAGGAGCATCTTGCCCGAGCCCTCCGCCACCACCCAGTCGCTCGCGTGCAGAGGCGAATGGAAGGAAGTGCGGACGAGGCGGTCCAGACGCCCGTGTCCGACGCCGTTGAAGTCGATCGAGCCGTAGTAGGCGATCATCTTCCCCTTCTGCAGGAACCACTGGCCGCCCTTGAGCTCCACGCAGAAGGTGTACTTGTTGACGTTGTCGTCGACGGGGAGGGTCATGGGGTCGTGGACGACCGGTCCGGCGGCACCGTATGAGCTCACAGCTTCTCCTCCGACGCCTGGACGTACACCGTGCCGTTTCCGCTGAGCTCCAGCTGGAACGCCTCACCGGAGCCGCGGCCCACCATGTCCCGCCAGCCGAGCGCGGTCGACAGCTTGTTGCGGACGTCGCCGTGGTGGGCGACATAGGCCTGCGGGTCGACATGGACCGGGCGCTGCGGGGTGATCGGGATCTCGAACACCCCGCCGTGGGCCATCACGGCGACCGCGCCCTGGCCCTTGAGGGTGGTCGTGAACAGGCCCTGGCCGGTGACCTGGCCGCGCACCATGCCCATCACGCCGCCCTGGGAGCCCATGAACATCGTGCCCTGCTGGAGCGTGCCCTCGAAGGCGAGCAGCCGGTCCGCCTCGACGTAGAGGGTGTCGCCGGTGAGGGTGATGACCTGGACGTGATGGCCGCCGTGCCCGAAGAACACCGTGCCGCTGCCCTCGACGGTCATCAGCGGGGTGGCCTCGCCCGCGACCCGGCGGCCGAGCATCGACATCAGCCCGCCCTGGCCGCCCTGGATGTTGGGTGTGAAGGACACCTCGCCCTTGTAGGCGAGCATCGCCCCGCGCTGGCTGTAGAGCCGCTGACCGGGCATGACGGTCGCCTCGACCATCTTGGAGTTCACCTCGCGCAGGGCCATCTCACGCATCCCCCGCGATCGTGTTCCGCTCGCTCGGCTGTACGTACACCAAGCCGTCCCCCTCGAACCGGATCTGGAAGGCCTCGCCGCCGCCCTCTCCGAGGAGCGTGCGGAATGTCACACCTGACTGGAAGGACTGGCGGAGGTTGCCCTGGTGGGCGATGTACGCGCCCGGGTCGACGGTCAGCGGATACTGCGCGCTCACCCGGAGCACCACCGCCGGCCCGTCCGACGTGATCGCCGCCTGGCCGTGGCCCTCGACCGTGGTCGTGAACAGACCGTTGCCCTGGGATGCGCCGCGCAGGCCCGTGAAGGTCGTGCCGGTGCGCAGGCCGGCGTCGGTCGCGAGCAGGTTGCTCGACTCGACGTACAGCTTGTCGCCCTGGAGGCCGACCAGGTTGATCTCGGACGCCCGGTCCGCGAACCAGCACGTCCCGTGCCCCTTCACCTCCATCACCGTCATCTGCTCGCCGGTGAGCCGCCGGGTCACCATCCCCCGTATCCCCTCACCGCCGCCGCTCAGTTTCTTGAACGCCATCTGCCCGTCGTACGCGACCATCGAGCCGTTCTTCGCCTTCACGGCGTCCCCGGTCATTTCGACGGCGAGCACCTTGCTGCCCTGGAGTCGGAACATCGCCACGCTGCGAAGGTAGCCGCAGGCCGACGCCACCAACAGGTCCCAGGGGTGGACCTCGTCCCGGATCCGACCCTTAGGGGGCCCACGACCGCGACCACGGCTCCCACCCCCGCGCGGGGACCGCGAGGCTCCTTTGCCACAATGGGTGAACGTTTGTGCTTGCGTTCACAAAGAGTGGACGTCTCTCCCACCGAAGGTGACTTGTGGACATCAAGACCGCCACCGCCCTCCGCCGCCTCCGCCTGGTCTCCGCCCCGGAGGCCGTCTCCTTCCTGATCCTCCTCGTCTGCTCGGTGCTGAAGCGGACCACGGACTTCAACGCGGTGCCCGTGATGGGCGCGATCCACGGTGTCCTGTTCATCCTGTACGTGATCTTCTGGGCCGACGCCTGGAACCGCGCCAAGTGGCCGCTGGGGACCGCCGCCTTCTACTTCGTCCTCTCCGTCCTGCCGACCGGCGGCTTCTTCGCCGAGCGCAAGCTGCGCCGCGAGGCCGAGGACGCGGTCATCGCGGCCCGCGCCCGCCAGGAAGGGGCCGTGAAGGCATGATCGTCGCCTTTTCCGTGACGCCGCTGGGTGTCGGCGAGGACGTCGGGGAGTACGTCGCCGACGCCGTCCGGGTGGTCCGCGAGTCCGGGCTGCCCAACCGCACCGACGCCATGTTCACCTCGATCGAGGGCGAGTGGGACGAGGTCATGGACGTCGTCAGGCGTGCCGTCGCCGCCGTCGAGGAGCGCGCCCCGCGCGTCTCCCTGGTCCTCAAGGCGGACATCCGCCCCAGTGTCACCGACGGCCTCACCAGCAAGGTGGAGACGGTCGAGCGGTACCTCGCCGAGTAGTCGACAGCCGCAGTCGAACGTCACAACCCCGGTCCTTCAGGGCCGGGGTTTTCTTCCGCCCTGTGATTGAGCGATCGCTCAAAAGCGGGTACCGTCGTCGCCGAAGGGTTTGAGCGGTTGCTCAAAAAGCACTCGAAGAACCAGGTGACGGGGGTACGACACCAATGGGGCTCTACATAGAGGCGCACATCCGCGCCGACCTCGACGAACTGTGGGCACGGACCCAGGACCCGGCCCAGCACCAGCGCTGGGACCTCAGGTTCACCGAGATCGACTACCTCCCGCGCGTGCCGGGCGAGCCGCAGCACTTCCGTTACGCCACCCGGGTGCTGCCGTTCCTCACGGTCGCCGGCACCGGGATCTCGGCGGGGGAGAAGGAGCGCCCCGACGGCACCCGCACCTCCGCCCTGCGCTTCGCCTCCCCGCACCCGCTGTCGCTGCTCGCCGAGGGCAGCGGCTACTGGCGCTACGTCCCGGTCTCCGACGGCGTCCGTTTCCTCACCGGCTACGACTACCGGCCCCGCTGGGGCGGCCTCGGCGCGCTCGCCGACCGGTTCGTCCTCCGCCCGCTGATGGGGTGGGCGACCGCCTGGTCCTTCGACCGGCTGCGGCTGTGGCTGGAGCGCGGGATCACTCCGGAGCGGGCGCGGTGGAACTGGCTGGCCGAGATGACGGCCCGCGCGCTGACGGCCGTCGGCTGTGCCGCCGGCCTGAGCCAGGGGCCGGTCCTCGACGCCCTCTCGCCCGCCGTCGCCTTCCTGGTCCCGCTCCTCCTTGTGGTCGCCCTCTCGCTGGCCCTCTTCGCGCCTCCGCTCGCCACCACCCCGGCCGCCCGCCGCTGCCTGCGCACCCCGCCGACCCGGGTGACCGCACCCCGGGTCCTGGGCACCCTGGGGAGGCAGTCGTGACCTCCATGTTCCGTACCGTGCTGGGGGCCGGCTTCGACCGGCTGCACCCGCAGCTCCAGCGGCGCTTCTCGGTCGGCCTGGCGAGCGGTGAGGCCTGCACCGGCCGGGGTGTGATGGAACGGATCTGGCACGGGCCGGCGTTCGTGAGGCCGTTCCTGGCGCTGGGCGCCACCCGTCACATCCTGGTCCCGAAGGCGGGCCGGAACGTTCCGTTCGTGATCGAGAACGTGCCCTACGCCGACACCTACGGCCGTGAGACGGTGACCTTCGTGCGCACCTTCGACCTGCCCGGCCGTGCCCGCCGCTTCGACGCCCAGATGGTGCTCAGCCCCAAGGGCGACCGCATCCTCGACTACCTCGGCACCCACCAGCACCTCGCCAGCGAGCTGCACCTCCGTGCCGAGCCCGACGGCTCCCTGCTCATCCGCTCGGGTGAACACCGGTTCAGGGAGGGCCCGGTGGACGTCCGCGTCCCCGAGCTCGCGGGTGCCACCGCCGAGGTGCGCGAGTCCTTCGACGACCGGACCGGCCGCTTCCGTATCCGGGTGCGGGTCGTGAACCGGTACTTCGGTCCGCTCTTTGGCTACCAGGGCTCCTTCGAGGCGTCGTACACCGATGTCCGCCGCTGCGGGGTCCGGCCGGGGCTGCGGCCGGTCCGTGAGGAGCCACGCGCGTGAGCCCGGAGACCGCCAAGTCGCTGGAGACGAAGAACAAGCTGCTGGAGGGCGCGCTGCGGACGCTCACCGAGCAGGGGATCGCCAAGACCTCGGCCCGTACGGTGGCCGCGGCCGCCGGGGTCAACCAGGCGCTTGTCTTCTACCACTTCGGCTCTGTGGACGAGCTCCTCGCGGCCGCCTGCCGGTACGGCGCGGGGCAGGCCGTCGACCGGTTCCGTCCCCGCCTGGCCGCGGTCGGCTCGCTCTCCGAACTTCTCGCCGTGGGGCGGCAGATCCACGAGGAGGAGCGCGCGGGCGGCCATGTCGCCCTGCTCGGACAGCTGCTGGCCGGCGCCCAGACCCAGGAGGCGCTCCGCCCCGCCACCGCGGCCGGCCTTGAGCTGTGGATCGCCGAGATCGAGAAGGTGCTGGTCCGGGTCCTCGCGGCGACGCCGTTCGGCGAGTTCGCCGACCCGGCCGGGCTCGCCCGCGCGGTCGCCGTGTCCTTCGTGGGCATCGAGCTCTACGAGGGCGTCGACGCGTCCGGCGCCCACGCGGCCCTGGACGCGCTCGAACAACTCGGCGCACTGGTGGCCGCGCTGGACGACCTCGGTCCGGTGGCCCAGCGCGCGGTCCGGCACCACCTGCGCCGTGTCGGCCGTCGCTAGACCCGCCGCAACTCGGGCGGCAGATGCCGGACCAGCAACGCGACGGCCTCCCCGGCCGTCGCTGCCTCGCCCGGTTCGGCGCCGGACGAGCAGCGGCAGGAGTCAGCCGCCCGGCGCCCCCGACGCCAGTGCGATGCCCAGCGGGGTCCGCTCGTACAGCACCTGGTGGCCGTAGCGGCGTGAGGTCAGCAGGCCCGCGTCGCGCAGCGCCGACAGGTGTGCGGAGACCGAGGACGGGGCCAGGCGCAGCCGGTGGGCGAGGGCGGTGGTGGCGGCCGGTTCGGTCAGGGCGGTCAGGACCGTGGCGCGGCCCCGGCCCAGCAGCCGTACCAGGGCGCCGGGCGTGGCCTCGGCCGGGTCGGTCCACAGGCCGCCGATGCCCCGGGCCGGGTAGACCAGCGTGGGCCGGGCCGGCGGGTCGAAGGTGCTGACCACGTCCGGCCAGGTGAACACGCTCGGCATCAGCACCAGGCCCTGCCCGCCGAGGCGCCGCTCGTACGCGCCGGGCGAGGCCACGGTCAGCGTCCCGGACCGCCAGCCGCACCGCCGGTGGATCTCCGGCAGCAGCCCGCCCAGGCCGACCTCCGCGAGCCGCCGGGAGTGGAAGGCGATGTCCGCCTCCAGCAGGGCGCGCAGCCGGGGCCAGTCCGGGGCCACCAGGACCTGCCAGGCCGCCTCCAGCGCGTCCGTCAGCTCCCGGACCATGCGCGTCGGATCGGCCAGCCAGGCCCGGCCGGTCGCCGACTCCAGCGCGCCCGGCGTGTCCGCGAGCGAGCGCGCGGTGTCCGCCCGGGCGGTCTCCGGGTCCACCGCCCGCAGGGCCGCGAGTTCCTCCTCGAAGGAGGCGGCCGGACCGGTCGGCGGCGGCACCAGCCAGTCGGGCGAGTGACCGCGCCGGGGCATCAGCAGCCACAGCGGGGCCAGGTCGAGGGCGGCGGCCGCCGCCCTGATCCGCCGCAGCCAGGGCGCGTGATAGCCGTGCCGGTCCGGCCGCCGCAGGGTGCGCACCGCCTCCTGGGTCTCCCACAGCGGCGACACGGCGAACCGGCACCGGAGGAAGTCGTCCTCGTCGAAGTGGAGGTGGGAGGGCATGGCGGGGTCCCGGGCGAAGGAGCGGAAGATTCGGCTGGTGCCGAAACTCTAAGCGGCGAGCCGCGGCTCGGGCACGCTGCCGTCCATGTCCGCGCCTGCCCTGGAGCGACCCGTCGGCTACGGCCGGGTCCTCGCCGTGCCCGAGTTCCGTGCCGTCTTCGCCGCCCACGTCCTGTCCATGCTCGGCGTGATCGTCAGCGAGATCGCGCTGTCCGTGCTGGTGTACGACCTCACGGGATCGCCGCTGCTCAGCGCGCTGACCTTCGCGCTGGGCTTCCTGCCCTACCTGGTCGGCGGCACCCTGCTGGCCCCGGTCGGCGACCGGTTCCCGGCCCGTCGGGTGCTGGTGGTGTGCGACCTGGTGTGTGCGGGGTGCGTCGCCGTGATGGCGGTCCCCGGAACCGGCATCGGGGTACTGCTCGGGCTGCGCTGCGCGCTCGCCGTCGTCTCGCCGGTCTTCGCCGGCACCCGGATGGCGACCCTCTCCGACATCCTCGGCGGCGGCGACCTGTTCGTGCTCGGCCGCTCCTTGCTGCGGATCGTCGCGCAGAGCGCCCTGCTGGTCGGCTACGGCCTCGGCGGGCTGCTCCTCGCCGTCCTCGCCCCGCGGCACGCCCTGCTGATCACCGTCGGCACCTTCCTCGCCTCGGCCGCGCTGCTGCGCCTCGGCACCCGGCGCCGCCCCGCCCGCACCCGGGTCCGGGAGCGCGGCGGCACCCGACAGCTGCTCGCCGACCGCCGCATCCGCCTCCTGCTCCTCCTCTTCTGGATCCCGGCGATGTTCGGCGTCGTCCCCGAGGCGCTCGCCGCCCCCTACGCCGACGCGCTCGGCACCGGATCCCCGGGGCTCGGCCTGCTGATGTGCGCGCTGCCGGTCGGCACGGTCGCCGGGGAGCTGTACGCCGGCGCCCGGCTCGGCCCGGCCGCCCGGGAGCGGATCGCCCTCCCGCTGGTCTGCCTCACCCTGCTGCCGTACCTGGGCTACCTCCTGCACCCGTCCCTGGCCCTCTCGCTGCTGCTCCTGCTGACGGCGGGGGCAGGATCGGCGTACACGCTGGGCCTGGACCAGTGGTTCGTGCGGGCGGTGCCCGAGGAGCTGCGCGGCCGGGCCATGACCGTGCTCAGTGCCGGGCTCATGACCCTGCAGGGCGTCGGCATGACGCTGGCGGGGCTGGCGGCGGAGGCCGTGGGGGTGCGGGCGGCCGTGGCGGGCGCCGGGGCGGCGGGGGTGGTCTGCTGCTGCGGTCTCGCGGCGGCGGCCCGGCGGACGTCGCGGCCGGTGTCGTAGGGGCCGGTGTGCCGCCGGTGTGTGCGGCCACCTGGGCGCGCCCTGCCGGACGTGCCGTCGTCGGCGTGGCGGAGGTGACCGAAAGCCGAGACACGGCTGACCGGTATATGACCGGCCGGTAGGGTCGGTGGCGTGCCGAAGCCTCTCAGTCTCCCCTTCGACCCCATCGCCCGTGCCGACGACCTCTGGCAGCAGCGCTGGGGAAACGTCCCGTCGATGGCCGCGATCACGTCGATCATGCGGGCCCAGCAGATCCTGCTGGCCGAGGTCGACGCGGTGGTCAAGCCGTACGGGCTGACGTTCGCGCGCTACGAGGCGCTGGTGCTGCTCACCTTCTCCAAGGCCGGTGAGCTGCCGATGTCGAAGATCGGTGAGCGTCTGATGGTGCACCCGACGTCCGTGACGAACACCGTCGACCGGCTGGTGAGGTCCGGTCTGGTGGACAAGCGGCCCAACCCCAACGACGGGCGCGGCACGCTCGCCACGATCACCGAGAAGGGCCGCGAGGTCGTCGAGGCGGCCACCCGGGACCTGATGGCGATGGACTTCGGGCTCGGGGTGTACGACTCCGAGGAGTGCGCGGAGATCTTCGCGATGCTGCGTCCGCTGCGGGTCTCGGCGCACGACTTCGACGAGGACTGACCCGCCCCGCCGCGAGGGCCGACCCGGGACAAGATCTCCCGGAACGGGTGGTTACGCTCGTCCCCATGAAAAAGAGCGTGCTGACCCGCTACCGCGTCCTGGCCTATGTCACCGGTGTGCTGCTGGTGCTGCTGTGCCTGAGCATGATCGCCAAGTACGGGCTGGACATCGACGGTGCGGCCGACGTCACGCGGGTCGTCGCCATCGCGCACGGCTGGCTCTACGTCGTCTACCTGGTCTTCGCCTTCGACCTGGGCTCCAAGGCGAAGTGGCCGGTCGGCAAGCAGCTGTGGGTGCTGCTCGCCGGAACCATCCCGACCGCCGCGTTCTTCGTGGAGCGCAAGGTCACCCGCGAGCTCGACGACCGGATCACCGAGGGCACCCCGGTGCCGGCGAAGGTCTGATCCCACCGCCGTACGGACACCCGTACGGCGGTTCCCCATCGACATTTACTAGGACGTCCTAGTAAATTCGAGGGTATGGACGCTGACGCCATCACGGAGGGCCGCCTACGCTGGCAGGCCCGCTACGACGCGGCCCGCAAGCGGGACGCGGACTTCACCACGCTCTCCGGGGATCCCGTGGAGCCGGTGTACGGGCCCCGCCCAGGGGACACCTACGAGGGATTCGAGCGGATCGGCTGGCCGGGGGAGTACCCCTTCACGCGCGGGCTGTACCCGACCGGCTACCGGGGGCGGACCTGGACCATCCGCCAGTTCGCCGGGTTCGGCAACGCCGAGCAGACCAACGAGCGGTACAAGATGATCCTCGCCAACGGCGGCGGGGGTCTGTCCGTGGCCTTCGACATGCCGACCCTCATGGGCCGCGACTCCGACGACCGGCGCTCGCTCGGCGAGGTCGGGCACTGCGGGGTGGCCATCGACTCCGCCGCCGACATGGAGGTCCTCTTCAAGGACATCCCGCTGGGCGACGTCACGACGTCGATGACGATCAGCGGTCCGGCGGTCCCGGTCTTCTGCATGTACCTCGTCGCCGCCGAACGGCAGGGCGTCGACCCGTCGGTCCTCAACGGCACGCTCCAGACCGACATCTTCAAGGAGTACATCGCCCAGAAGGAGTGGCTCTTCCAGCCCGAGCCCCATCTGCGGCTCATCGGCGACCTGATGGAGTACTGCGCGGCGGGCATCCCCGCGTACAAGCCGCTGTCCGTCTCCGGGTACCACATCCGCGAGGCCGGCGCGACGGCCGCCCAGGAGCTGGCGTACACCCTCGCGGACGGCTTCGGATACGTGGAGCTGGGGCTCAGCCGCGGCCTGGACGTCGACGTCTTCGCGCCCGGACTCTCGTTCTTCTTCGACGCGCACGTCGACTTCTTCGAGGAGATCGCCAAGTTCCGTGCCGCGCGCCGGATCTGGGCGCGGTGGATGCGGGACGTGTACGGGTCCCGGTCGGAGAAGTCGCAGTGGCTGCGCTTCCACACCCAGACCGCGGGCGTCTCGCTGACCGCCCAGCAGCCGTACAACAACGTGGTGCGGACGGCCGTGGAGGCGCTCGCGGCCGTACTCGGCGGGACCAACTCGCTGCACACCAACGCGCTCGACGAGACCCTCGCGCTGCCCAGCGAGCAGGCCGCCGAGATCGCGCTGCGCACCCAGCAGGTGCTCATGGAGGAG
Organism: Streptomyces sp. NPDC058683; assembly: GCF_042716195.1. Classification (NCBI taxonomy): domain Bacteria; kingdom Bacillati; phylum Actinomycetota; class Actinomycetes; order Kitasatosporales; family Streptomycetaceae; genus Streptomyces; species Streptomyces sp. NPDC058683. The sequence goes on from NZ_JBHXSK010000075.1 coordinate 18,691, forward strand.
ACCGGGGTCGCGAACGTCGCGGACCCGCTGGGCGGTTCCTGGTACGTCGAGCAGCTGACCGACCGGATCGAGGCCGACGCCGAGAAGATCTTCGACCAGATCAAGGAGCGCGGGCTGCGCGCCCGTCCGGACGGACGGCACCCGATCGGCCCGGTCACCTCCGGGATCCTGCGGGGCATCGAGGACGGCTGGTTCACCGGGGAGATCGCCGAGTCCGCCTTCCAGTACCAGCGGTCGCTGGAGAAGGGCGACAAGCGGGTCGTCGGCGTCAACGTGCACACGGGTTCCGTCACCGGGGACCTGGAGATCCTGCGGGTCTCGCACGAGGTGGAGCGGGAGCAGGTGCGGGTGCTGGGAGAACGGCGGGCCGCACGCGACGAGGGCGCGGTGCGCACCGCCCTGGACGCGATGCTCGCCGCCGCCCGCTCCGGGACCAACATGATCGGGCCGATGCTCGACGCGGTACGCGCCGAGGCGACCCTGGGCGAGATCTGCGGGGTGCTGCGGGACGAGTGGGGGGTGTACACGGAGCCGGCGGGGTTCTGACCGGTCGCGGGCGGCGGGGTTCCGGAGGGAACATCGGCGTCCGCGTACGGTGACCGTGATGAGCTACATATTCACGGTCACCGAGACCGACGACGACGTCTGGGAACCGGCGCTCGCCGTCGGCCAGCTCTTCATGGGCGGTGTCGACGCGCTCAGCTCGCGGATCCTCAAGGTACCCAGCGGACTCCACGACGTCACCGGCGACTGGGTCCAGATGGACACCCGGCTCTACGGCGAGTTCGTCACCGCCGCTCTGCGCAGGCGGGGCAGGACGGGGCACCCGGAGATGATCGAGCTGATGGACGGCCTGCTGCCCGTGATGGTCATGCTGGCCGACAAGGCCGGTGCCACGGTCACCGCGGGCACGCCGACGGAGCGCGTCTACCTGGACTGGGCCCGTGACCAGGACCGTGTCCTCCAAGGGCATGTCGTGGAAAGGGGCGACGGCACCGTCGTCGTCCGCTGAAAGCGCTCGACGCCGACTTCGCGGTGGGGGGCCGTGGTCACGTCCTGGCGTCGTCCGCCGCGCCGGCCAGGCCCAGCAGCAGGATCCGGGTCAGGCCGTGCACCCACTCCTCGTCCGCCGGTTTGCCGCTCACCAGGGCGCGGTGCACCACCGAACCAGCCACGAGGTCGAAGATCAGCTCCGCGGTGCGGTCCGCCTCGCACGGGTCGGGCTGAGCGGGGAGTTCGCCGCGCTGCTGCGCACGCTCCCGGCCCTCCAGGACCAGCCGCTTCTGGCGGTCCACGATGGAGGCGCGGATACGTTCCCGCAGCGCCTCGTCCCGGGTCGACTCGGCCACCGCCGCCATCAGCCCGCTCTTCGCCTCCGGGCGGTCCAGGATCGCCGCGAACTGGAGCACCACGCCCTCGATGTCGTCGGCGAGGCTGCCCCGGTCGGGGAGTTCGAGTTCGTCGAACAGTTCCGCGACCGCGTCGACGACGAGTTCGTTCTTGCCGGCCCAGCGACGGTAGAGGGTCGTCTTTGCAACCCCGGCCCGCGTCGCGACGTCTCCCAGGGTGAGCTTGGACCAGCCCAGTTCCACCAGCGCCTGCCGCGTCGCTTCCAGGATCGCGGCGTCCGCTTCGGCGCTGCGCGGGCGCCCGGTACGGCTGGCGGGGGTGCGGCTCTGCATCCCACGACCATAACCGGCGGTTCATGTGACGTCGTGAGGGAGATCACCGGAGTGGGGTGTCGCGCGGGGTCCCCGAGGTATTACGCTACGGGTCGTAGCGAAAGCTCGTGGGTGACCGCACGGGCGACGACCACGGCGTGGGGTGGGGACCCGGCGCCTTTGCCGGACGTTTGTTCGGCCGGCTTTCACAACGCTTTTCACACACGCGCGGGAACGGGGGAGGATAGACGCATGCAGCCACGGAACATGTCCATGAGCGGCGTCGTCGACCTCGCCGCGGTCAAAGCGGCCCAGGAGGCCAAGACCAAGGCCGAGCAGGCGCGCGCCGAAGCGGCCCGGCAGGGTGGTGCCGGCGCCGTCGCCCCGGCCGATCTGGTCATCGACGTCGACGAAGCCGGCTTCGAGCGCGATGTCCTGCAACGGTCCGCCGAAGTCCCCGTCGTCATCGACTTCTGGGCCGAGTGGTGTCAGCCCTGCAAGCAGCTGAGCCCGGTCCTGGAGCGGCTCGCCGTCGAGTACAACGGCCGCTTCCTGCTGGCCAAGATCGACGTCGACGCCAACCAGATGCTGATGCAGCAGTTCGGGATCCAGGGGATCCCGGCGGTGTTCGCGGTGGTCGCCGGTCAGGCGCTGCCGCTCTTCCAGGGCGCCGCCGGCGAGGACCAGATCCGGGGCACCCTCGACCAGTTGATCCAGGTCGCCGAGGAGCGCTTCGGGCTGACCGGCCTGGCCGTCGACCCCGACGCGCAGCCGGGCGCCGCCCCGGTGGCCGGGCCCGAGATGCCGGCCGGTCCGCACGACGCGCTTCTCGAAGCCGCCGTCCAGGCGCTGGACGCGGGTGACCTGGGCGGTGCGATCCAGGCGTACCAGAACGTGCTGAGCGACGACCCGGCCAACAGCGAGGCCAAACTGGGACTCGCGCAGGCCGAGTTGCTCAAGCGCGTGCAGGGGATGGACCCGCAGCGGGTGCGCGAGGAGGCGGCCGGGAAGCCGGCCGACGCCGAGGCGCAGATCGCGGCCGCCGACCTGGATCTGGTGGGCGGCCATGTCGAGGACGCCTTCGGACGGTTGATCGCGACCGTGCAGCGGACGGCCGGGGACGACCGGGACGCCGTACGGCGGCGGCTCCTTGAGCTCTTCGAGGTCGTCGGCACCGACGACCCCAGGGTTGTGGGGGCGCGCCGGGCGCTGGCGCGGGCGCTGTTCTGAATCACGGTCTGAACACAGTTCTGACCAGTCGCTAAACGTCACGTCCTGTGATGCCGGAGTGAAAGATTTGCCGACGCGGGGTCACAGCGGCCGCTCTTTACCAAATCTTGGTAATCGCGGCCGCTGTTACTCGCAGTAAATCAGGGGCGTTGATCTGTCTGATTCCGTCCAGGGATCAACAGTTTTGTTCTGCCCCTGGATGCCACCCTGCGTTGCTCTCCGAGACCGGTGGGTCTTCCTTCGGTTATCCGGCCGTTACTACCCAGTAACGAAGCCCCTTGTGCGGGCGGCGAGAATGCACCACGATCGGCGACGCTCGGTCCATTGCCGTACCCCGACAACCAGTCGGGTCCACGGGCTCATCTGGGTCCCCACCGAGCAGAGTCGGCGGCAGTGACGCCGGCTCTTGGGCAGGGGGGTCTTCGCCGCCAGGCGGAGCCTGTCCAGCAGGGTTGTGCGTGATGCGTGTCAGGCGCGACCAGTGGTTGTCGCTCGGGGGTGATCGCCGGTGATCGAGGTGCGGTTCGCGCCTCCGAGCGCGGGCGCTCCCCTTCCGAGGACGTAGCACTTCTCCCATCCCTGCCCGGCCGAGCCGCCGTTGGGGGCGATTCCGGGCCAGGAGATGTACGTCCGAGAAGGAGGAAATATGGAGTCCCAGGTGCGTGGCGGGACCAGATGGAAGCGGTTCGCTGTGGTCATGGTGCCCAGCGTGGCCGCCACGGCGTGTATAGGTGTCGCCCTCGCGCAGGGCGCTCTCGCCGCGTCGTTCAGCGTGTCCGGCCAGCAGTTCAAGGTCAAGGCCGCCTCGCTGGAAGGCGACGGCTTCGTTCAGTACGGTGCCATCGACTCGGGGTACACCCTCTCCGGTGAAAAGACGATCCACCCGGTGGCGGTCTCGGCGTTCAACAGCGCGGAGATCACCAACCTGTGCCAGTCGGTCGTCACCCCGAACGTCCCGATCTTCGGCAACGTCAGCCTCATCCTGCGGGCGGGCACCGACCCGAAGAAGCCGGTCGAGGCCACCAAGCTCTACATCGACCTCGATGACCTGAGCGCCGACGCGACGTTCACCAACATCAACATCGGTGTCGCCGCGGGAAGCTCGACCAAGGGTCCGGGCATCAAGTCGGGCGAGGTCGCCAACAAGCAGGCGAACCCGTACGGGTTCGCGCAGGAGGCGGACCACGCCTCGCTGACCGGCGTGGAGCAGACGGCGTGGGCCACCACTGCCGGAACCTTCAAGCTGAGCAATCTGCACATGGCGATCTCGACGAAGGGTGAGGAGTGCTACTAAGCACTCCGTGAGGGGCGGGGGAGCCGAAGGCACCCCCGCCCGTCCACCTTCCGCCCACGGTCTTCACACGCGGTGCAACGCAACATCACCGCCCGAACACGGCAACACCACCACAGCAACGCCGCACCAGGGAGCTGTTTTCCATGAGCGCCGAGACTCCTGCCGCACCCGGCCAGTTCAGCCGCCGGAGGCTGCAGTTCCGCTCCTGGCGGGGCACGCGGCCGTTCTGGGCCGGCCTGTACATACTGCTTGCCGGCCTTCCGATCATGTACTTCCCGTACGCGCATCTCCAGGTCGGTCATCTCACGATCGCGATGGCGACCACCGCGGGTGCCGGGTCCCTGATCATCGGCGTGCTGCTCGTCGTCCTGGGCATCAGCGTCTGGTACCAGAAGCACATCCGCACGTTCGCGGGAGTCGCCGCGATCCTGCTGGCGCTGGTGTCCCTTCCCGTGTCCAACTTCGGTGGCTTTGTCATGGGCTTCCTCTTCGCCCTCATCGGCGGAGCGATGGCCGTGGCCTGGGCACCGGGTGCCCCGCCGCAGTCGGAGGTCGCCTGGGCGCCGGGTACGCCGCAGCCGGAGGGCGACGTTCCCCCGGCCGGGGACCACACCCCGGGCGAGGGCAGCCTCTTCAAGGGCTCGGACGGCGTGGGCGAGGCGAATGACCTGTCAGGAACGAGCCCGCTGAACGGGGCGAACGGGAGGCACAGTGCCGGCTGACGAGGTGACCCACGGGACTGAGGTGGACGAGTCCCGTGTGAGAACCGGGCCGCGCCACGCGGCACCCAAGAAGCCGCTGTTCACCAGGTTCCACATGCCGGCCGGCAAGGCGATAGCCTCCGTGGCGATGCCGACGGCCGTGATCATGGGCATGGGGTTCACGTCGACGCTCGCGATCGCCGACACCAACAACACGGCGTCGTCGTCGAAGAGCCTTGCCGAGGACTACAAGGACTGCGTCACCGCCCTGGACTCCGCCTCGCCCTCCGCCTCGGCGAGCGCGAGCGACAAGGCCACGGACTCGGCCACGCCGTCCCCCTCGGCGTCGGACGACGCCAAGGACTCGTCGTCGGACTCGGGCAAGGACTCGGGCAAGTCGTCCTCGTCGGATTCAGGTTCCGACGACACGGCCACGCCGACGCCGTCCGCGTCCAAGTCGTCCTCGTCGTCGGACGATTCGGGCTCCTCCTCGGGTTCGTCCGGCTCCGACGCCACGGCCACCCCGTCGCCGTCGGCCTCCGCGAGCAGCGGCGGCGGCCTGCTGGACTCCATCGGGGACGCCATCACCGGCATCCTCAGCGGCGGCAGCACGACGAGTTCGTCCTCGTCGGACTCCACCGCGAGCACCACCCCCTCGCCGTCGGCTTCCGCGTCCGCCGACTCGTCGTCCTCCGACTCGGCGTCCTCGTCGGGCAAGGACAGCGACTCCGACACCGTGTCCGAGACCGTCAAGAAGGTCACGGACACCGTGAAGGACACCACCGACACGGCGACCAAGGCGGCCGACGAGGTCACCAAGGAAGCCACCGAGGCGGCCGGCGACGCCACCGCGTCCGCCACCGCCTCGCCGAGCCCGTCCGCGAGCTCCAGCACGTCGGCCGACGACTGCGAGGTCGCCACCGACGACGTGAGCGGTGTCGACAACAAGGTGGCGGTGGCGGACGACCCCTGGTACCTGAGTGCCAGCTCGCTGCTGCTGAAGAGCGCCGACTACCAGGGTGTCGTGGAGGTGAAGACGGCCAGCGGAAAGACGAAGAAGGTGCTGAAGTACGTCATCTCCGGCGGCACCGACATCGGCGACCTGCACCAGACGGTCAAGGACACGGACATCGGCAAGACCTACCACGTGCAGGCCGCGTCCGGTTCGAAGTCCACCATCACCGGCGGCGACACCACGATGTACACGGAGTCGATCTCGGGCAACCTGTTCGGCCTGATCCCGATCACGTTCGACCCGGACAACCCGCCGCCGCTGAACATCCCGCTGATCTACTTCACCAACGTGAAGGTCGTCCAGGCTGCCCAGTTCGGCGGCACCCTGCACATCCCCGGGATGCACGTCTACACCACCGACGGAACCGGCTGAGCGCCACCACAGACCCGTCCGGGAGCCGCGCACAGAGCTGTGGCCCGGTCGTCCGCCTCACGCGGGCACCGGGCCACAGTGCTGTCCGCACCCTTCGGGCAGCGGTGGCATGGGCGACCGTGAGGCCCTGTACGACACCTCCAAGCCCTGGCCGCCGGACTTCCCCGCGCAGTGGGGTTCCGTCGGCTGACGTTGCTGACAGACCACTGAGGGCGCCCCCCTGTCACAGGGAGCGCCCTCAGTGTCGTGCAAGGCCCTTTACGGGTGCGTCACTTGTTGATGCCGCCGATGTGGTGGACGCGGAGCATGTTGGTGGTGCCGGAGACGCCGGGGGGAGAACCGGCCGTGATGATGACCGTGTCGCCCGGGTTGAAGCGGTTGATCTTGGCGAGCTCCTGGTCGACCATGTCGACCATCTCGTCCGTGGTGTTCACGAACGGCACCACGTGCGACTCCACGCCCCAGCTGAGGGTGAGCTGGTTGCGGGTGTTCTCGTCGGTGGTGAAGGCGATGATCGGCTGCTGGGCGCGGTAGCGGGAGAGGCGGCGCGCCGTGTCGCCGGACTGGGTGAAGGCGACCAGGCCGCGGCCGCCGAGGAAGTCGGCGATCTCGCACGCGGCACGGGCGACCGAACCGCCCTGGGTGCGCGGCTTCTTGCCCGGGACGAGCGGCTGCAGGCCCTTGCTCAGCAGCTCCTGCTCGGCGGCCGAGACGATCTTCGACATCGTCTTGACGGTCTCCACCGGGTACGCGCCCACGCTGGACTCGGCGGACAGCATGACCGCGTCCGCGCCGTCCAGGATCGCGTTGGCCACGTCGGAGGCCTCGGCGCGGGTCGGCCGGGAGTTGGTGATCATCGACTCCATCATCTGGGTCGCCACGATCACCGGCTTGGCGTTGCGCCGGCACAGCTCGATCAGGCGCTTCTGCACCATGGGGACCCGCTCCAGCGGGTACTCGACGGCGAGGTCACCACGGGCGACCATCACACCGTCGAACGCCATCACGACGTCCTCCATGTTCTGCACCGCCTGCGGCTTCTCCACCTTGGCGATGACGGGGACCCGGCGGCCCTCCTCGTCCATGATCCGGTGGACGTCGTTGACGTCCTTGGCGTCCCGGACGAAGGACAGGGCGACCAGGTCGCAGCCCATGCGCAGCGCGAACCGCAGGTCCTCGATGTCCTTGTCGCTCAGCGCGGGCACGTTGACGGCCGTGCCGGGCAGGTTGATGCCCTTGTGGTCGGAGACGACACCGCCCTCGATGACGATCGTCTTCACCCGCGCGCCCTCGACGTCCAGGACCTTCAGCTCGACGTTGCCGTCGTTGATGAGGATCTGGTCGCCGCGCGAGACATCGCCCGGCAGGCCCTTGTAGGTCGTACCGCAGATGTGCTTGTCGCCCGGGACGTCCTCGGTCGTGATGACGAACTCGTCACCGCGCTCCAGCTCGACCGGGCCCTCGGCGAAGGTCGCCAGACGGATCTTCGGGCCCTGCAGGTCGGCGAGGACTCCGATGGCCCGGCCGGTCTCCTTGGAGGCGGCCCGGACGCGGTCGTAGCGTCCCTGGTGCTCGGCGTGCGAGCCATGGCTGAAATTGAAGCGGGCCACGTTCATGCCGGCCTCGATCATGGCGACGAGCATCTCGTGGGTGTCGACCGCGGGGCCGAGAGTGCAGACGATTTTCGAACGGCGCATGGGGCGATCCTATCGGTTTGTTTCGCTGCGGAATATTCCGTCTGGCGGAAGATACAAATGGGCGCCGATATGCTCAGCTGTTATTTCTGCCGGCACCGACCAGCGCGTACGTCTGGGTGGCGATCTCAAGTTCCTCGTCCGTCGGCACCACGGCGACGGCGACACGCGCGTCCGCCGGTGATATCAGCCGCGGCCCGTCCGCCCGTACGGCGTTCAGCTCCGGGTCGACGGCCAGTCCCAGCCCCTCCAGCCCGGCCACGGCGGCCTCCCGCACGGGTGCCGCGTTCTCGCCGACCCCCGCCGTGAACGCCACGGCATCCACCCGGCCGAGCACGGCGTAGTAGGCGCCGATGTACTTCTTCAGACGGTGAATGTAGATGTCGAAGGCGAGCTTCGCCTGCTCGTCGCCCTCGTCGATCCGGCGCCGGATCTCCCGCATGTCGTTGTCACCGCACAGTCCGAACAGACCGCTCCCCTTGTTGAGAAGAGTGTCGATCTCATCCATGGACATTCCGCCAACACGCGCCAAATGGAAAATGACGGCGGGATCCAGATCACCGGAACGCGTACCCATCACCAGCCCCTCCAAAGGCGTCAGCCCCATGGAGGTGTCCACGCACCGGCCGCCCTCGACCGCCGAGGCGGACGCCCCGTTGCCGAGATGCAGCACGATGACATTCACCTCTTCAGGTGTCTTTCCCAGCAGCCGCGCGGTCGCCCGGGAGACATAGGCGTGCGAGGTGCCGTGGAAGCCGTAGCGGCGGATCCGGTGCCGGTCGGCGATCTTCGGGTCGATCGCGTAGCGGGCCGCGGACTCCGGCAGGGTCGTGTGGAACGCCGTGTCGAAGACGGCGACCTGCGGCAGGTCCGGGCGCAGCGCCCGGGCGCCGCGGATGCCGGTCAGGTTCGCCGGGTTGTGCAGCGGGGCGATCGGGATCAGCCGCTCGATCTCGGTGAGCACCTCGTCGTCGATGACGGTCGGCTCGGTGAAGAACATCCCGCCGTGCACCACCCGGTGCCCGATCGCGACGAGTTCCGGCGAGTCGAGCCCGAACCCGTCCTTCGCCAGCTCCTCCGCCACGGCCTTCAGGGCGGCGTCGTGGTCGGCGATCGGCCCGGTGTGCTCCCGGACGTCCCCGGTGGAGACACAGGTGTGCTTCAGCCGCGAGGTCTGCTCGCCGATGCGCTCGACGAGGCCCACCGCCAGCCGGCTGCTGTCCCGCATGTCCAGCAGCTGGTACTTCACCGACGAGGAGCCGGAGTTGAGGACGAGGACACGGGTCGGACTCACTGGGCGGTTGCCTTCTCGCTGGGGGACGGGCTCGGGTTCTGGGCCTGGATCGCCGTGATGGCGACGGTGTTGACGATGTCCTGGACGAGGGCGCCCCGGGACAGGTCGTTGACGGGCTTGCGCAGCCCCTGGAGCACCGGTCCGACGGCGATCGCGCCGGCCGACCGCTGCACGGCCTTGTAGGTGTTGTTGCCGGTGTTGAGGTCCGGGAAGATCAGCACGCTGGCCTGTCCGGCGACCTCCGAGCCCGGCAGCTTGGTCGCCGCGACGCTGGGCTCCACGGCGGCGTCGTACTGGATGGGACCCTCGATCTTCAGATCGGGCCTGCGTGAGCGCGCCAGCTCGGTCGCCTCCCGCACCTTGTCCACGTCCGCCCCCGAACCGGACGTCCCCGTGGAGTACGACAGCATCGCGATCCGCGGCTCCACCCCGAACTGGGCGGCGGTGGCGGCCGACTGAATGGCGATGTCGGCGAGCTGCTCGGCGTTCGGGTCCGGGTTGACCGCACAGTCGCCGTAGACCAGCACCTTGTCGGCGAGGCACATGAAGAACACGGACGAGACGATCGACGAACCCGGCTTCGTCTTGATGATCTCGAAGGCCGGGCGGATGGTCGCCGCCGTGGAGTGCACCGACCCGGAGACCATGCCGTCCGCCAGCCCCTCCTGGACCATCAGGGTGCCGAAGTAGTTGACGTCGGTGACCACGTCGTACGCCAGCTCCACCGTCACGCCCTTGTGGGCGCGGAGCAGGGCGTACTGCTCGGCGAAGGTGTCGCGCAGTTCGGAGGTGGCCGGGTCGATCAGCTGGGCGTCCGCGAGGTCGATACCGAGGTCGGCGGCCTTCTTGCGGATCTGGTCGACGGGGCCGAGGAGGGTCAGGTCGCAGACGCCCCGGCGCAGCAGCACCTCGGCCGCGTGCAGCACCCGCGTCTCGGTGCCCTCCGGCAGCACCACCCGCCGCTTGTCCGTACGCGCCTGTTCGAGCAGTTTGTGCTCGAACATCATCGGGGTGACCCGGCCGCTGCTCGGTGCCGAGACCTCCTTGTTGAGGCCGGCGGTGTCCACGTACCGCTCGAACAGGCCGAGTGCGGTCTCCGCCTTGCGCGGGGTGGCCGCGTTCAGCTTGCCCTCCAGGGAGAACAGCTGGGCGGCGGTCGGGAAGCTGTTGCCCGGCACCGAGAGGACCGGGGTGCCCGGGGCGAGCCGGGCGGCGAGGGTGAGGATCTCGTCGGTGGGCCGCTCGTTCAGGGTGAGCAGCACGCCGGCTATCGGCGGGGTGCCGGCGCTGTGCGCGGCGAGCGAGCCGACGACCAGGTCGGCGCGGTCGCCGGGGGTCACCACCAGGCAGCCCGGGGTCAGCGCGGGCAGGAAGTTCGGCAGCATCGCGCCGCCGAAGACGAAGTCCAGCGTGTCCCGGGCCAGGCCCGAGTCGTCGCCGAGCAGCACCTTCGCACCGAGCGCGTGGCTGATCTGGGCGACCGTCGGCGCGGACAGCGCCGGCTCGTCCGGCAGCACGTACGTCGGCACCGGCAGCCGGTCGGTGATCCGCTCGGCTATCTCGTCGCGGTCCTGGCGGGCGACCCGGTTGGCGACCATCGCCAGCACGTCGCAGCCGAGACCGTCGTACGCCCGGAACGCGTTCCGGGTCTCCGCGAGCACCGACTCGGCGCTCTGGTCGCGGCCGCCGACCACCGGGATCACGGAGGCGCCGAACTCGTTGGCGAGCCGGGCGTTGAGGGACAGCTCGTCCGGGAACTGGGTGTCGGCGAAGTCGGTGCCGAGGACCAGGACGACGTCGTAGGCGCGGGCGACCAGGTGGAAGCGGTCGACGAGGGTGGAGACCAGTTCGTCGGCGCCCCGCTCCGCCTGGAGGGCGGACGCCTCGTGGTAGTCCATGCCGTAGACGGTCGCCGGATCCTGGGAGAGCCGGTACCGCGCACGCAGCAGCTCGAACAGACGGTCGGGCCCGTCGTGGACGAGAGGGCGGAAGACACCGACCCGGTCGACCTGCCGGGTCAGGAGCTCCATCATGCCCAGCTCCACGACCTGGCGGCCGTCGCCGCGGTCGATCCCGGTCACGTACACGCTGCGCGTCACGTGTGCACTCCATCCCTGCGTAGTCGCACAAAAATCGCCCACCGGGGTGAGCGGAACCCTCTTGACAATACCCTTGGCGCCGGATAAGGCGCCCCTCAGGATTTCACCCACTCGCGCGGCATGAAACAATCGGATCGGCTCACCGGTAACGACAGCGAGCAGGAGACACACCACCATGCGCATCGGAGTTCTCACCGCAGGCGGCGACTGCCCCGGCCTGAACGCCGTCATCCGATCGGTGGTACACCGCGCAGTCGCACAGTACGACGACGAGGTCATCGGTTTCGAGGACGGCTTCCGGGGCCTGCTGGAGGGCCACTACCGCCCCCTCGACCTGGACGCCGTCGGCGGCATCCTGGCCCGCGGCGGCACGATCCTGGGATCCTCGCGGCTGGAGCGGGACCGCCTGCGCGAAGCCTGCGAGCGGGCCACCGACATGGCGGAGGAGTTCGGCATCGACGTGCTGATCCCGATCGGCGGCGAGGGCACGCTGACGGCGGCACGCATGCTGTCCGACGCCGGCCTGCCGGTCGTGGGCGTCCCGAAGACCATCGACAACGACATCTCCTCGACCGACCGCACCTTCGGCTTCGACACGGCGGTGGGCGTCGCCACGGAGGCGATGGACCGGCTGAAGACCACCGCCGAGTCCCACCAGCGGGTGATGGTCGTCGAGGTGATGGGCCGGCACGCCGGGTGGATCGCCCTGGAGTCCGGGATGGCGGCCGGTGCGCACGGCATCTGCCTGCCCGAGCGGCCCTTCGACCCCGCCGACCTGGTCAAGATGGTCGAGGAGCGGTTCGCCCGCGGCAAGAAGTTCGCCGTGGTGTGCGTGGCCGAGGGCGCGCATCCCGCCGAGGGCTCGATGGACTACGGCAAGGGTGCGATCGACAAGTACGGCCACGAGCGCTTCCAGGGCATCGGTACGGCACTGGCGTACGAGCTGGAGCGGCGGCTCGGCAAGGAGGCCAAGCCGGTCATCCTCGGGCACGTGCAGCGGGGCGGCACGCCGACGGCCTACGACCGTGTCCTCGCGACCCGGTTCGGCTGGCACGCCGTGGAGGCGGCGCACCAGGGCGAGTTCGGGAGGATGACGGCCCTGCGAGGGACGGACATCGTGATGGTGCCGCTCGCGGAGGCGGTCACCGAGTTGAAGACGGTGCCGAAGGACCGGATGGACGAGGCGGAGTCGGTTTTTTAAGGGGCGGTTCCGGTTGTAGGTGAACTGCGGGCCGGTGAGGGTTGAGCGCGCCCACGCGGCGGAGCCGCAGATCGACACAGCCCCGCGCCCCTTTCGGGGCGCGTCCATCAGGGCGCGATCAAGTGGTGGCACCGCCCTGTAACCCGTACCAGAAGCGGGGCACTATCCCGGTCAGGAAGTCCTCGCCCATTTCCTTGGCGTCCTCCGCCGTCGTGGTCGTGTTGCCCCAGGCCAGGGTGGCTGTCATGTGGCCCTGGTAGTCCTCGTGCAACCCCCGCAGGACGTTCTCGACCAGTCGTTTGTCCAGGGGGACCACCTTGCTCACCGGGCGGACGTAGGCCTGCCAGCGGGTGGTGACCGCGCTGCGCAGCAGTTCGGCCAGTTTCTCCTCGCGGCCGGTGACGGTGATGTAGTCGGGCAGGGACAGTTGGAGCAGGTCGGCGAGGGCGGCGGACTGGCGTTCCGTGCCCTGCCACTGCCCGTCCTCCTCCATGGCCAGGTAGACGAGGAGTTCGAGGCCCACGGCCAGCGCCACGTCCTCCGGTGCCAGCCCGCGGGCGACGCGATGCTCGCGCAGGGTCCGCGGCCGGTCGATCAGTTCGCCCGGGGAGCACCACAACACGCCCGAGAGCGCGGTGAGTTCGGGACTGCTCGGGATCACCGCGCCGCGTTCCCAGGCGAGGACGAGATCGGGGGTGGCGTACGGCATCCCGTACGAGGCCCGCAGATGGTGGGCCACATGTTCGGGGCCCATGCCGAGAGCGGCACGGAGTCTGCGGGCGGCGGGGGCGTTGAAGGGGGGACCTGGCTGGTTCGGCAGAGCTGGGGGTCGGCGCACAGCGCACAAGGTAAGGGCTTGCGAGGGCACTGACTACGGTCCGTTCGGCCAGGAACACGGATTGTGGGAACGTACGGATTCGACCGTACGGTCGACCTGTTCATCCCTTGACGGCGCCGCTTCACCCCTTGACGGCGCCGCCCAGCGCGAATCCGCCGCCCAGCCGCCGTGCCACCAGGACGTACAGCAGGATCACCGGCGTCGAGTAGATGACGGAGAACGCGGCGAGCTGGCCGTAGGCGACCATGCCACGGTTGCCGAAGAAGTCGTTGATGCTGACCGAGGCGGGCATCTGGTCCGGCGAGAGCAGCAGCATGAACGGGACGAAGAAGTTGCCCCACATCATCACGAAGGCGAAGACGGTGACGACGGCGAGCCCCGGCCCCATCAGCGGCAGCACGATCCGCACCAGCGACTGGAAGGGATTGGCGCCGTCCGTCCAGGCGGCCTCCTCCAGCTCCTTCGGCACACCGTCCATGAAGTTCTTCATCAGCCAGATGGCGAAGGGGAGTTGGGAGGCGGCGAAGAACAGGATGGTGCCCTGCATGGTGTCGATGAGGTTGATCCGTACGAACAGCGCGTACACCGGCACCATGATCGCGGTGATCGGCAGGCTCGTCGCGAAGAGGATGGAGAGCAGGAACGGCCGGTTGAGGCGGGAGCGGTAGCGGGAGAGCGGGTAGGCGGCGAGGGCGGCGCAGGCCACGGTGAGCGCGGTGGCGCCGCCGCAGAGGATCAGGCTGTTGAGGAGCGGGGTGTAGGTGATGTCGGGGGTGAGGATCGCGTCGAAGTTGGCGAAGGTGAACCCGTCCGGGATCCGCACCCGGAGATCGGCGTGCGGGTCGACGGCGGAGAGCAGCACCCAGGCCAGCGGCAGCACGAAGGCGGCGGCCACGACGAGAAGCCCGAGGTCGGCGGCGAGACGGCGGGAGCGCCGGCGATTGCCAGGCATGGTCCGGCTCACACCTCCGTACGCAGCAGTCGCATGTAGACGACGGAGAAGAGCGAGCCGACCAGCAGAAGGAGCAGGGCGACCGCCGTCCCGTACCCGATCATGCTGTTCTGGAAGGCCTGTTCGTACATGAAGAGGGGCAGGGTCTGGCTCCGGTCGCCCGGCCCGCCCCGCGTCATCACCCAGATCAGCCCGAAGACGGAGAGCGTCTGGAGGGTGTTGAGCATCAGGTTCGTCCCGATGGACCGGCGGATCATCGGCAGCGTGATGTGCCACATCCGCCGCCAGCCCCCGGCGCCGTCGACCTCCGCCGACTCCTCGATCTCGTCCGGTATCTCGTCGAGGGCGGCGGAGTAGACGAGCATCGAGAAGGCGGTGCCGCGCCACACGTTGGCGAACGACACGGCCAGGATCGGCAGCGTGAACAGCCAGTTCTGGGACGGGAGATGGAGGAAGTCCAGGATCGCGTTGAGCGTCCCCTCCCGCCGGAAGAAGGCGTACAGCAGAAACCCGGCGACGACCTCCGGCAGCACCCACGCCGTGATCACGATCCCGCCGGTGAGCGTCCGCACCGGCTTGGACGCCCGCCGCATCAGCGCGGCGAGCGCCAGCCCCAGCGTGTTCTGCCCGACGAGCGCGGACACCACGGTGAAGACGAGGGTCAGCCAGACGGCGTTCAGGAAGGCGTCGTCGTGGAACGCCGTACGGAAGTTGGCGAAACCCACGAAGGAGGAGTGCGCCTGACCGGTGAGCTGGAGGTCGGTGAAGGCGATGTAGGCGCAGTAGACGATCGGCCCGCCCAGGAAGAGGAGGAGCAGGACCAGGGCGGGGGTGAGCGGGAGAGTGCGGGCGATGCGACGGGTGATCACTGGGTGACCACTTGGTTGTCGGTCACGTCCTTGAGCGTCGAATCGTAGGTACTCGCCGCCTTGTCGACCGATGAGTCACCGGTGGTCACGCTCTCCATGGCCTCCTGGATGGCGGTGGAGACCTTCGGGTAGGCCGTGTAGGCGGGCCGGTAGTGCGTGCTGGCGACGAGATCGGTGAAGAACTTGATGCCCGGCTGGGCGGACGTGTACGACGGATCGCTCGCGACGTCCTTCCGGACCGCGATCCCCGAGTTGGCGATGTACCACTTCTGGGCGTTCGCCTTGGTCTGCATGGTCTTGATGAAGTCGAAGGCGAGGTCGGGGTTGCCGGCCTTGGCGGGGATGGACCAGGTCCAGCCGCCGGACATGCTCACCTTGCCGGGTGCCTGACCGTGCTGGGTCGGCATGTAGGCGAGGCCGAGTTGCTCGGACCAGTCGGGCCACTCGTGACCGCTGCCCTTGAGCCAGTTCTGGGGAAGCCAGGACCCGTCGAGGTTGATGCCCAGCTTGCCCTGGGGCAGGAGTTCACCCCAGACGGTGTTGCGGTAGTTGGGGTCGAGCGCGTCGGAGACGTCCGGGCCCAGCTTGTCCTTGTACACGGTTTCGACGAAGGACAACGCGTCCTTGAACCCCTGACTCCCGGCGATCCACTTCTTGCCGGTCTTGTCGTACAGGGGGTCGGTGGTCCCGTCGTTGGTGCCGTACAGCAGCATCTCGAAGCCCTGCATGCTGGCGGTCTCACCGGCGGCCTTGCCGGTGTAGACGTTGAGGGGCGTGACGCCGGGCACCTTGGCCTTGATGGTCCGGGCGGCGGCGAGCACGTCGTCCCAGTTCTTGGGCTGCCAGTCGGTGGGCAGCCCGGCCTTCTCGAACACCCGCTTGTCGAACCAGAGACCGCGGGTGTCGGTGCCGTCCGGGACGCCGTACGTCTTCCCGTCCTCACCTCTGGCCGCCGACTTCGCGGTGTCGATGAACTGCCCCCAGTCCTTCCACTTGGCGAGGTAGGAGTCGAGGGGCTTCAGATACCCGCTGGTGATGTCGGAGTTGATGAGGAAGGTGTCCTCGTAGACGAGGTCGGGAGCGGTTCGCGGGGACCGGAGCATCTGCTGGAGCTTGGTGTAGTAATCCGCGTCCGAGGCCTTGATGGGGACGAGTTCGACCTTCTTCCCCGGGTACTCCTTCTCGAACTGCTTCTTGATGTCCGCGAGATAGGTGTCCGTCACCTTGACGGAGTTGTCCATGGACTGCTTGAAAGAGATCTTCACGGTGTCGGGACTGCTCCCGGACCCGCTGCCGCACGCGGTGAGGGAAGCGGCGGCGGTGACGAGGGAGAGGGCAAGGATGCTGACGGCGGTGGGGCGCACGGGCACGACCTCCTCGGCGGCCACTGCGCTGTGGCCTGGGGGTTCGTCTCTTGCCGTGTGAAGGTAAGTGGAGTGGTCTAGTCAGGTCAATGAGTGTGCGGGGGTTTGCTCGGGGAGGGAGGCGGCGAGGATGCCCCCATGTATTCCGTGGACCGCACAGGCAAGCTGGACGAGCAGGTTCGTGAGCGGCTGCTGGCGCCGAACTTCTGGCATCTCGCGACCGTCGGACCGGACGGTACCCCGCAGGTGTCGCCCATGTGGGTGGACATCGAGGGCGACCACGTCATGGTCAACACGGCGATCGGCCGCGTGAAGGAGGAGAACCTGCGGCGCAACCCCGGCGTCTCACTCTCGCACCACGACCCCGACAACCCCTACGACCGGGTGGAGATCCGGGGGCGGGTGGTGCGGTTCGTGGAGGGGGAGGAGGCGGAGCGTTCCATGGACCGGCTGACCCGCAAGTACATCGGGGAGGACCGGTATCCGTGGCTGCTGCCCGGGGAGCGGCGGGTGATGCTGCTGATCGAGCCGGTGAAGGTACGGCGGGTGGTCGGGGTGGAGCCGTTCCGGCCGGGCGTCCTGGAGGGGGAGACCGGCTAGAGGAGGTGGTCGGCTCTGCCGGCCTTGATGTCGCGGATGAGCGTGCGGAGGGCTTCGCGGGTGTCGGTGAGGTACGTGTCCTCCTGACCGGCGACGGCTATGTAGGCGTTGCCTTGGGGGTCGGTGCCGAGGCGGAAGCAGTTGGCGCCCTCGGTGCAGAACGGCTCTTCCCAGGTGATGTCAGGCACGGGTTGCTCCTCAGAGGTTGTGGGCGATGACCTGGATGAAGTCGTGTGAGGCCTCGGGGGAAAGGGACGCGGCTTCCATCCAGTCCAAGTGGGCTCGGTACTTGTCGAGTTGTGACTGGCCGTGGCTGAACTCGGGGCCGTGGGCGGAGTCCAGTTCCACGGTGTCGAGCTGGGGAACCGGCCCCTCGGCGTAGGTCACGGCCTGGCCGGCTCCGGGGAACACGCCGACTTTGAAGGGGATCACGCGCACGTTGATGTTGTCACGCTCGGATGCGTCGCACAGGTGGTCCAGCTGTCCTCGCGTCAGCTTGGCACCGCCGAACTCCATGCGCAGGGCGGCCTCGTGCACGTACCCGGTGTACGTGATGGGGTCTTCGCGGTAGAGCACCTGCTGCCGCTGCATGCGCAGGGCCACGCGCAGCTCGATCTCTGCGGCCGAGAGAGGCGGCAGCGCGGCGGAGAACATCGTGCGGGCGTACCCGTCGGTCTGGAGCAGTCCCGGCATGATCAGGGACAGGCCGACACGGACGCTCTTGGCGTGCCACTCCAGCTCGGCGATGTCGAGGAGCCCTGCGGGGAGCTGACCCCGGTACGCGTCCCACCAGGTCCGCTTGCGATCGCTCGCCATCTCGGCCAGCGCGTCGACGTACGCCTCGTCATGGCAGGCGTAGTTGCAGGCGAGGACCCGCACGCGCTCGGGGGAGATGGCGCGGGCCCCGGCTTCCATGTTGGACACCTTGGTGCGGTCAAGCCCGAGCAGTCCGGCCGCGTAGTCGGTGGTCACGTCCGCCGCGATCCGCATCTTGCGCAACTCGGCGCCCAGCCGCTTCTGGCGCTCCGTGGGCGTTGACCTCGGTGGCATGTGTCAGTTCCTCCGTTGGTTGTGGCGCCAGTCTGCCTCCCGAGCGCGGGCTTGGTCCACCTCGATAGTGGCAATCCCGGTGAGTAGGTGGCAAAGAGCCCCCTCATGTCTCTACAGTCGGTAATGGGTCGCTTACGGATCGACGTCGCCGGAAGTGCATCGCGCGAGCCTGCCCGGGTGCGTGCGACAGGCCACCGGCGGTGTCGTGTGGGTGTCTCAAGTCCCGTCTGTCGAAGAGGAGTTACTCATGGCCACGCCCTGTCCCATCGTCACGGACGACGTCCCGGAGGTGGCGGCACCCTCTCCGGACACGCTCGCCTACAGCTTCACGCTGCCTGCGGGCGCAGCCAGTTGCCGGGTCGCGCGGGCGGCCACCAGGGTCGTACTGAAGGTGCACGGGCTGGAGGGCATGACGGACGCGGCGGTGCAGGTGGTGAGCGAATTGGCCGCGTGCGCTGGTCGGTTCGCGCCGGGGGAGGAGGTGTATCTGTCGCTGCGGTACCGGGAGGACGCGCTGCGGGTGATCCTCTACGACGGACATCCCCGGCACCGTCACCCTCGGGTCGCCGCGGCCTGCGAGGTGCGGAGGCGGGCCGCGCTGCGGGTACTGGGGTGCGTGGTGCGGGCGTGCGAGGGGGAGTGGGGGTTCGGGGAGGGGCGGGAGCCGGGGGGTGGGACGCGGATGTGGGCGGTGCTGCCGGGGTGCGGGGCTGGGGGGTGGTGAGGGTGGCTAGGCGAGTCGGGCGGCCCGGGCGTGGGCTTGGGCTGCTTTGGCGGGGGCGTTGGCTCGGGTGAAGGCTTCGGCGGCCTGGAGGTAGTGAGCTCGGGCGTCGGCCGGGCGCTGGGCGATCTCGTGGGCGATGGCCAGGTTGTGGAGGTCCTGGCCAGCCCGGTACCAGTCCTCGAACTCTTCATGACCCCTCAACGCCTCGGCATGCGCCTCGACCGACTCCTCCACTCGGCCCGCCTTCCGCAGGGCGTTGCCGAGGTTGTTCCACACGGTGGCCTTGCGGTAGCGGTCGTCGGCATCTTGATACAGGTCGCGGGCGTGGGTGAGGGCTTCGATCGCCTCCTCCACTCGGCCCGTCTCCCACAGGGCGACACCGAGGTTGCTCCACGCCATGGCCTCGTGATGGCGGTCGTCGGTATCCCTGGACAGGTCGCGGGCGTGGGTGAGGGCTTTGATTGCCTCCTCTACTCGGCCCGCCTCCTGCAGGGCGTTGCCGAGGTTGTTCCACGCGATGGCCTCGTGGCGGCGGTTGTCGGCATCTTGATAGAGGTCGCGAGCGTGCGTGTGGGCTTTGATTGCCTCCTCTACTCGGCCCGCCTCCCGCAGGGCGATGCCGAGATGGTCCGATGAGATGGCTTCGCGGAGGCGGTTGCCGGCGAGGCATGCGGCTTCCCGCGCCGTACCGGCCACGGTGATCCAGTCGTCGAAATACCGCCGCCAGCTGAAATACTCCCCCAGACACAGAGCCAGCCGCACCGCCGCGTTTGCGTACCGCTCCTCCCGCGCCCACCCCACCGCCGCCACAAGCCCGGCCCGCTCAACGTCCAACCAAGCCAAGGCCACACCCCGATCCCCGAACCGCTCCGGCTCCACCAACCCCGGCAACCAACGCAACCGAGTATTCGCCGCATACGCCCACTGGCGGTAAAACTCCAGCACTCGCTCCCGCGCTGCCTCCCCCTCCTGCCGCAACCCCACATCCCCCGCCACCACATCCACCCCATACGCCCGCACCAAGTCATGCAACCGCCACCGCACCATCGAAGCCGCCCCCTCGCCATCTCGGACCGGCGTGACGAGATGTGTGGCGGTCAAGTCCTCCAGCAAGGACAGCACGGTCCCCTCATCGAGGTGGGCCAGTGCGGCCACCGCCTCCGTGCCGGTCTCCGCACCCGGTGCGAGGGCGAGCAGCCGCAGCAACCGAGCCTGATCAGGCGGCAGTCGGCGATACGAGGTCTCCAGCACAGGCCGGAGGGCCAGTGAACGGCCGTACTGATCCGTACCGCGACTGCCGTTGTCGAGGACTGTGGTCGGGTCCCCGGTCTCCTTGATCTCGGCGACCAGCGAGGCGATGCTCCGGTGCCGACGTCGGCGCAGCATCGCGGCCCCGATTTGAAGGGCCAGGGGCAAGTGACCGCAGAGGTCGGCCAGTTCGCGCACCGCATCCGGTTCGCGGCCGGGCCGTTCGTCGCGTTCATCGGTATCGTGCAGGGCGCGAGTGACCAGGGCGACGGAGTCGTCCGGGGCGAGGGCCTCCAGGTCGATCAGGCGTACCGGTAGGGCGTCTGGGCGGTCCCGGGATGTGATCAGAACGCGATGGTGGTCCGTGCCCGGCAGTAGCGGCAGGTACTGGGACGGGTCCGAGGCGTTGTCCAGGATCAGCAGCACCCGGTCCTTGCGCCCGGCGAGAAGAGCCCGGTACGCGTCGTACTGGCGTTCCGTGGCCGGCGGCAGATCCTGGCCTCGAACGCCGAGCGCGTCGAGGAGGGCCAGCACCGCCTGATCGGCTGTCACCGGGTCGTCGTCGTAGCCGCGCAGGTCCACGAAGAGGGTCCCGCCCGGGAACCAGCCCTCCGAGCGCGCTCGGTGTGCCGCCTCCACGGCCAGCGCGGTCTTGCCGATGCCTCCCATGCCGGTGACGGCGAAGATGAGGAGTGGCAGGGCGTTCCTGTCGGCCTTGTCCGGGTCCAGGTGAGGGAGCAGTCGGTCCAATTCCGCTGACCTGCCGGTGAAGCCCAGCGGGCGTGGCGGCAGGGTGGCCGTCGCGTGGGGAACCGGGCCGTGCGCCGTGCCCTTGCCGCTACCGTCCGGTCTGCTTGCCGATGACGGGACCGTGGAAGGTGCCGCCCCTGAAGTCGATGTGGTCGCCCCCGTACCGTTCTTGGGGATCCTCCTCGGAGTCGGAGGACTCCCGGGGCTGGTGCTTGCGCAGGACCCCCACCGCCACCGACGCGGCCCTTTCGGCGGCGAGCGTCTGCGAGCCCGAGGCGTCGGCCGTGTGCTTCTCGGCGTTGGCGAGGTCGCTGATGCCCCGGATCACCAGGGTGTCCAACTGGCCGTTCAGGTGGGCCGCGTGCGCGGCACCGGAGCCCTCCATCTCGATCGCGCAGGCGTCGTTGTAGTGGTGGCGGATGTGGGCGGCGAAGGCCGATCTGTCGTCGGCCAGGACGACATCGCCGACGGCGATCGGCTTGCGGTGCCCTCGTACGTCCGGCATGTCCCGCAGCGCGGAGCGCGCCGCCTGCACCAGCCGGTGCGAGCCGACCCACATCTCGGGGCGCGCCTGGAAGCCCTCCGGGGTCTGCTTGCCGCCGTGGATGGCGTACACCTTCGTCCCGACCACCACGTCACCGATCTCGATGTCGTCCTTCAGCCCGCCCGCGACGCCGACGAAGAGCACCGCCTCGGGGTCGAGCCAGTCGACGATCTGTGTGGTGAGCGAGGCGGCGGTCAGGGCACCCACGCCCAGTTCGGCGAGCGCCACGGTCCAGGCGGTGTCCGCGAGCCGGCCGAGTTCGGCCCGGGTGCCGTTCTTGGGGTGGACGATCTCCTCGGCATCGACGAGATGGGCGCGCACAGCGTCGTACTCCTCCGGCAGAGCGGTGAGGATGACGGCTGCGGCGGTGGGACGCGGTCGCTTCGCGGGCATTTGTCAACGGTAGCGCCAAGCTGCCCGACCTACAGGCCTGTTGGCGACTGCCGTAATCAGACCAGATCGGCGCGGGTATGGTCGTCCGGCGTGAGTCGGCGCGTCGGGTGGGGAGAGCCGTATGCCGGAGCAAGGTGTCACCGTCGGGCAGTTGCTGCTCGCCGAGTACCAGACGATCAAAGACGAGCAGAAGGCGCGGATCGGGTTCCGGGACAATCTGCTGTACGTGACGCTCGCGGTCGTGGCCGCCGTCATCGCCGCGGCCGCGCAGGCCAAGCAGGCGTCGATGCTGCTGGCGCTGCCGCCGGTGTGTGTGGTGCTCGGGTGGACGTACCTGGTCAACGACGAGAAGATCTCGGCGATCGGGTACTACGTGCGGGACGAGTTGGGGCCCCGGCTCGCCCAACTGACTCCGGCCGAGGGGGAGTTCGCGACCTTTGGCTGGGAGGCGTACCACCGGACCGACGTCCGGCGGCGGACCCGTAAGACGATCCAGGCCGTGATCGATCTGACGGCGTTCTGCGCGGTGCCGCTGGCCGCGCTGGTGGTGTTCTGGGCCGGCGGGGACGGCGGTGGGTTGCTGGTCGGGCTGTCGGTGGTGGAGGCGCTCGCGGTGGTGGGGCTCGGGGTACAGGTCCTGCTCTACATGAGGCCGGCGAGAGCAGTACGGACTGCGGGCTGACGCCGTACCGTTGATGCCCACGCAGGGGGCATCGGGGGACGGAACGGCGCATGAGAGCGGCTTTATCGGCTTTGCTGGCGGCCCTGGCCGAGGGCGCGGGAGGGGGCGCCGGGCAGGCGCTGGCCGAGGCGGCGGACGGTTCGGGGCGGCCGGAGGCGTTACGGGACTGGGGTGACCGGGTCGCGGAGCTGCTCGGCGGCGATCCGATGGTCGCGGGTGCGGTTGCGGCTGCCATGGAGCGGTATGCGCCTGGCAGCGCTGCTGACTGGTACGGGGGTGATCACTCCGACTTCCGTGGTGGGGTCTTTCTGCGTGAGGTGGTCGGGGTCCAGGTCGTGATCCAGCAGGGCGCGGCGGCGCCGGAGGCGTTGGCCTCGCTGCCGCCGCGGCCCGGCGGGTTCACGGGGCGGGAGGAGGAGACGGCCGAGCTGCTGCGCGCGCTCGACGATTCCGCCGCGGTCCTCGTCACCGCCGTGTCGGGGCTCGGGGGAATCGGCAAGACGGCGCTCGCCGTCGAGACCGCGCATCTGGCCTGTGGGAAGGGGTGGTTCCCGGGCGGGGTGCTCTTCCTCGACCTGCATGGGTACGACGAGCAGCCGGTCAGCGCCGATCAAGCCCTGCAGTCGTTGCTGCGGGCGCTCGGGGTGGAGCCGGAGCACATTCCGGCCACGGCCGATGACCGGGCGGTTCTCTATCGGTCGGTGCTGGCCCAGCGAGGGGCGGTGCTGGTGCTGGCGGACAATGCCTCGTCGCCGGATCAGGTACGGCCGTTGCTGCCGGGGGAGGGGCGGCATCGCGTGCTGGTGACGTCACGCGACCGGTTGCCCCAACTGGGGGCGCGGCTGGTGCCGTTGGATCAGCTCACGCCTGAGGAGGCACGGCGCGTTCTCGACCTGGCCCTGAGGATCGCCGATCCGGAGGACAGTCGGGTGGCGGACGACGCCGAGGCCGCCGGACAACTCGCCGATCTGTGCGGACATCTGCCGCTGGCGCTCCAGATCGCGGCCGCGCTGCTGGCGGAGGACCCGGGTATGCCGGTCGCGGAACTCGTCGGCGAGCTTGCGGTTTCGCGTGATCGGCTGGTTCACCTGGATGACGGGGAGCGCAGCGTGCGTGCGGCCTTCGAGCTGTCGTACCGGCGTCTGCCGCCTGAGCAGGCCCGACTGCTGCGCCTGCTTGCTCTTGCGCCGGGGGCTGAGGTGAGTGATGAGATTGCCGCCACGCTGATGGGGGCCGGTGCTCCTCCGCTGCGGGATTTGAGAGCGCTCGCCCGTGCACACCTCGTCGAGCGGGGGCACGGGCGTGGGTGGTGGCGATTGCACGACCTGGTGCGGGTGTTCGGGGTGGGCATGGTGGCGGGCTGCGAAAGCCTTCGGGAGGAGAGTGAGGCGGCGCGGGAGCGGCTGCTGCGGTTCTACTGCCAGGTGGCGGAGGAGGCCGATCAGCGGTTGCGGTGGCTGCCGGGAAGAGAGATGCCCGAGCGCTTCTCGGACCGGGGGCAGGCTTTGGCGTGGCTGGACGGGGAGCGGACAGGGCTCGTGGCAACGGTGTTGTGGGCGTGGGAAGAGCGGTTGGCGGGTTTGGCAGCGGGGCTGGCCGAGCGCCTGGCGGAATATCTCAGCTGGCGGCGGTATATCGACGACTGGATCACTGTGTGCCGTGCCGCGCGCGACGCCGCTCACCGCGCGGGGGATCGCCCCCACGAGGCCGCCGCATGGACAAACCTTGGTAACGCCTTGGGAGAGGCGGGACGGGCGGAAGATTCGGTCGATGCCCATTCCCGTGCCCGCGATCTCTACCAGGCCGCCACGGATCACCGCCGCGAGGCCATGGCGTGGAACAATCTTGGACTCGCTCTGCGTGAGGCGGGCCGGGCGGATGAGGCGGTGGATGCTCACATCCGTGCCCGTGCTCTGTTCCAGACTCCCGGAGACCGCCACACTGCCGGGGACCCCCATCGCGAGGCCATGGCGTGGAACAACCTTGGGCTCGCTCTGCGTGAGGCGGGCCGGGCGGAGGAGGCGGTGGATGCTCACATCCGTGCCCGTGCTCTGTTCCAGACTGCCGGGGACCGCCATCGCGAGGCCACGGCGTGGAACAACCTCGGCATCGCCCTGGGACAGGCAGGTCGGGCAGAGGAGGCGATCCAGGCATTCAGCACGGCCCTGGATGCCTACCTGGAGTTCGAGGACTGGTTCCGGGGAGGACAGACCCTGCAAAACCTGGCCTTCACCCACGAGCGTGCCCACCGCCCTTCCGAAGCCCGCGCTCTCTATCTCCAGGCCGCCGACGCCTACACCCGCGCCAACTCCCTCATCGAAGCCACCCGATCCCGCACTCAAGCCGCCGCCCTGGAGAGCCCTCACCTCACCGCCGCCCCCACCGATAAACCAGCTCCGGCCTCCCCACCTGCCCGTACAGCGGACTCCGCCCCGCCGTCCCCGCCTCCACCAGGTGCTCCAGATACCGCCGTGCCGTGATCCGGGAGATCCCCACGCTCTCCGCCAGTGCCGCCGCGGTCAGCCCCTCCTCCGACTCCCGCAACGCGACCGTCACCCGCTCCAGCGTCGGCGCGCTCAGCCCCTTCGGCAGCGCCGCGGGCGACGGTGCCCGCAACGCACCCAGCGCCCGGTCCACCTCGTCCTGGCCGCTCGCCTCGCCCACCGCCGCCCGGAACTCCGCGTACCGGGTCAGCCGGTCGCGCAGCGTCGCGAAGGTGAACGGCTTCAGCACGTACTGGACGACACCCAGTGAGACCCCCTCCCGCACCACCGCCAGGTCCCGTGCCGAGGTCACCGCTATGACGTCCGCCTGATGTCCGGCCGCGCGAAGCGACCGCGCGAACTGCAAGCCGTGCACGTCGGGCAGGTGCAGGTCCAGGAGGAGCAGGTCCACCGGTGTGCGGTCGAGGATCCGGCGCGCCTCCGCCCCGGTGTGCGCCTTCCCCACCGCCACGAACCCCGGCACCCGGCCCACGTACATGACATGCGCGTCCGCGGCCACCGGATCGTCCTCGACGACCAGGACTCTGATCGGCTCCCCGGTCATCGGGCCCCGCCCTCCGTCAGCGACGCCCGCAACGGCAACCGCACCTCGAACACCGCCCCGCCCTCCGGCGCCTCCGTCACGGTCAGCGTGCCCTCCAGCCGTGTCACCGCCTGCCGGACCAGGGCCAGCCCCAGCCCCCGGCCGCCCGGTCCCGCCGGCTTCGTCGAGAAGCCGCGCTGGAAGACCAGCTCCGCATGCGCGGGGTCCACCCCCGTACCCGTGTCCGCCACCCTCATCACCAGCTCGGCATCCTCCGCGAAGGCGGTCACTGTCACGCGCGCCCGGACCGTCCCCTGGGCCGCGTCCACCGCGTTGTCGATCAGGTTGCCGAGGACGGTGACCAGATCGCGTGCCGACAAGCTCTCCGGTAGCAAACCGTCATCCAGCCGGCTCTCGTCCGAGACCACCAGCTCCACGCCCCGCTCGTTCGCCTGGGCCGTCTTGCCCAGCAGCAGCGCGGCGAGGACCGGCTCGCTGACCGCCGCCACCACCTGGTCGGTCAGCGCCTGCGCCAGTTCGAGCTCGGCCGTCGCGAAGTCCACCGCCTCCGAAGCCCTCCCCAGCTCGATGAGGGAGACGACCGTGTGCAGTCGGTTCGCCGCCTCGTGCGCCTGGGAGCGCAGCGCCTGCGTGAAGCCCCGCTCCGAGTCCAGCTCGCCCGTCAGGGCCTGGAGTTCGGTGACGTCCCGGAGGGTGACCACCGTGCCGCGGTGCTCACCGCCCGACACCGGCGAGGTGTTCACCACCAGCACCCGGTCCGCCGTCAGATGCACCTCGTCCACCCGGGGCTCCGAGGCCAGCAGTGCGCCGGTCAGCGGTGCCGGCAGGCCCAGGTCCGCCACCGAGCGGCCCACGACCTCCCCCTCCGGGCCCACCCCCAGCAGCTCCCGGCCGCCGTCGTTGATCAGCGCCACCCGGAACTGGCCGTCCAGCATCAGCAGGCCCTCGCGGACCGCGTGCAGCGCCGCCTGGTGGTAGTCGTGCATCCGGCTCAGCTCGGCCGCGTTCATGCCGTGCGTGTGCCGGCGCAGGCGCGCGTTGACGACGTAGGTGCCGAGCGCGCCCAGCAGCAGTGCGCCGGCCGCGGTCCCCAGCAGGGCCGTGACCTGCTCCTGGACCCGCTTGCTGATCGCCTCCACCTTGATGCCGGCGCTCACCAGGCCGATCACGCGGCCGTTCTCCATGACCGGCGTCACCGTGCGCACCGACGCGCCGAGGGTGCCCTTGTACGTCTCGCTGTAGGTGTGGCCGTGCTGGGCCGCCTCGATGTGGCCCAGGTAGTGCCTGCCGATCTCGTTCTTGTCGGGGTGGGTCCAGCGGATGCCGTCCGGGGTCATGATCGTGATGAAGTCGACCTCGGTGTCCCGCATGACCTGGAGGGCGTACGGCTGCAGCAGGGCGCTCGGATCGGACGTGTGGATCGCCGAACGCACCGAGGGCGCGTCCGCCACCGACCGTGCCACCGCAGCCGCCTGCCGGGTCGCCGCCTCCTCCGCCTGGTGGCGGTCGCTCACGTAGGTGAACAGCGCGTACCCGGCGACCAGCACCGCTATCAGCACCGCCTGCATGGCGAACAGCTGGCCGGCCAGGCTGCGGGGACGGGGGACGGACGGGAGGCGCATGGCAGCAGTGTGCCTCTCGGGTGAAGCGTGAACGAAATGAACGGAAGGGTGACCGGGCTCACAGACCAGGAGATAGTCACGGCAACCCCCATATCCCCCGGACGTGAGCCGCACGCCGGTGATACCGACGAAGACGTCAAGGAGGGCAGCCGTGGCCGCCGCAAGCACCCCCAGTACGGCACCTGCCGCACCCGCAGCGAAGCGGGACCGTACCCATTACCTGTACATCGCCGTGATCGTCGCGGTCGGGCTCGGTATCGCCGTGGGGCTCATCTGGCCCGACGCCGGCGTCGAGCTCAAGCCCCTCGGTACCGGGTTCGTCAACCTGATCAAGATGATGATCTCGCCGATCATCTTCTGCACGATCGTGCTCGGGATCGGGTCCGTACGAAAAGCCGCCAAGGTCGGTGCCGTGGGCGGTATCGCGCTCGGCTACTTCCTGGTGATGTCGCTGGTCGCGCTCACCATCGGCCTGGTCGTCGGCAACATCCTGCACCCCGGTGACGGGCTGCACATCACCAACGCCCTCAAGGCCTCCGGACACGCTCAGGTGGACTCCGAGGCGCTCGGCGGCGTCGACTTCGTGCTGTCGGTCATTCCGACCACGTTCGTCTCCGCCTTCACCGAGGGCCAGGTGCTGCAGACGCTGCTCATCGCGCTGCTCGCCGGGTTCGCCCTGCAGGCCATGGGGTCGGCCGGGCAGCCGGTGCTGCGCGGCATCGAGCACATCCAGCGGCTCGTCTTCCGCATCCTGGGCATGATCATGTGGGCCGCGCCGATCGGTGCGTTCGGTGCCATCGCGGCCGTCGTCGGGTCCGCCGGGCTCGACGCGCTCAAGAGCCTCGCCGTGCTGATGCTCGGCTTCTACATCACCTGCGTGCTGTTCGTCTTCGTGGTGCTGGGCACGATGCTCCGGGTCGTCACCGGGCTGAACATCCTCAGCCTGTTCAAGTACCTCGCCCGCGAGTTCCTGCTGATCCTGTCGACCTCCTCCTCCGAGTCCGCGCTGCCGCGGCTCATCGCGAAGATGGAGCACCTGGGGATCAGCAAGCCGGTCGTCGGTATCACCGTTCCGACGGGGTACTCCTTCAACCTCGACGGCACGATGATCTACATGACCATGGCGTCGCTGTACATCGCCGACGCCCTCGGTACGCCGATGTCGATCGGTGAGCAGATCCCGCTGCTGCTCTTCCTGCTGCTGGCCTCGAAGGGCGCGGCGGGCGTCAGCGGCGCCGGTCTGGCCACGCTGGCCGGTGGTCTGCAGTCGCACAAGCCCGCGCTGGTGGACGGCGTCGGTCTGATCGTCGGCATCGACCGGTTCATGAGCGAGGCCCGCGCGCTGACGAACTTCGCCGGCAACGCGGTCGCCACGGTGCTGATCGGCACGTGGACCAAGGAGATCGACAAGGGTCGCGTGCAGCAGGTGCTCGCGGGTGAGCTGCCGTTCGACGAGAAGACGCTGCTGGACGACGGGGAGCCGGGCGTGCCCGAGGTTCCCGAGCAGCGGGAGGAGTTGGCGAAGGCGTAGTACGCCGTCGTCGGCTGCGGGTGGGTGGGGGCTGGTCGCGCCCACTCGGCGGAGCCGCACATCGATACGGCCCGCGCCCCTGGACTTGGGCGCTTCGCGCCCTGTCCATCTGCTCCGGACTTCCGGCCCCGCCTGAACCGGGGCCGGACG
>NZ_JBHXSK010000076.1:0-47261 GCF_042716195.1 Streptomyces sp. NPDC058683
CCCTCGGGGCACCGGCCGAGAACATGAAGCCCTCGGAGATCCGCGCCCGCTGGGGCCGCATCACGGGGTACGTGGCCGACCGGCCCGCCGGTACGGACGACACGGAGTACGCGATCTTCTCCGGGCTGCTGCTGGCCCGCCACGGCGCCGGGCTCACCCGCCCCCACCGCGCCCCGCCTGCCCCGCACCATGGGCACCCCCCACCGCGACACCGAACTTCGCCGGACCTTTCCCTCCTTCCCCGCCCTGGCCTCCCGGGCCGGTGTCTCCGGGGCGGACTTCGCCGAGACCTGGTGGGGGAACGCCTGGGTCCGGGCGTTGGAGGAGGGGGCGTTGGACGTGAAGCGGCTCGCGCGGGGGCGGAGTTATGCCGAGCGGGGGCATGTGGACGCGATCACCGTGACGCCGGGGCTGGTCCTGGCGTATGTGCAGGGGAGCCGGCCGCGGCCGTATCGCGTGCAGGTGCGGCTGCGTACCTTCGGCGCGGACGAGTGGGAACGGTTCCTGGAGGCCGCCGCCGACCGGCCCGGGGACATCGCCGCGTTGCTCGACAAGGAGCTGCCGCAGTCCCTCGCCGAGAGCGGAGTGCCCTTGCTGCCGGGGCCGGGGGAGCTCGAACCCCGTTGCAGCTGCCCGGACTTCGGTCACCCCTGCAAGCACGCGGCCGCCCTCTGCTACCAGACCGCGCGGCTGCTGGACGCCGACCCGTTCGTGCTGCTTCTGCTGCGCGGTCAGGGGGAGCGCGAGGTCCTCGACGCGCTGTCCCGGCGCAACGCCGCCCGCGCGGCCCGGGAGCGGCAGCCGGCGGCCCTGCCCGGCGTCCGCGCCACCGAGGCCCTGGTCCCACGTCAACTCCCGCCGCTGCCGCCTCCGTTGGCGGTTCCGCCGCACCCCGAGCAGCCCCCGGTGTACCCGGGCGTGCCCGGGGGACCCGACCCCTTCACGCTGGACCAGCTCGCCACGGACGCCGCCGCCCGCGCCCACGCCCTGCTCGCCTCCGGCCGCGACCCGGTCGGCGAACTGACCCTCTGGCAGGACGCGGTACGCCTCGCCGCGGCCCGCCCCGGCTCCGGCCTGACCGCGTCCACCCGCGCCCTCTACGCTTCGCTCGCGGACGCCGTCGGCCGTACCCCGGGCGACCTGGCCCGCGCGGTCGCCGCCTGGCGGCAGGGAGGCTTGGAGGGACTGGCCGTGCTGGAGGAGCCCTGGGATCCGCCGGCCGGCCGTTTCGACCGGGCCAGACCCCTGCTCCTGGCCGCCGACCTCCCGGCCTTCCGGCCCTGGCGCAACCACCTGACCCACCCCGGCGGGCACGTTCAGCTCCGGCTGGGCCGCGACGGCCTGTGGTACGCCTACGAGTCCGAACCGGGCCAGGACGACTGGTGGCCCAGAGGCACCCCCGACCTGGACCCGGTGGGCGCGCTGACGGGACTGGGGGCGCCGGAGGACCTCTGACGATCCCGGAGTCAGACGTTCTTGCCGATGTCGTCGTGCCGGGCCACGAACCGGGCCTTGGCACCCTCCACCCGGTAGAGGAACCAGCCGCCGTCCTGGCCGGTCTCCAGGTACTGGGACTGACTCTCGTACTTGTACCGGCGGGTGATGCCCTGCCAGGGGGCGCGCAGCAACTCCGCGCGCAGCGACTCGCGTTCGCCGCCGCCGGGCGCGGCGAGCCCGTGGGCGGCATAGCGGACGGCGTCGTACGCCTCGGCCGCCCAGGGCGGGGGAGCGGTGCGGTAGCGGCTCCGGTAGGCGGCGGCGAAGGCGCGGGTTCTCGGGTCGGTGGCCGCGTCGCAGTAGCCCGTGCTGATCCACCAGCCCGTGCCCGCCCTGAGGAAGGAGGTACCGAGGATGTGCTCGTCGCCCCCGCGGACTCCCCGGTGCCCGGCCGCCGTGAGGGCTTCGGCGCAGGCGGCGGCGCGGTCCGGGACGCCGCCCGCGAAGATCACCACCGTGTCCGGGTGGGCGGCGAGGTCATGGGCGACACCGGTGAAGCCGTCGCCCTTGGCCACCTCGGCGGCATCGACGGTGCCGACCTCCAGCGTCCGGTACACGGTGATGGCGCGGAGGGTGGCCTCGCCCTCCTCGGCGTCGGTGAGATCGTGGACGACGACGGTCCGGGCGGGCTTGACGACCCGGTTGAGGTACTTCACCAGGGAGCCGGGGCCCGGGGTGCGGGTGGAGCGCAGGATCAGGGAGCTGGTCGTGTTGGTGACGTCGATCGCGTCGGTGTCGGCGCGGGTGATCAGCAGGCACACCCCGGCCTTGGTGCACACCGGGACGGCGGCGGGCACGGCCGTGTTCGTGCCGGCGCCGATCACGGCGTACACCTCGGGTGCGGCGACGAGCCGGCCGGCCGCCGCGGTGGACCCGGCCGCCGTGCCCCGGTCGTCGGCGGTGCGCAGCGCCAGGTCGAAGGTGCGGTCGGAGCCGGCGTTGTGCTCGGCCACCGCCAGCCGTGCCCCGCGTACCTGTGCCTGGACGACGGCGGTGGACAGGTCGCCGAGCAGCGCGAGGGTACGGGACGGCAGCGGGCGCTTCCCGGCCGTCGGCGCCCCGGTGCGGCCCCAGCGCCACCATGCGGAACCGCCGCCGACCGCGCTCACGCCCACCGCCGCCGAGGCGATCAGCAGGCGCCGCCGGGACGGCCCGGCCTCGGCGTCCGGGACGGACAGGGTGGTGGGTTCCGGCACCGGCAGGTCGAGGACGTCGGTGGCACGGTCCGCGACCAGGGCCGGCAGCCCCTCGGGCAGCCACGTCCCCGTGGTGAACTCACCGAACTCCGCGCGCAGACGGGCCACGGTCGGCCGGTCGTCGGGCTCCTTCGTCAGACAGGCCCGCACCATCGGGACGAGGTCCGCCGACAGCCCGGCCAGGTCCGGTTCCTTGTGCACCGTCCGGTACAGCACGGTCGCCGCACGGCCGGTCCCGAACGGCGGCCGCCCGGTGGCCGTATGGGCCAGGACGCAGCCCAGTGAGAAGACGTCGCTGGGCGGCCCCACGGTCCTGCCGCGCGCCTGTTCCGGCGAGAGATAGCCGGGGGAGCCGATGACCGAGCCGTCGGTGGTGAGGGCGGTCGCGCCCACCGCGCGGGCGATACCGAAGTCGATCAGACGGGGTCCGTCGGCGGCGAGCAGCACGTTCGCCGGTTTCACGTCCCGGTGGACGAGCCCGGCCCGGTGCACGTCGTCCAGGGCGGCGGCGAGCGCCGCGGCCAGCGCCCGGACCTGGGGGAGCGGCCAGGGGCCGCGCAGCGCGAGGGCCTCGGACAGGGGCAGGCCGGGTATGTACGCGGTGGCCAGCCACGGCGAGCGGGCGTCCGCGTCGGCCGCGAGCACGGGCACGGTCCAGCGGCCGGCGAGCCGGGACGCCAGCTCCGTCTCGCGGCGGAACCGGGCGTGGAAGCCGGGGTCCTCGGCGTACTCCTCGCGGATCACCTTCAGCGCGACCCAGGCGCCGTGCGGCGACCGCGCCAGATAGACCACGCCCATCCCGCCGGCGCCGAGCCGCCCCACCAGCCGGTGCCCGCCGATCGACGAGGGATCGGCGGGCTGGAGCCGCTCCACCTCCGCTACCCCTTCTGCTGGGCCGCCAGGATCGGACCGAGCTGCCGGAAGCGCCCGTCGTGCACCTGGTGGACGTAGGTCTCGCTGCCCATGGCCTGTTTGGTCTCGTCGTACTGGTGGTAGTCGCTGAACTGGTAGGTGCGCGCGATGCCGTGGTAGGTGGCCTTGTGGAGCCGCTCGGCGAGCGCGAGCCGGTTCGGGCGTCCGCCGCCCGGGGGCACGGTGCGGGCGAACTCCTGGAGCACCATCCGGACACTGTCGTAGGCTTCGGCGCCGTACGGGTCCGGGATGCCGCCGTACTCCTTGCGCCAGGCCGCGGTGAACCGCTCGGCCGCCTTCGTCCTCAGGACGCTCGCGTCGACGGCGGACGTCACCACGAACCAGCCCTCGCCCGCCGCGCCCGCGAGTTTCGGGAAGTCGGAGCCGTAGAGGAGGTGGGACATCCAGCGCGGGCCGGTGAAGCCGGCGGCGGACAGTTGCCGCGCCGCCCGGACCGTCGCCTCCAGGGGGCCCAGGTAGACGAAGTCGTCGACGCCGCGGGAGAGGACGTGACGCACCGCGGCCGGCGCGTCGTTCGAGTCCTCGGCGACGATCTTCGGGACCACCTCGCCGAGGGTCTCACGCCAGGAGTTGGCCAGGATGCCGCCCTGGTCGTACTCGACGCTCCCTCCGGAGCGGTCGATCACGATGCCGGCCCGGCCCGCTCGGCGGGTGGCCAGCGCGTGCAGCACGATCAGGGTGCCGCCCGCCTGGTGGGGCATCCCGGTCTGGAAGGAGACGGTCGGCGACCAGACGAAGTAGTCGTTCTGTCCGGTGGTGCTGGAGACATGGGTCAGCTTGGCCGAGGCGTAGACGCGCGAGGCCGCACGCAGCGTCAGCTCGGTGAGGGGGCCGAGCACGGCCACGACATCGCGGTCGGCCGCGAGCCGGTGAGCGGCGTCGGTGGCTCCGGCGGTGGTGCCGTGGTCGTCGACGACCCGGACCGCCAGGTCGAAGGCGCGGCCCTTCGTCGCGTTGTGCTGTGCGACGGCCAGCCGCGCGGCCCGCTCCGAGGCCCGCGCCAGGCTCGCGGCCGTCCCGCTCGTGGTGACCTGCACGCCGAGGACGTACGACGGCCGGACTGCTGTCCTCCCGCCCGAGTTGTCGTCGCGTCCCGCCGCCCACAGCGCCGCCCCGGTGCCGCCGCCCGCCAGCAGCAGCGCACCGCCGGCCAGCAGCAGGCGCCGCCGGGAGGTGGTGCCGACCGGCTGCCCGGCGCCGTCGACGACCGTCGGCTCGATGTCCGGCAGGGCGAGGCTCTCCGCGGACCGGGCCGCCACCATACGGGCGACCGGGTCCGGCAGCCACGCCGAGGGAGACTCGGGGGCGTCCGCGGCGAGCCGCGCACCCACCTCTTCGGGGCCGGGCCGGTCCCCGGGATCCTTGGCCAGACAGGCGGCCAGCGTCTCGCGCAGTCCGTCGCCCACACCACCGAGGTCGGGCTCGTCGTGGACCGTGCGGTACAGCAGCGCGTCCGGGGTCCCGGTGCCGAACGGCGGGCGGCCCGTGGCGGCGTAGGCCAGCACACAGCCCAGCGCGAACACGTCGCTCGCCGGTCCGGCCTCCTCGCCGCGCGCCTGCTCGGGCGCCAGGAACCCGGGGGTGCCGACCACCATGCCGGACGCGGTGAGGGCGGTGTCGTCGGCGGCCCGCGCGATGCCGAAGTCGATCAGGCGCGGGCCGTTCACCGCGAGCAGCACATTGCCCGGCTTCACGTCCCGGTGCACCAGGCCCGCCGCGTGCACGGCGGCCAGCGCCTCGCCCAGCAGCGAGCCCAGCACCCGTACGGCGGCCGACGGCAGCGGCCCGTGGTCGCGGACCGCCTCCGCGAGCGCGGGACCGGCCACGAACGCGGTCGCCAGCCACGGATCGTGCGCGGTGGCGTCCGCACCGAGCACCGGTACCACCCAGGGGCTGTCGACCCGGCCGGCCAGTTCCGCCTCCCGCGCGAACCGGGTGCGGAAGTCGTCGTCGGTGGCGCCCTCCGCCCGGATCACCTTCAAGGCAGCCAGCGCACCCGTCTCGGAACGGCCCAGGTAGACCACGCCCATGCCGCCGGCGCCGAGCCGGCGCAGCAGCCGGAAGCCGCCGACGGACGACGGGTCCAAGGGCCGCAGCGGCTCACTCATCGCCCGCTCCCTTCGGCTCGGTGGAGGCGGATGCGGAACCGGATGCGGAACCGGATGCGGTTGCGGAACCGGACGCGGAAGGGGATCCGGACGGGGACGCGGCGGCGGAGGCTCTGCTCCTGCCGTACTGGTCCACGTTCGCGGTCACGTAGCCGATGCCGTGCAACGCGGCCTGGGTGATGGTGGTGTGCTCCTCGTCCTTCTCGCCGGCCGCGTGCCGCACGGTCGCGGCCACGGTCACCGGGCCCAGCCGGTCCTTGTACCAGTCGAAAGGCCGCGGCTCGGCCTCACCGACCACCACGTACTCGCCGTACTCGGTGAGGTCGTCGTCGGCGGTCGCCGTGCGCTGTTCGGCGTACGGATCGCCCCGCGAGGCCATCTTCTGCACGGTGTCGGTGGCGTTCAGCCGCTGCTGCGGACAGCGCAGGGGTTCCTCCAGCGAGGCGGCCATGTCCCGGCGGGCCTGGAGCGCAGAGGTGTGGACGGTGACCGTGACGGACACGTACACCGCGCCCTTCCCGCCCGTGCCCGGCCGGACGAAGGAGCGCGTCAGGCTGGCCAGGACGGTGGCCGGGACCGGCTCCCGCCGCCACAGGCAGTCCTCGCCGAGGACGGCCCAGGTGGTGGGCCCCAGTTCGTAGGGGTCGCGCCTGCGGTACCCGCTGCCGAAGTAGTCCGGCTGCACGGTGAGCCCGCGTACGAACTCCGCCGCCTCGGCCCGGGTCCTGGGCGCGACCGCCTCGGCCAGTGTGTACGGCTCGCTCTCCGCGGCCGGAGAGGCGCTCGCGCCCGCGCCGCCCGACGTGCTCGCCGTGGCCTTCGGTGTCGTGCCGTCGTCCTTGTCGCCCTGTCCGCCGTCCGTGCACGCCGCGAGCAACAGTGTCGTCGCCGCCGCGCACAGGAACGGTCCGTGTCCCCTCACGCTCGCCCCCCAACAGGCTGTCGTACGGCCCCTGCTCCGGGACCGCACGGCGAACGCTAGCGCCATCCCGTCTCAACTGAGCCTGTGGGAAACCGAGTTGAGGCGAACAGTAACCCCTTGGCCATCACTTGGTGACACTGCACGGTGATCATGGCGGGTGGCTGCTTGCCAGGCACAGGTCCATAGGATGGATCCGCCCAGCGCCACCCTCACTGACCAGAGGAACACCCATGGCAACCCCTCGGAGCGGTCTGGAAGAGCTGACGATCGAAGTCGGCCCGTACCGGTACGACGCCCTCGCCGCCGGCCCTCAGGGCGGTGACTTCGTCCTGCTCCTCCACGGCTGGCCCGAGTTCGCCAGCTCCTGGACCGAGGAACTGCACGCTCTCGCCGACGCCGGGTACCGCGCCGTCGCCGTCGACCAGCGCGGCTATTCCCCCGGCGCCCGTCCGCCCGAGATCTCCGACTACGCAGTCGAGCACCTCGTGGACGACGCGCTCGCGTTCGCCGACGCACAGGGCGCGAGCCGGTTCCATCTGGTCGCACACGACTGGGGCGGTCTGGTCGCCTGGGCCCTGGCCTCCGCCCATCCCGAGCGGCTGAAGTCCCTGTCCGTGCTCGCCACCCCCCACCCCCGGGCGCTGCGCGAGGCGGCCAAGGCCGACCCGGGGCAGTACCACCGGCTCGACTACGTGCGTTTCTTCCGCCGGCCCGACCACGCCGCCGAGGCGGCCCTGCTGGCCGACGGCGCCGCCCGACTGCGCCGCGCCTACGACGGACGTATCCCGGACCACCTGGTCGAGAGCAACATCCGCCGCCTCTCCCGGCCCGGGGCGCTCACCCCGACCCTGAACTGGTACCGCGCCGTCGACGACGACCTCACCACCCCCGGCGACCGCATCACCGTGCCCACCTTGTACATCTGGGGCAGCGAGGATGGTGCCCTGGGCCGCGAAGCGGCACACGCCACCGGGGAGTTCATCGACGCGCCGTACCGCTTCGTCCCCCTCGAAGGGGCCAGCCACTGGCTGCCCGAGGAGGTACCCGACCAGGTGATCCCGCCGATCCTGGAACACCTGGCGACCCACACCCGGTGAGCAGGGGGAGCAGATGGAGCGCCGCCAGGACGCCCGCGGTCGGGCCGCTCGGTCCCGACCCGCTGGTGCACACCAGCGCGCCGACCTGCGCCGGCGACATGACTCTGCTGGTCCCGGTCGTCCGGGAGGGCCTGTTCCGCGTGCGGTGAGTCCCGCTCACGGCCGGGTGCGCATCCCCTCGTACAGCAGGTCGAGCATGCGGCCGGCCTGCTCGCGCTGCCCAGGGCCGCCCGCGGCCATGGCGATGCCGCTGAGGGACATCACGATGTCGTCCGGACGGAGTCCGGGACGCGTGACCCCTGCGGCGGCGGTCGCCGAGAGCAGCGCTGCGACGGCCTCACCGAGGCGCTCGCGGCTGTATGCGAAGGGGTTCCCGCCCGCGGCGATGACGACCCGGATCGCCTCCGTGAGGCCGATCTTGGTGGTCATGTAGTCGATGAAGCGGTCCATCCAGATGCGCAGCGCGTCCTGGGGCCGCACTTCGTCGAGCAGTTCCCCGGCCACCGCGCACACCGCGTCGAGTTCCGAGCGGTACGCGGCCTCGATGAGGTCCTCGCGCGTCGGAAAGTGACGGTAGACGGTTCCGACACCGACGCCGGCTTCCTTGGCGATCTCGATGAACGAGACGTCCGGACCTCGCTCCACGAACAGCCGCAACGCCACCGCGATCAGGCGCGCCCGATTGCGCTGCCCGTCCGCGCGCGGTTTGCGCTGCACTGCCTCGCTCACGGTCACCTCGTCCTGGTCGCAACCACCCATGGGAAGCGGAACCTATTCCCCCTTCACGATACAGGCCGGCGGAGGTGACCCCGCCTGGCCGATGGTCGGGTCAAGACGCCTCCCACCTGCGGAATCGTGCTTCGCGGCATGGCGTATGCGCCCTCGGTCGAGGGCGTGCTCCCTCGACTTGCAAGCGGAATATATTCCACTTAGCCTTCTGTTACCGGAACATATTCCGGATAACGACATGAACGGAGCAGCCCATGAGTCCCCGCGAACGTTTCACCACGCCCTACGGCTTTCACACCACGACGAAGGAGGTCCTCGACGGCGTCGACCTGACCGGCAGGCGCGCGATCGTCACCGGCGGCGCGTCCGGCATCGGTGTGGAGACGGCACGCGCACTGGCCGGCGCCGGAGCCGAGGTCACCATCGCCGTCCGCAACGTCGAGGCGGGCAGCCGTGTCGCCCGGGAGATCGCGGCCGGGACCGGCAACTCCAAGGTGAGCGCCGCGCCGCTGGAGCTGACCGACCGGGCCTCGGTGGCGTCCTTCACCGATGCCTGGCAGGGCCCCCTGCACATCCTGGTGAACAACGCCGGGGTCATGGCCCTGCCCGAGCTGCACCGCACGCCCGAGGGCTGGGAGCTGCAGTTCGCCACCAACCACCTCGGCCACTTCAACCTGGTCCTCGGCCTC
Source organism: Streptomyces sp. NPDC058683 (assembly GCF_042716195.1). NCBI lineage: Bacteria > Bacillati > Actinomycetota > Actinomycetes > Kitasatosporales > Streptomycetaceae > Streptomyces > Streptomyces sp. NPDC058683. The sequence continues at coordinate 9,172 of NZ_JBHXSK010000076.1, forward strand.
CACGACGCGCTCGCTGCCGCCGCCGGCGCCCGCATCGTCTCGCTCAGCTCCACCGGCCACCTGTTCTCGCCGGTCGTCTTCGACGACATCCACTTCGAGCACCGCGCCTACGAACCGTGGCTCGCCTACGGGCAGTCGAAGACCGCCAACGCACTGCTGGCCGTCGGGGCGGCCGAGCGATGGGCCGACGACGGGATCACCGCCAACGCGGTCATGCCCGGCGGCATCCGCACCGGTCTCCAGCGCCACCAGGAGAGCAACATGACGCCGGAGGTCGAGGAGGCCTTCGCCGGTTTCAACTGGAAGACCGTGGAGGAAGGCGCCGCCACCTCGGTGCTGGTGGCCGCGTCCCCGCTGCTCGAAGGCGTCACCGGCCGCTACTTCGAGGACTGCAACGAGGCCGAGCTCAACACCGACCCCAACCCCTACGCCGACAGCGGCGTACGCCCCTACGCCCTCGACGCGGACGACGCGGCCCGGCTCTGGGAGGTCTCCACCGCGATGCTCCGCTCCTGAGCGGAACGCAACCGTCGTGCCGGCCCGTCAGCCGTGGTCAGGACGTCCGTGGCAGATAGCCGGACGCCCACCACGCGGGAGCACACGCCACGGCCGCGTCGATCATGTCGTCCTTGGTGACCGAGGGGTCATGGAGCCAGGCCTTGATGGCGCCGGCGAAGCCGTGAGCCAGGAACTGGGCGATCACCTGGGGGTTGGCGTCGGGAAGCGCCGAGCGATCACCGCGCGCCATGAACGCCAGGGTGTACTCGCTGAAGTGGCGCACGAGCGCCTCGTAGACCCCGCTGTCCGCCGGGTCGTCGAGGGAGAGCCGGTAGATCGCCCGGAACCGCTCGACGTGGTTGCCCACCTCCGCGGTGGTGAGGCGCAGCAACTCTGCGGCCGAGTGCCTGCGCCGCGCCCGCTCGTCCTCCAGGCGGTGACCACGGTCCAGGTCGGCGTCGAGGACCTGGATGAGCAGCTCCAGCGGAGTGCTGTAGCGGTTGTAGAAGGTGGCTCGGGTGACCCCGGCGCGGTCGGCCAGTTCGGCGACGCTGATCTGGGAGACCGGCCGCTCCGAAGCGAGTTCCACGATGGCCTGCTCGAAGGCCTGGGTGGTCCGGGTGATGCGCGGGTCGATCCGGCCGCTCAGCGTACTGCCCTCCTGTTCGGCCGGTGACCGCGTCGCCCCCGGTTCCGGGAGCGCGGTTCGCCGCCCTGTGCTGAGTCCATCTTGCGGCATCGCCGTGACCACCGGTCCGGTGCATGCGTCACCCCGGCCGGCCGGACCCGCGGCCACGGTCTGCACACCCCCTCGTACGGGAGAACCGGGCGTGACCGCCGCCGAGTCCGGCGGCTGTCCTTCTCCGCCGCGCTCGTTCGTCGTGCCGAACAGCGGAATGCGAAGGTCATCCACAAGGGAACGGAAGGGAAGCGAAGGGATGTGTGAAACCGCGCGTCGGGAATCTTCGCGAAGTCGCCACAACGGTCGGTTCTTCGACAGGGGAAGACGGAACTCGTCCAGCGTGTGGTACTCAGGCCGCTGGCCGGCGAGAGCCGTTAGGTTCGGACCGGCGATCTGAGATTTCGTGACGCATGAGAGGGTCAGACGGGTGAGCGAGACACCACCGAACACCCTGCAATACCGCTTTGACGGGCCAGAAGACGCTCCTGTCCTGATCCTGGGCCCCTCACTGGGGACCACCTGGCACATGTCGTAGAAATCGTCCACGGGCGTCCAGCTGATCCAGGGTGAGCGCGTAAGTCCAGGTCAGAGCCCTGTGGCGTGAGTGCGTCCGCGGGGTTGGTGACCCGCCCGTGATCGCCTGTGATCGCTCGTGACATGTGAGGACCCCCGTCGGCTTGCTCTGGCGGGGGTCCTGCGTAGACGGGGACCTGATACGACGACGCCCCGCCGGCTTGCTGCGGCGGGGCGTCGTCGTGCAAATATTCCGTTGATGTTGCGGGCGTCAGGCACTCAGGCCGGGCGGGTGTCAGTCCGAGAGGTCGAGGCTCTCCTGACCAGGGCCGGGGGTGCGTCGAGACTTCGGCGGCGGTTTCGGTTCCTTGGTTGCATAAACAGGTACGGGCAGGATGCCCTCGCCCTGTAGGTCGTTGCACAACGATCTGCGAGAGATGCGCGAGGCGGTTCTCTGGAAGCTCGATGGGCTCGTTGAGTACGACATCCGACGCCCCCTGACCTTGACTGGAACCAACCTTCTCGGCCTGGTCAAGCACTTGTCGATCTGGGAGTCCAGGTACTTCGGCGAAGTCTTCGACCGACCGTTCCCCGAACCTCTGCCCCGGTGGGACAACACCGGAGAACGTGGCGCCGACATGTGGGCGACCGAGCAGGAGACGAGTGAGGAGATCATCGACCATTACCGTCGCGTGTGGGAGCACTCAGACGCGACGATCACCGCCCTCGCCATCGACTCCCTCGGCTACGTGCCCTGGTGGCCACGCCCCAACGTGAAGCTGTTCAACATCCTGGTCCACATGCTCACCGAGACCAGCCGGCACGCCGGTCACGCCGACATCCTGCGCGAACAGCTCGACAGGGAAAACAGCCGAATACGCGACTCAGCAGCACTACGATGCCTTCTGGGATGCCCACCGAGCGAAGATCGAGCGAGCTGCCAAAGTAGCCGTCGCCAAGCCTGATCACGCTAGTTCTACCAAGAGCTCGTAGCACGGGTGTTCTCGTCGCCTGTAGGCTTTTTGAGGGCTTGTCGCTGGCCTGTCTCAGGGCGCGGCTAGGTGGCGAGGTCCCAAACCGTCGCTGTGAGCCTCATGGTGTGCCCACCCGGTACGGCCGACACGACACGCACGAACGCAATACGCCCCTCGGTGGTCTGAACACAGAACTGCGCATCCTGAGGCGGGTCCTGCAGCATGGGGTCTCCGTTGCTCCGCAACGCCTCCGCGCACTGCGCCTCGGCTGGATCAGCACCACTTCCCGAAATCGGCGCGATGATCGCCGCGAGCCGGGGGCCGCCATGGAAGTTGGTGGAGCCAGCCGTCCCGCTTCCATCAGTGACGGCCGACAAGTCGGCGCCCTTGAGGTCATCCGCAACAAGCGGCTTGCGCGTGTCGAAGTCGATGTCAACCCCGTAGGCGCTGGTCCGGAACTGAATGTCGTGTGGACCGAACATGGCGCGGGACGCCGTGTTCTCCGGGCTGGCCGGATCCGCTGATGCGGCTAGCTTGGCTTGATCATGCGTGGCAGACGGTGCCCCCGCGACGGCGGGTGGCTTCGAGTCGTCAGCAGAGCTGTGCCGGTTGTTAACGAACACCGTGGCTGCGATGCCAACGACGGGCACGACGATGCCTACGACCCACCAGGCCCAGCGCGGCTGCCCCGGCGCAGACGTGCCCGGACCCGCTGCCGACGGATTGCTACCGCTGCTGTTCGTCACAACTTCCCCACCACTTCACTGGCATCCCGGCCGTTCACACTATGACGGACTCCGTAGCCCGGTGATCAGTTCCCAGCTGTGTCAGGGAGTCGAAGGTCGCACTCGGGCGGGCTGACCGCGCACAGCGCCGCGAACGACGCCTCGCTGCGCAGACGTTCCGCAGAGGCTGGCCGCAACGGCGGGGCGCAAGTGAGATGATCTCTCATTCCGTCAGTGTGCTCGCGACCACTGACAATGCCCGAGGCGGCCCAGTAACGCCCATCTGGACCTGCCCGGGGCGGGCGGCGACCTCCGGCGGGTGCTGGCGGTGCTGAGACTCCCGGAAGGAAACGACTGGCCCCGGGCGCTCGCCGAAGGCCCGGCCGACGCCGGGGCGGCGAAAAGGTCGGTGTGTGGGGCCGAAGGAACCGGGTAACGTCTTTGTCATGTTCTTCCAGACGCCGATTTACGAGTGAGAGCGTGATGGGCCCCTGCTGACGTCCTTCGACGTCGCCGCCCGTCCCCCACCGATGAATCCGTAGATCACTTCACATCATTACCGGGAGAGCCCGTGACCGTGAGCAAGAACATCAACAACCCCGTGGGCATGGGCGGCGGCCAGCGCAAGAAGTTGTCCCGCGCCGAACGGCAGAACAATGGTCCGCACCGCAACCTCGACCGCCAGGGTGCAGCCGACCAGAAGGCGGAGCTGGTGCGCAAGATGCGCGAGAAGGCAGGCGCAGCCGAGGGCGCCGGGCAGACGAGCGATGACACCGCACAGAGCTGACGCACCGCCGCCGCAGGGCGGCACCGCATGGGGCAGGGCCCGGACCGCGACGCGCGGTCCGGGCCCTGCTGCCGTACCGGGCGCGGCCGGTCCCGCTCAGCTCTCGGCCGAGCACCCGCGTCTCAGCCGACCACCCGGGGCGGCGGCAGATTCAGCAGCGCCGTCACCGCCAACACCCGAGCTGCACCAGCAGCATCACCACCAGCGCGATCCCCGTGCCCAGCCCGGGCGACACTGTCAGGAAGAGCGTGCAGGGCGTCCTTCGCCGCATTGTGCCGGGTCAGTCCCGTCGAGCGTCCCTCGGGACGCCGGCAGTTCCGTCGCCTCAACCGTAGTGGCGACCGTCGGACTATTGCTGCGCTGCGTCGCATCGTGTTCACCCGCCTGCGGGTCGGCCCGTGCACCCAGGACTACTACGAGCGCCGCATCAAGGAGGGCAAGACCCGACGTGAAATCGTCCGTTGCCTCAAACGCTATGCGGCCCGGGAGGTCTTCCACCTGGTCGGATGGCTACAGCCAGGACCCCGCTCATAGGGGCTGTAATACGGCGAAGCCCCGTCGGGGATCCATCCCGACTGGGGCTTCTGCAGGGAGCGAGCCACGAGGGAGTGAGGCGTCCCCGATGGGCGCAACTGTCGACTCACCGCTCTCGAGCGTTCGGAGCCCGTGATACGACGAAGCCGTGTCGGGAAGCACTCCATCGGGGCTTCTGCGCGAATCGTGCTACGACGGATCGCGGCCGGCGTGGGTACCGTTGTACTCAGGCACCCCGCTCTCGAGCACGCGGAGCAGGGACGCGGTGACGACACGTGTCGTACGGCCGATGCGCAGCACGCGGCAGGGGAACTCTCCGCGACGAATAAGGTCGCAGCCCTTCGCTCGTGAGAATCCCAGTGCCCTTGAAGCCCCCGCGTCGGGAAGGACGTATAGAGCCACGCGAACTTATCGCCCACCCACGGAACACCCCCGCGTCGGCGGGAAGGACAACGCGCTGCGCATGCGGATGCCCCTGGTGGCCGGAACATCCCCGCGTCGGCGGGAAGGACCATGCGGCGGTCTCCAGTCGGTTCCTCATGCGCGGAACACCCCCGCGTCGGCGGGAAGGACGAGGCTGCCGGTCTGGACTTGGCGGGAATCAGCAGAACACCCCCGCGTCGGGGGGAAGGACGCGATGTCGTGGGCGACACCAGGCGGCTGAGTCGGAACACCCCCGCGTCGGCGGGAAGGACTCGCCGGTTTTCTCCAGCTTGGCGACGATCGATGGAACACCCCCGCGTCGGCGGGAAGGACGCCATGATGTAACGGTCCGACTTCGGCACGAACGGAACACCCCGCGTCGGCGGGAAGGACCTTGAACGCGTCCCCGATCCCCGACGTGCACAGCGGAACACCCCCGCGTCGGCGGGAAGGACGCCCCGGTCACGGCGCGGACGTTGCTCATGGCCGGAACACCCCCGCGTCGGCGGGAAGGACCGGACCTGGTACTGGCCGGAGCTGATGTCGTACGGAACACCCCCGCGTCGGCGGGAAGGACCCCGCACCCTCGCCCACATCGACCAACAGGTTCGGAACACCCCCGCGTCGGCGGGAAGGACGAACGCGGGAGCACGGACCAGCCCTACAAGGACGGAACACCCCCGCGTCGGCGGGAAGGACCAGCCCGCCGCGGGCCGCGGCGTGACCACGTACGGAACACCCCCGCGTCGGCGGGAAGGACGACAGAGCACCGAGGGTGTTCGTTGCCAGCGACGGAACACCCCCGCGTCGGCGGGAAGGACCCGGAGCTGAGGCTGTTGCCGCCCCAGACGTACGGAACACCCCCGCGTCGGCGGGAAGGACGTGGAACGCTTCGCGGCCACGTCGATGGACTTCGGAACACCCCCGCGTCGGCGGGAAGGACAACAAGGAGGACGCCCAGCGCGGCCTCGACGGCGGAACACCCCCGCGTCGGCGGGAAGGACATGCGGACGGCGCGGAGTCGGTTTTCGTCCGGCGGAACACCCCCGCGTCGGCGGGAAGGACCTCGAAGACCTGCTCCGGCGTCCACCGTCGGAAGGAACACCCCCGCGTCGGCGGGAAGGACGCGACCCCGGGGCGACCTGGGTCGCCCCGCAAAGGAACACCCCCGCGTCGGCGGGAAGGACGTCGGTCTTGAGGTCCTCGTCGTCGGGTGTCCCGGAACACCCCCGCGTCGGCGGGAAGGACAACTGGCCGCACGCCACTGCGATCTCACGCACCGGAACACCCCCGCGTCGGCGGGAAGGACCGTACACCGCAGCGCACCACGCTGCGTACCGGCGGAACACCCCCGCGTCGGCGGGAAGGACTGTCCATCCGGCCCACGCTTGAGATCACGCAGCGGAACACCCCCGCGTCGGCGGGAAGGACGCCGTGCGGAAGGCGGACGCGCTGGAGCCCAGCGGAACACCCCCGCGTCGGCGGGAAGGACGTCGACCTCGGTCAGCATGCGGCAGGAGCGGATGTGCTTCCCGCCGACGCGGGGGTGATCCGGGCTTCACGTCCTCACGGAAGATCTCGGCGATGTGCTTCCCGCCGACGCGGGGGTGATCCGTTCGCCAAGGCGATCGGCATCGAGCGGCACCCGTGCTTCCCGCCGACGCGGGGGTGATCCGACACGATGATTCTCCTATGTAGCTGTGATTTCGTGCTTCCCGCCGACGCGGGGGTGATCCGCCGAGGCGCGGGCCGACGCGCAGGCTCGCGCGGTGCTTCCCGCCGACGCGGGGGTGATCCGAAATTCACGGGGGAGATCTGCGGACACCACGGGTGCTTCCCGCCGACGCGGGGGTGATCCGCGATGCCCGCGTCCGAGCACAGGCGCTGAATCGTGCTTCCCGCCGACGCGGGGGTGATCCGGCGCCGCAGGCCGTCATGTGGCAGCAGCTGTCGTGCTCCCCGCCGACGCGGGGGTGATCCGCTGCACGTCGGCGCGCCCGGCGCAGCAGGTACGTGCTTCCCGCCGACGCGGGGGTGATCCGACATGCTCGTACAGTCCTGTACATGAGAACCCGTGCTTCCCGTCGATGCGGGGGTGAACCGCTGGGCTGACCAATCGCCGAAACCTCGCGCGAGTGCTTCCCACCGACGCGGGGTGATCCGGCGGTGAGCTAGCCCTCGGCCGAGACCGCATCTTGCTCTTTGCCGACGCGGGGTAGTCCGTGGGCCGAGTCCGCGAGTGAGGGCATCGGACTGGCGTCATCCCTCTGTGTCACACTGTCGGCTGGGCCGTCTCGCATCCCCCGTCGAGGCGGCCCTGCTGTTGTCATTCGCAGGCGACGCCGTCTCGGTGGAGGTGTGCGGTTCGGGGCTGTTCTCGCGCTGGCCGGCCCGGGACGGCACGCCCCCTGGCTCCAGCCTTGGTCTCACTCCAGCTGCGTCGGGTAGGTGAGGGTGTAGTCGTCCAAGGCCAGGACCTGGGCCGCGGCGTATTCAGCGCCTGCCTGCCGGTCTTGCGTGGACGACCTCGACCAGTGTCGCCGCGGACGTGATCACGCGCAGGTCGTCGGCCCGGGCCAGGGCGAGTCATCCCGTGAGGGACCGGTCGCGCAGCACGGCCTTGGCCAGCTCCTCACTGTGCAGGACCAGGGTGCCGCCGGGCGCGGCGGTGGAGCGGGGCACGCGGCGTCGGCCCCGCCCTGCGTCTGCTGCCGACGGGCCTGGTGGAGCTGGTCACGCAGAGCGTGGACCTCGTCGTCCGTGACGGGCCCGTGCTCGGCCTCGGCGACCTGGATGAGTTCGTTGAGGTTGTCGCGTTCGATCTGCCGGGCCACGGCTGCGGCGACGTAGGCGGACAGGCCGCTGCGGGCTTTGGCTCAGGCACACTGGGCATCGTGAACCCGGAACTGCGACTGCTCAAGCACCAGTTCGGCCGGGATCTCGACGCCACAAGCACCGAGGCGGAGAAGTTGCTCGGGTGGCGAGCGCGTCCCATCGCGGAGACTGCCGAGAGCCTCATCACCCACGGCATCGGGACGAAGACCGGCTCGTAACCGACCGACGCGGCAGCCTTGCGCGCCGAAGATGCGTCGAACCGGTGACGCGGCGCGGCAGGTGTCGCTGGTGCTGCATTAGCGGCTCGTACCGGTATCGCCATCGTCATGGGGAGAATCCCGCTGTCTCCTGCCGCCCGGAGCGGAGTCGTCCCCTTGCTCTTCCAATAGTTCAAGGAGCGCGGAATCCGCCCTCTTTTGATCTTCCTTCGTCAGCTCGACCGGCGCGTTGTTGTAGACGGTGTAGCGATTCGGATCGATGATGTTGGCGGCCCGCAGGGTGAACGTCAGCAGGCGGCGCCACCCTTTGCGGTGACCGACCCGGGCTTGCAGCTGGACCTTGTAGTCACGGGCTTCCGGCATGAACCCGGAGAACGGTGCCTCGAACTCGAGGAAGAGTTGTTGCGCCTCTCTGCCGGGCACGACGAAGCCGGCGATCGCTCTGCACGACACGGATCTCACCACTGTGCAGACCAACGCCATGCCGGACACGCTCGACGGCCTCCCTGCACAGCCGGGTACCCGGCTGCACGACGTGCTGTGCGCCGAGGACGCCGAGAGCATCGAGGCGGTACTGCGCCAGGTCCTCGAGACGGGCATCCCGGTGCTCGGCAGGAACCAGCACGTGAGCTGGCGGCACCACGCGATGCGGCGACACGCACTGTCGCTGTCCGCGTTCCGTCTGGAGGACACACGAGGACGCCCCACGGGGGTCGCAGCCCTGTACATAGACGACACGGACCAACTGCGTGCCCGCCGGCAACTGGATCTCGCCCGCGACGTTGCCGAGCGCGTGGGAGGCTCCCTGGATGTCGCGCGGACCGCGCACGACCTCGCGGACGTACTCGTACCCGCCTTCGGGGATCTCGACAAGCTGAACGCCTGGGCGGCGTCCTCGATGCTCGCCGTCCCACTTCAGGTGGCGCGGATGTGCTGGGGCTGAACTGGCCGTGAGGCGTTCCGCCGCTCTGACTGGGCATTCCTGTCAACAGTGCCTTTCGCGTTTAGTTGCTTCCGCAGCAGTGGGGAAGCGGGGAGACGTGGCGGACTGCCAATAGTCCGCGGAATCACCGGTTTCGGTAACCGGCCATTGACGGATACCCTGCTCCCCTAGGAAGGGTGCCTGAACTGCGGTTTTGTGCGTGCGCATTATGTGCGGTGCGGGCGTTACGGGCGATATCTTGACGTGGACCAGGGATTACTGGTTCTCCCCTTCGTCTTGCTCCCTCAGACGTGAGTATCACCGAGGCGTCGGCGGCCACCGCATGGTCGGCCGCCGGGCCGGGCAGCGCTGCGGCATCCGACGCCGTGTCTGCCACCGACCCGCGATCACACAGAAGAAACAGGGCGAACCGACTGCGGGCAGCCACCCTCGGTGCTTCGTCGATGAGCTGGTCGATGCGCCAGATCCCGGCTAGGGACTTGATCTGCTGGACTGCGGCACCGTCACCGAGGCGAACGGCCTGTGCCGGCGGCGGGAGTTCGAAGGGGCGCCGCCCTCGTACGCTCATGACTCGGCTGGAACCGTGACGGGTTCGGGGTGCGGCAGGGCTGGGTGCAAGGCCGCCAACATGTGCGGACCCGTCTCCGGGCCGTCTCTGTGGCGACCCCGGTTTCATCGCTCGCCGAGAGCGACCCGGTGTGGACACCGGTGTGCGAGATGCCCTCGGTACCGTCCGCCATGCTCCGCGCGCGAATGAGCGCCGCGGGTGCCGGTCCCGCACGGCTCCTATTCCGTCACCGTCGGCCCGGACGGCGCCGGACCGCTGCGACCGGTTCCCGGACGGGACATCGGCCTGCTCCCCTCCCGGCAAGCGGAGTGGCCGCCCTGCGGGGGTACGGATCCGAGCCCTGCTCCCGGCCGGGGCGCCGGCGTCCGCACGCCGGATCTCCGGGCTGCGCGCCGGGCGAGGTGAGGCAGGGAGGCGTAGAAGCGGTCGGGAAGGAACACGGCGTCCGCGATGATCATCGTGCCTGAGAAGAGAGGCAGTCCCAGGACCACCGCGATACCGATGTGCATGCCCAGCAGCATGGTGAGCACGGGGTACTTGAGCCTGCCGAAGAGCACGAACGGGAAAGCGACCTGTGTGAGAACGGTCAGGTAACCGACGATCGCGATCAGGAGCGGGTACTGGTCCAGGAGATGGGAGAGCTCGGGCCAGGGCTGGAAGAGGTCGAGGTTCAGCACGTAGTGGAGGGCCGTGCCGTCGTCCCAGAAAGAGCCCTGCACCTTGTACAGGCCGGCCGATCCGTACAGAAGGCAAACCTGCACCGCGATGACGAAGACGCCGCAGTTGTGCACCACCGTGACCAGCCTGCCGCGCGCCGCACGGAGCTGCTGAGCGGGAGAGCTCCGCACCTGCTCCGGCGCGTTGTCCGCCCGCGCCGCCTTGATCCGCTTTCGGCGCGCGTCCAGGGACCAGCGCCGGCCGCACGCGGTGAGCACGAGATAGAGAGCCATCAGCAGGACGAGATTGTCGCCCCCGTCCGTCATGAAGATCGCTCTGGCGTGGAACGAGGTCACCACGACGGCGAAGAGGACGGACGTGGCCCGGGTCCGCCAGCCCAGCATGAACAGCGCGGACGTCACGAGGGCCAGCACGTAGCACAGCTCGAAGTAGGCACGGCTGTCCGACAGGATCAGGAAGCTGTACCAGCCCGTCTGGTCGAAGAGCTGTGCCGCCAACGCGGGCGTCCACGGGGAGCCGGGCCCCCAGATCTCGTACCGGTGAGGGAATTCGCGCAGGAGAAAGACCAGGTAGAGCAGCCCGTAGCCGATGCGCAGAACCGACGTGGCGTACAGGGACACCGGCCGGCCGGTGACAAGTGCCCACAAGGCGTCGGCTCGGGCGGGGAGCCGACGGCAGAGCGCGTCTGCGGTCCATGCGTCGTGGCCCACGAGCCGGTCCTGCGTGACCGCCGTGGCGGGGAGTTCGCGGATCTGCTCATTTCCCATAGGGGGTCACCTTCCACCAGGGCAGGAGCCGGTTCTCCACCGGCGTCGGCGGCCGGTGCCCGGCCGCCGTGCCGGGCGCGGCCACGGGCAGCGTGACGACCCGGAGCTGGACGAACTCGAAGGAGCGGCCGTCGTCGTGGTCGGCGAGGCGGTCGGCGGCGATGTTGCTCAGATACTTCTGCATCATCACGGCCCGGTCCGAGCGTGCCGTGTCGTTCTCTCCGTGCGTGTCGACGTAGGAGGCCCAGGCACGGCGCAGGAGGTTCTGGGCCGTGTGGCTCGGAAACGGGTTGTGCTCGACCGCGGCACGGTCCATGGCGGTCAGGTCGGCCCACGGGCTGACCCGCATCGAGCCGTTGGACGCGGTGTGCGCGGTTCTCGCCAGGACCTGCCGGTTGACCGAGTCGGGGTTGGGGGCGAAGAGCCGCCAGTTCTGTTCGAAGAGGGGATACACCCATGCGTCGACCTGCTGGCTGTACCGCCTTGAGACGGAGTTGGCAGGTGCCACATGAAGAAAGACGGCACCGAGATGGACCAGGGTCGTCACCAGACACAGGAGGACGGCAGTGTGCAGCCCCGTTCTCAGCGCCCTGGCTGTTGCGGACCGCTCGCCGGGTAGGTCCTCGCCGTCGTACCCCTCCCATGGAAGCGGACCGGCATCGGACTCTCCGGTTTCCCGCACGTGCGCTGAATCAATTCCGCTCGACACCGCCCACCTTGCCTTCTCGTATCCGCTGCCCGGCGCCTGAGGTCTCTGCGGACCGGCCGACGCCAGCGGCGCGCGGCGGAATCGAGGGGATCCCGCCGCGCGCCGTCATCCGATGTACGGACCTCTCGCAGCCTGCCGCCTAGCCTTCGTGGCCCTCGGACTTCGGTGTGTTGCCATAGCCGTAGTTGGCGTACTTGCCGAAGTCGTACTTGCCGTAGTCGTAGTTGGCGTAGTCCTCGCCGTTCTCAGGCTTGCCGTTCTCCGGCTTGCCGGGCCCGCCCTGATGCTCCTCGCCCGGCTTGCCATGCTCGTGATGGCCGCCACCGTGGCCCGGGCCGCCGGGCTTGTTGTCCTGCTCACCGGGCTTGCCGCCGTGCCCACCCGCGGTGTCCCCGGCGGTGCTGCCCGACGTGTTCCCAGACGTGCCGTTGTTCCCCGCGGTGTTGCCCGAGGTGTTCCCGGCGGTGTTGCCGGAGACGTTCCCCGAGGTGCCGCCGGTCCCGACGATCGGCCCGCCCAGCAGGCCGCCAGTGACCAGACCCCCGCTGACCAGACCGCCACCGGTCACGCCAAGGGTGGTGCCGGTCGTGGTTCCAGTGGTCGTACCGGTGGTCGTACCGGTCGTCGTGGTGCCACCGGTCGTCGTACCGCTGGTGGTTCCGGTCGTCGTACCGCTCGTGGTGCCGGTCGTGGTGCCACCGGTCGTGCTGGTCGCGCAGTTGTTGAGGAAGATGCGGTTGTTGTCGAGCGTCACCTCACCGTTGCGGGCCAGCGCCCGGCCCTCGATGTTCGTCCCGTTGGTCACGTGGATGTCCGTCAGCGCCATGATGGTGCCCACGAAGGTCGAGGTGGTGCCCAGCGTGGCCGAACTCCCGATCTGCCAGTACACGTTGCACGGCGAAGCGCCGTTCGTCAGGAGCACTCGGCTGGAGGACGCTGTCGTCAGGGCTTCCGGAATCTGGAACACCCAGACGGAATTCGGGTTCCCCTTGGCATCCAGGATCAGGTCGCCGGTGAGTCCGACACCGGATGTAGCGGTGTAGACGCCCGGGATAAGCGTGGTGCCAGTTCCGATTCCCGCTGCGAGGTCAAAGTCCTTCGCCTGGCCGGCCGCTTGGTTGTACGCCGTGACCAGGTCGGACTTGGCCTTCAGCGCTTCGGCGTCGGCGGCGTGCACGGCGCCGAGTACCTGGCCGGGCGGGAAGCCTGTGATGGCCGGGGTCGGGTGCGTCCCGAGGTCGTGGCTGATCAGCGAGGGGCCGGTGTTGGTGACTCCCGCACCTGCCAGAACGGAGTAGCTCGCGGTCGTGGCCAGCGGTACGGGTGTAGCGATGGCGACTGCCTGCGCGGGCGTCATGACGACCATCGCCGCGGCAACCGTGGAGGCGAGGGCCGAGGCCAGCAAGCCGGGCAAGGCGCGGCCGCGAGCTGTTTGAGAGATTTTCAGCTTCATCGAGAGGCCATTTTCTGTGGGGGCCGTGGCGTACCGGGCCCTGCCAAATTGCCCGGGTGCCTGGATCTGGTCGCTGCATATTACGGAGAAATCTTTGCGCGGCAACGGCAATCGAAGGAGAGTTGAGGTCGCGGGGAATTAAACCCCCAAATGCATGGCAGGTGTTGGTAAATTCATATTTCCGATTGTCCGGCGCATTCACCTGAATTCGCGGATCGTATGTCAGGGGTGCTTCTTCCGGTCCAGTCGGCCGCCCTGGCCCCGGTCTTCCGTCCAGCCCGCAGGCCCGCGTCGGTCCGTGAGGCGTTGACGAGGAGTACCCTGGTGATTACCGAGAGCATTTCGAGCACCAGCTTCCACGCCGGTGTCGTTCCCGGCGATTCACCACAACCGGGCCGGCCGTGACCGGCCCGGGGTTGGGTCCGCAACATGACCGCGACCATTCTGTTGACGCCCGCGGTCGAAGACCGAATTCCTGCTTCTTCGTCGCTGCTCAGACTCGAACTGGCACCCGCTGGCACCGCTCCAGCACTGATCGACGGCGCTTGGTGGCCTCGCTCCCGCGATCTCATGGCGGAGCTTCCGGCGCTCATCGAGGTCCTCGACCCGCTGTGGGGGCGGATCACCCGGGTAACGGTGAACCCCACGTTCTGGCCGGTCATCCCGCGAAAGGTGCCCGTCCACGGGCACGTGGTGCACGTCGGCTGGTTCGCGGCCGAGCAAGACCCGCACAAGCTGATGCTGCTCTCCTACACCGTCGGCCGCTGGGACCTGCTGGTGATCCCACCGGAGACAGAGCCGGCCACCGCGGCCCGGCTGATGGCCGCGGCCACCGACCCGTCGCGGATCCTCACGGCGACCGGTCTGATCGGCGAGGGCTGACTCCGGCACGGGGCACCTGGGGGGTAATGCTCCGGTGCCACCCCGTGGCCCGCTGCGACAAAACGGCCCATGCGGGGCCGGTTTCCTGAACCGAGGTGCCATGCCCATTCCACAGCTGACCCTTTATCGGCGCGACAAGCACCGGCGGGCGTTGATCACCCTGGTCGGAGAGATCGACCTGAACACGGAGGGCCTCGTGCGCGAGTCGCTGGGACGATGCCTGCTCAACGGCATCCGCGTCGTCGACGTAGATCTGACCGCCGTCACCTTCTGCGACGTGACCGGCCTCAACGTCTTCCTCCACGCGTCGCGGGCCACCGCCGTGGCCGGTGGATCCTTTCGGTTGCACCACCCGCCTCCGGTACTGGCTCGCATCCTCGCCCTCACCGGCAACGACTTCCTGCGCTCCGGCCTGCCGGACGATCTCCTCACAAGCCCGGCCGGCCCTGCGGCACGCGTCGTCGAATCCACAGACCCCGCCCCGGAGCGTGTGCGGTGAGCGGGCGATCCGGGGCCGGGCAACCATGGGAACTCGGCGGCCACGAGCCGATCGCCTGGACGCAGACACGGTGCGGCTGCGCCGACTCAACCGCCGGCAGGCGGAGAGCCTCATGGAAGACCTGGCCGACCTGTACGTCGAATCCTCCGACACGGCCGCCGGTGAGGAGCACCACAACCGTCCGGACTTCTTCTTGCGGCGTCTCATGGACGGCGTCCGGAGGCCAGGGCTCGCGATGCTGGTCGCCCAGACCTCCACGCTGCTCGGGTGCGCCTTCGGGTCTGTTGCACGCCGGGACGGTTCCTGGTGGCAGGGACTCAAGCCGACACTCCCTCAGCACATCCAGCAGCTCACGACATCCGGGCGTGTCTTCGCCATTACCGGAACCGTGGTCCACCCGCACCACAAGGACCGAGACTTCACCCGCCGCCCGCAGGAACGGCTGCTCGCAGATCAACCGCGCCTCGCTCGGCGCCACCCCGGACGGCCTCGCGCACGACTCCGGGACGCAGCGGCACGAAGAGCCGGCATGTCGGTACAGGAAAGGAAAATGACAACGTCACAGTCCGTTTCACCGGTCCACGCACACGACGGCATGGCACATGATCGACAAGTCGTGTCCCATGGCAGCCTTCGGATCTGACAACAACGTGGATCCGGAGGTACCCCGCGCATGACGGTGATCATCAGTCCCACCATGAGGAGACGCCGTCTGGGGGCCGAACTGCGCCGGCTCCGCCATGACAGTGGGCTGAAGAGCACGGAAGTGGCTGAGCGGCTCATGGTCTCCCAGCCCAAGATCAGCCATATGGAGAACGGCCGCCGTGCCATCAGCCCCCGCGATGTACGCGACCTTTGCGCCATCTACGGGGTGACGGACCACCAGGTCGTCGACTCCCTGATGCGCATGGCCCAGGAGTCGGGACAGCAGGGATGGTGGAGCGCCTACGGAGAGCACCCCCACAGCGTCCATATCGGCCTCGAGATGGACGCCGCCTCGATCCATGCCTATGAGCCCATGGTGATTCCCAGCCTGCTGCAGACCCCTGCCTACGCCAGTGCCGTCATCGAGGAAACGATTCCCCCGGTCACTGCCGAACAGGCCGCCCGGCGCCTCAAGGTGCTGCTACGCCGTCAGCACCGGATCTACGACCCCACCTCACCACTGCGTCTGCGGGTCGTCCTGGAGGAATCGGCACTGCGCCGTGTCGTCGGCGGTCCCGACGTCATGCGCGAGCAGCTGGAGCATCTGAACGCACTCGGCGCCGAGCCGCACATCACCGTGCGAGTCCTCCCCTACACGGTGGGCGCCCACCCGGGCCTGTCAGGACAGTTCTCCATCCTGCAGTTCGCCGACGGCCCGCAGACAGGGGTGGTGTACCTGGAACGCTTCACCAGCGACCTTTACCTGGAAAGACAATCCGCCGTACAGCAGTACGCCATGATGTACGACCACCTCCAGGCCCGAGCCCTCAGCCCGGACAGCACGCACGACTTCATCACCGACGCCACCAAGTCACACATCGACGCGGCAAGCCGCCCCTCAGTACTCTGACGGCCTCACCGAGGGAGTTGCACCCAACACGTTCTCCAAGTCCTTGTCCGGGGTTCGGTGGGAGACTGGATGTTCTGACCTGGGGCGGAGCGAGTGGTAGCGGCACCTTTGAACGGCGCCGGGCCGCAGGAGATCCGTCTCCATCGTCGGCCGGTGTGGGACTACGAGCACCTGCCGCGCAGTTCGGATTCGCGGGAACAAGCCCTGCTCGGTCTCGACCAGGATTCTGCGCTCGGTCAGCCGCTTGAGCTTCAGGCGGGTGTTGTTGATGTTGTTGGGCGCGATCTCTATGTCCATCGCCTCGCACACCTGCCGCGCCCCGCAGCGGCTCCGGCGGCGAACACCGCCATGATCTGCTGGTAGGCCGGATGGGCCGGCGTTTCGGCGTCGGCGGCGCGGGCGGTTGCGGATCGGGCAGCTCCAGCAGCGTCTTGCGGGTAAGTCGGACCTCCTCGGCGGCCCAGCCGAGCTCGTCAAGCCGTGCGGTCAGCTGCGTGATCTGCTCCCTTGCCGTCCCGGCTTGTTGCGGCGGTCTCCCGTTTCCGCATCTCCAGTCGTGCCAGTACCACCCCGAGGGTCAGCTCCCCGCCGGTCATGCGCTGTGCCAGGCCGTAGCGGTGGCCCCGGTCAGTCGGCCGCGCTTGCGGCCCGGTATTTTTTTTGCCGCATCACGCCCCGTCGACTCAGCCGGGACCCCGGCTGCCGCGTGCACGCTCTGGGTGTCGAGCACCACCAGGCTCGTGTCCGCTTTCCGCCTCGCCTTCCCCCACACCTGCCAGCGCAGCAGGTCGTGGATGGTCTGGCCGATGCCGCCGTCGCAACGCTCGGTCAAGTGGTACCTCACCGCGCCGCGCGGCGGCAGGTCGTGCGGAATCAGATCGCAACGTCGGCGAGCATCACCGCCAGGTCGGTGGCGATCCGTCCCGGATCATGTCCGGTCCCGCGAGGCCGCAGCGGCCTGAGAGCGTTGGGGTATGCGGCCTGGTGCCGTGACCTCGGCCGGTGACAGACGTTATTGGGAATGGCACGCGTGCACCGGTGTCCCGTGGTTCCGCGGCTGCTTTCCTCGGCTCGTGCTGGGGGACCACGACACGTTTGGCCCCGGTGACCGATTGCCATGGCAGACGGCCCCTGGTTTCCCCTCAGAGACCAGGGGCCATCGAAGTCAGGCAGCAACATCCACTGAGTGGTGTGCATCGTGAAGTTGCTGGTCACGGGTCTGGTGTGAGGGTCGGGAGAGCTACTCGCACTGGTCGTCGGCCAGTGTCCATGGCGAAGATCGTCTGACATGTCGTTCGGGGCCGTCTTCGGGTTCTGCTGCGCCGCTCTTACGATCCGCGGCCGGGCAGGTACGCCGGGAGAGCGTGGGAGGGTGCGGGGATGCAGGAGCTGGAGCGGATCACGGCTCGCCGGAGTGAACTGGGCACGTCGCTGCGGAGTTGGCCAAGCAGCTGCAGGAGGTCCAGGCCGAGCGGGGGGAGCTCGTGATCGCCTGGGCGAAGAAGCCGAGTCCCACCGGCCGAGCTGGCCTACGAGGAAGAATCGGGGCCGTCGTCGCCGAACTGCCGGTGTCGGGTCATCGAGCGGTGAGGACGTGCGCCCACGGCTCATCGATGTCGGCCAGACCCAGCACGGCCACCACGTTGTCGAGCATTCCGGCGCCGAACCAGCGCCGCACGGCGTCGTCGTCGCCCAGCAGCTGCCGAACGGTGTCAACCTGCTTGGCGTAGCACCGGCGCACGGCCTGTGCCACCAGCGGCTCGCCGACGGCACAGTTCGCGTGCATGAGGAAACGCAGGATGCTCCGGTCCGCGACGAGCGCGGCATAGGCGCCGCGTGCGGCATCCAACGCCGCCTCGGGAGCCAACCCTGCCCCGCCCGACGCCGGCGAGTGAGCGACCAGCGTTTCGGTCATGACGACGGACACGTGGTCGACCGCCGCCGCGAACAGTGCTTCCTTGTTCGGGTACAGGCGGTAGAGATACGGCTGAGAGATGCCGACCCACTCTGCGATCTCGTGTGTCGTCGTACCGTAGAAACCTTTTTGCGCGAAGCAGTCGACCGCGGCGGCCATGATGGTCCGACGTCGTTCGTCGCTCTTCGTGCTGGTACCGGCGGCAGGCATGGGCGTCAGTCAAACACGGCTCCCCTCAGCCTCCAAACGTCACGCTGCGGTCAGAGTCGGACGGCGCGTCGTTGGGCGTGAGCGCCTCGATCGCCACCAGCGGATTCCAGTAGTCCAGGTAGTGGGTGATCCGCGCGTCGTCATCGGTCCGCACGACGGAGATGCACGTCTGCTCGTACGGCTTGCCGGTCGGCAGCGCAGTGCCCTTCGAGCGGAATTCAGCGATCACCAGAGTGGGATCGACCGTGTCATGGAACACCAAGTCGACGAACTCCACGTCGAAGGTCTCGGGAAAGTTGCTCATGTGCGCGCGCAGTGCCTCTCGCCCCGTCACCCGCTGGGGGACGCCGGCCGGCGCGTACGGGAACTCGAGCACCGCGTCCGGGGCGAACAGCTCCACCCATTCGTCGGTGCGTCCTGCGGCGGTAAGGCGCAGGTGCTCGGCCAGGGCGTGCTGGGCAGCGGCGCGGCGGCTGGCGTCGTCTTCCTTGACTGTCATCTTCACTCCTACATTAGTGGTCGACCTATAACCTACTACGGCGGCAGCCGTTGCGGGTAGGCGAGCAGGAGGTGACGCCAGGGGATCCCGGTCCGGTTCACGTAGGGGATGGCGTCCAGAAGACGCCCCTCGGCGGCGGGCGGCGGCCCGGTACTATCGGCGCCCGCCACGCTTCGGGGAAGATCGTCGGTCACCGGGAGACTTCGCGGTTCGTCAGGACCAGCAGGGACCTTACCAAGGCGGTCGCCCACTTCGGGTCGCTGCGTACCTTGCCGAGGACGCGCCAGTTCTTCAGGTGGGCGAAGCCGTGCTCGACCGGCGCCCGCACTGCGGCCAGCGCCTTGTTGGACAGCTTCTGCCCTCGCGTCAGCGGCCGGTTTCGGGCGGCCTTGTAGCCGGTGATCACCGCCGGATCGGCGTCGGGACCGCTGTCGTCGAGTCCGACGAATCCCAGGTCGGTGATGGCGCCGAGACCGGTGGCCCGCAGGTGGGCGGTGAGCTTGTCGTGGCGGCAGGCGGTGATCTCTGGCATGCGGGGTCCCAGCAGTTCTCGCCGAAAAAACAACGCTAAGCAGCTGCGGCAGCCCCTGATCTGGGCTGATCTCTCGAAGCAGATCAAGGCGGACCCGACCATGGCGAACCTGCGCGATGAGAGACCCGCCCGCCTCGCGGGCGCCGCAGAGTAGTGCAACCCCCGTCCTGCTGACGCTGGTTCGGGGTTTTCGTCTGCCCGCACCAACCGGCCGGGTACCGGTGGTGCCGTCTGTGTTGATCGACTGGGGTGGGAGGGGCCGATGGCCACGCGGGTGTTCTCGGATGAGGAACTGGAGGGCTTACGGTCTTTCCCGACGATCGGCAAGGACGAGCTGATCCGCTACTTCACCCTCATTCCAGCCGACGAGGCGTTCTTGCGGAAGTTCCGCCGTGCCCAGAACGTGCTCGGTGCCGCCGTGCAACTGTCTACGCTGCCCTGGCTAGGCTTCGTCCCTGACGAGGTGCTCGCCGCTCCGCCTGCGGCGGTCGGCCGCCTGGCCCGCCAGCTCGGCCTCGCTGTCGCCGATCTGGCGGGCTACGGGGAGCGTGAGCAGACCCGTACCGATCATCTGCGGGAGATCGCCGAGTACCTGGGGTGGAAGCCCGCGAAGAGCATCGAGCTCAAGGAACTGGACGAGTTCCTGCTGGCCCGTGCGATGGAACACGACTCCCCGAGTCTGCTGTTCCGGCTGGGCTGTGAGTACCTGCGCGCGGCGAAGGTGATCCGGTCGGGGGTGGTCTCGCTGCTGGAGAAGGTCGCCACCGCCCGCGAGGCCGCCGAACGGGAGACCCACGCCCGCGTGGCCCACCTGCTCTACCCCGAGCGGGCTCAGGGCCTGGACGGGCTGCTGGTCGTCGATCCGGAGCTCAAGTCCTCGCGGCTGCACTGGCTGGTGACCGGGCCGGTGCAGGCGTCGCCGACGAGCGTGGGCGGCGAGATCGAGAAGCTGAGGTTCCTGCGCGGCCTTGGCGCGGACAGCCTGGACATGACGTCCCTGCCCTCCGAGCGTCGCCGCTACCTGGCCCAGATCGGGCGCCGGCTGACCGCGCAGGCCCTGGTGCGGCGCGAGCCGGGCAGGCGCCATCCGATCCTGCTGACGCTGCTCGCGCAGTCCTCCGTCGACGTCCTTGACTCCGTCGTCCAGCTCTTCGACCAGGCTCTGTCCGGCTCGGAGTCCCGCGCCCGGATCAAGCTGCGTGAAGCGCTTGCCGAGCGGGCCAGGCTTTCGGAGGACCGGCTCGCCCTGTTGGACGAGATCCTGCCGGTGCTGGCTGATGCGGGTATCCCGGACGAGGCGGTGGGGACGCTGCTGCGCGGGAAGATCGGTATGTCCCGGCTGATCACCGCCAACGCCGGGGCCACCGTGCGGCCGCCGAAGGACCACGGGCACTTGGCGCTCCTGGAAGGCTCCTACACCTACATCCGCCAGTTCGCGCCGAAGGTGCTTCAGGCGGTGCGGTTCAAAGGGGGCACCGAGGCGAAGCCGCTGATCGAGGCCCTGGAGATCCTGCGGGAGCTGAACGCGACCGGCGCCCGCAACGTCCCCGACAAGGCGCCGACGCTGTTCATACCGGCCCGGTGGCAGGGCTACCTCGACGAGGCCGCGGCCAAGGGCGACGCGACCGCGTACCGGCACTACTGGGAGCTGTGCACGCTGCTCGCGCTGCGCGACGGCCTGCGGTCGGGGGATGTGTTCGTGCCGGGCTTGCGCCGCTACGACAACCCGGCTGCCTATCTGTTCAGGCCCGCCCAGTGGGAGACGCACCGCAGCGAGTTCTGCCGCCTGGTCGGCAAGAGCCCCGACGCCTCACAGGCGCTGCCGCTGGTGATGGACGAACTGGATGAGGCTCTGGGCGACCTGGAGGAGGTCCTGGGGCGCGGTGACGGGCCGGTCCGGCTGAACGACGACGGGGAGTTGGTCATCTCGCCGCTGACCGCGGAGGACATCCCCGCTGAGGCCGAGGAGCTGCACGGCGAGCTGGAGCGGATGCTGCCGAACGTGCCGATCGCCTCGCTGCTGGTGGAGATGGACCGGCACACCGGTTTCCTGGACTGCTTCGTCCACGCCGGCGGCAAGCAGGCCCGTTCCCCGCAGCTCAAAAGGAATCTGATGCACGCGACTCACTGAGCCTGGGCACCGCCGTCCGGGCTTGCGGCCGGCCAACAGACCGGGACAGAAGGCAGGTCTGCGCGCTGGACGGGTGGGGCTGCTGGACCTGGGACCCAACCACGGTGCTTTACCCGGTCGGGCAGTCCGGGAGCGCGACGCCGAAGGCATCTGCGGGCCCTCACGAGGGCTGAAAGCCGCGATGCACGGAGTGGTCAGCGAGCTGGATTTCCGGTCGTGCAGCGGCACCAAGTGTCGGCCTCAGCGGGTATGTTCCGACTGCGGAGGTACCAGTGCAGCCTCTGCGGGGGTCGGAGTCGGTGCCTCCCTGCCGTCGGCCCACGGCACAACTCGCCGCGACAACTGTCCCAAGTACCGGTAGAAGCGGTCCGGAAGGAACACGGCGTCCGCGACGATCATCGCGCCGGAGAAGAGCGGCAGGCCCAGGAAGAGCACGATACCCAGGTGCATGCTCAGCAGCATTGTCAGGACGGGGTACTTGAGCCTGCCGAACAGGACGAACGGAAAGGCCACCTGCAACAGCACCGTCAGGTAGCAGGCGATGGCGATCAGTACGTCGTGTTCGTCCGCCATGGCGGAGAGCGCGGGCCAAGGTTGGAACAGGTCGAGATTCAGGGCGTAATGGAGAGCGGTGCCGTTGCCCCAGGAGGCGCCCTGCACCTTGTACAGGCCCGCGGATCCGTAGAGGAAGCAGACCTGGACGGCGATGACGAGCATGCCGCAGTTGTGCAGCACGGTGGTCACTGTCAGGCGCGCGTCGCGGAGATGGCGTCGCAGCTCGCCGAACGCCTGGTCCAGCGGAAGCCGGACTGCCTTGCCGGCGGATGCCTGGAGCCGGGCCCTGCGCGCGTCGAGGGACCAGCGTCGGCCGCACGCGGTGACGACGAGGTAGAGGGCCATGAGGAGGATGAGGCTGTCCCCTCCGTCCGTCATGAAGATCGCCCTGGCGTGGAACGACGTCACTACGACCGCGAAGAGCACGGACACCGCTCTGGTCCGCCAGCCCAGCATGAACAATGCGGAGATGACGATGGCTGCCGTGTAGCAGACCTCGAAGTAGGCCCGGCTGTCGGACAGGGTGAGGATGCTGGCCCAGCCGGTCTGGTCGAAGAGCTGCTTGGCCAGTGTCGGCGTCCACGGTGAGTCGGGACCCCAGATCTCGTCGCGGTGAGGAAACTCGCGCAGAAGGAAGGCGAAGTAGAGGAACCCGTACCCGATGCGCAGAACCGCCGCAGCGTACAGGGAGATCGGCTGCTCCAGCAGAAGCGTGAGGAGCGCAGCGACACGGGCCGGCAGGTGCCGCGGCACCTGTGCGCCCGCCCGCTCGGCGCCGTGTCCGGGGTGTGTCGGCGTGGTTGCCGGGGCCGATGTCTGCTCAGCCTGTTGCATGGCGGGCCACCTTCCACCAGGGCAGGTAACGGGTGTCGGCGCGCCGTGGTGCGGCCGTGCCGGGACCGGGGCCGCCCGCTGCAGGCGGCGCGGCGATGGGCAGGGTGATCACCCTCAGCTGGATGGACTCGAATGTGCCGTGGCGATGGGCGGCGAGACGATCCGCTGCGATGTTGCGCAGGTACTGCTGGATCATCAGAGCGCGTGGTGAGCGCGGATGGTCGTCGCCGCCGTGTGTTTCGAGGTAGGAAGTCCAGGCCCGGCGCAGCATGTTCTGTGCTGTGTGGCTCGGGAAGGGGTTGTGTTCCACTGAGGCCGTGTCGACGGCGGTCAGGTCGAACCAGCTGCTGACAACGGTGGTGCCGTCCGGGGCGGTGTGCATGGTCCTTGCCGAAATCTGCCGGTTGACCGACTCCGGGTCGGGGGCGAAGAGCCGCCAGTTCTGTTCGAACAACGGGAAGACCCAGGCGTTGACCTGCCGGCTGTACTGCCGGGAGACGGGATTCGGCGGTGCCACCTGCAGGAACACCAGGAGTACATGCACCAGGGCCGCCGCCAGGCACAGGACCACGGCGACTTGTACTCCGGCCTTCAGAGCGACGGGCGGCTCTGAAGACGCTTGGAACGCAGTCGGTCTCCCGTTCTCTCTCTGTGCGGTCGGCCTAGCGCCCGCCTCGTCCGAGTCGTCAGCATCTGCTGACGCAATGCCACCCCGCACGGCTCTGTCCGGTCCTTCCGTCCCGACTTTTCTCACCTGGTTCTCCTGAGCTTCTGCCTGCGGCGCGCGGCGGAATCGATGACGACCCGCGCCGCACGCCACCGGTTCCTACTCGCACACGTGGGTGGCTGCCTGCGAGCAGTCACCCCGCTGGAGTGGGTCGCGCATGCTAGGCAGGGTCACAGCCGTAGCTGTCGTCCTGGCCGGGGTTGTCGCCATAGTCGTTGCCGTACCCGTTGTGTTCGGGTTTGCAGCCATGGCCGTTCCCACCGGAGGTGCCACCGGTGGTGCCGGCTGTTGTGTCACCGGTGGTGCCTGCGGTCGTGGTGCCGGTGGTGCCTGCGGTCGTGGTGCCGGTGGTGCCGGCTGTTGTGTCACCGGTGGTGCCTGCGGTCGTGGTGCCGGTGGTGCCGGCTGTTGTGTCACCGGTGGTACCGGCGGTCGTGGTGCCGGTGGTGCCGGCCGTTGTGTCACCGGTGGTACCGGCAGTCGTCGCACCGGTAGTGCCAGCCGTCGTGGTGCCACCCGTAGTGCCAGTCGCGCACTGCGGCCGGGTGATCGTGTTGGTGTCCAGCGTCACGGCGCCGTTACGGGCCAGCGCCCGTCCCTCGATGGTCGCGCTCGTGGTGACAGTGATCGAGGTCATGGCCAGGATGTTGCCCACGAAGGCGGTGCTGGTGCCAAGAGTGGCCGAACTGCCGACCTTCCAGAACACATTGCACGGCGAGGCGCCGTTGACGAGGGATACACGGCTGCTGGACGCCGTCGTCAGACCCGAACCGATCTGGAACACCCAGACGGCGTTGGGGTCCCCCTGGGCATCCAGGGTGAGGGTGCCGGTGAGCCCGAGAGTGGAGGAGGCTGTGTAGACGCCGGGAACCAGCGTCAGGCCACCGGCGTCCGGGGGAAGTGCCCCGTCGGAGGGCTGCCCGGCAGCGTCGTCGTACGCCGTGATCAGGTCGGTCTGGGCGTCCTGAGCCACAGTGTCCGCGGAGTGCTGGGTCCCGTTCACCACGGCGGGCGGCCCGTATCCGCTGATGGACGTTCCCGGAGACACTCCGACATCCCCGGTGATCACCGAGGGGCCGGTGTTGGTGGTTTCCGAACCGGCCAGTACCGCGAAGCTGTCCGCCCTGCCCAGATCTACGAACGTGGCGAGGGCACTTGCCTGGGTCGGTGACACAGCGACTACGACAGCGGAGATCACCACGGCAAGTACCGCGGCGGTCCATACCGACAAAGTGCGCCGCAGAGGCGCGACAGGGATATTGAGCGTCATCGAAGGGCCAGCTCCTGTGAGGGGGATGGAGACGTATTTGGCGGTTCTCGGTCACACAGAATCGCCTGTCTCTGCCGCTGGAATATTACGCAGGCGCATGCTCCAACTTACGACCCATGCGCGCGGCTTTGCTGATCCTGACGAGCCGATCGCAAATGCTGAGAAAATTTTTAATAGGCTGAATGGCCGTGCCTGCTTGGTCGAGACGGGTGAAAAGGTGACGCCACATCCCAGGTCAGCCCGGGCGGCAAAGCAATTCATGCATCCGTGACCCGTGGGTCAATACCACCCCCACCCCACACCCGACGCCTCACCGGCGTGTTGAGTAAATGAGCAGCTCCGTGATTCTCTCCGGAGGAGCGTACTTCCCCGCAATCCAGGTACCTGCGAAGAGGACTTCACCCACCCGGGCCCGCGGCGCATGGAAGCGCCGAGGAATAAGGGCACGGCTGCCGTTAGCGATCATTTGGAAGGGCAGCCCATCCACCGGCAGACTGTGGCGTATGAGATCCACGACGTCGCCCTTGGCCTGCTCGACCAAGGCCACGTCACGGTGCGCGACATGGTGACCCGGCAGCCCGGGCCCACCGATGGCCAGGACTATCCCGTGTGCGGTGCCGTGTCTCGTCATGCGCTGCGCTCGGCGCCCGGCGTTCCGCCCATGGGGTTGGCGTCATGACGACCGCGGTCGTCGTCGGTGGCGGGCCCAACGGGCTCGCCGCTGCGGCCCTCCTCGCGCGGGATGGCCTGGACGTCACGCTGCTGGAGGCCGCCGACGAGGTCGGCGGCGGCACGCGCAGCCACGAGGCGATCCTGCCCGGCCTGCTGCACGACCACTGTTCGGCCATCCACCCCATGGCCGTCACCTCGCCCGCGCTCCGGGCCCTCGGCCTCGAACGCCACGGGCTGCGCTGGCGGCTGCCGGAGATCGACTGTGTGCACCCGCTGGACGACGGGACGGCCGGGGTCCTGCTGCGCTCCGTCACGGAGACCGCCGCCGGGCTCGGCCCGGACGGACGCCGCTACCGGGCCCTGGTGGAGCCCTCGGTGCGGCGCTGGGACGCCCTCGCGCACGACGTGATGGGTCCGCTGCTGCGGATCCCGGCGCACCCGCTGCTGCTCGCCCGGTTCGGCCTCCCGGCCGTGCTGCCTCCCGCGGTCCTCGCGCGCCTCTTCCGGACCCCGCAGGCCCAGGCTCTGTGGGCCGGGGTGGCGGCGCACGCGTTCCGGCCGTTCTGGGACCCGCTCGTCTCGGCGATCGGGCTCGGCATCCTCACCTCCGGCCACGCCGCCGGGTGGGCCGTCGCCGAGGGCGGCTCGCAGTCCATCGCCCGCAGCATGGCCGCGGCTCTTCTCGCCGCCGGCGGCACGATCGAGACCGGCGTGCGGATCACCGCCCGACGGCAGATCCCGCCCGCTGACGTGACTCTGCTCGACCTCGACCCCGGTCAGGTCGCCGCCCTCTACGGCGACAGGCTGCCCGCCCGCGTGACGGGCGCGTACCGGCGCTTCCGCCGTGGCCCTGGTGCCTTCAAGGTGGACCTGGCCGTCGAGGGCGGCGTGCCTTGGAGGGACGAGCGGGCACGCCGGGCCGGGACCGTGCACCTCGGCGGCCCGCTCGCCGAAGTAGCCCGGACGGAACGGGACGTGACGCAGGGCCGGATGCCCGAACGGCCCTTCGTCCTGGTCGGCCAGCAGTACCTTGCCGACCCCTCCCGGTCGGTCGGCGACGTCCACCCCGTCTGGACGTACGCCCATGTCCCGCACGGCTACGACGGCGACGCCACGGAGGCGATCCTCCGGCAGCTCGAACGCTTCGCCCCCGGTGTACACGAACGTATCGTGGGCCGACACGTCACCCGCCCCGCCGACTTCGCAGCGGCCAACCCCAACTTCACCGGCGGCGACATCCTCACCGGAGCGAAGACAGCCTCCCAGCTCCTCCTGGGCGCCCGCCCGGCGCTGGACCCGTACGCCACTGGCCTGCCCGGAGTGTTCCTGTGCTCAGCGGCCACCCCACCCGGCCCTGGAGTGCACGGCATGTGCGGCGCCGGGGCGGCGGCATCAGCACTGCGCCACCTGGGGGGCCGCCCGACCTGGCAGGCTCAGGAGCGCTCCCGGGACTCGCGTACGTAGAAGTGCTCCTCGCTCGTGCAGCCCAGGCCATTGGAGACCTGCTCGGACCCCAGGTTCCAGTCCACGGCGCCGTTGGCCTTGCGGCCGAGTTCGATCAGACGGTTGCTCTCCGTCCACGTGTGGCAGGTGCCCCGGCCTGCGACGAGCGATGCCCCCGCCCTCCCAACGAGCTGAACATCTGCTGCTCGATCCCACGAGGTGGGCCGTCATCTGATGACGGCCCACCTGGATAGCCCGTGGCCGACCCCTGCCCACTCCAGTCCGAGGCTGGCCAGTTACCCGAGCATGTCCTCTGTGACCCTCCCACACCGCGCTTTCGTATTCGTCAGGAACACTCCCAGTGTTTTACCTCGGTGCCGCCGCAGGTGCCGTCGGGCTCTCGCCGCCGACCTGCCTAGACGCCGTGGACAGATCTCGGCCGGACCGCCCTGCACTTCGCCACCTCCGAGGGTCATCGCAACGTGACCGGCAGGCGCCGAGGTTCGGGAGCCTCTTGGAGCCGCTTGTCCCTTCGGAACTGGGTCACGGTCGGATCGCCAGCGGGGGCACCGTTGGTGACTTACGCGAAAGTGTCCTGGGATTTCGCGCGAAAGTGTCCGGCCCCTCCCCAAAGACCGGTTCCACCATAGCCGCTGGCCAGAGTGCGTTTGGGGCAGCCGCTTTCGCACAAGACGCCCAGTGGGACTCCGTTAGGTCTGTCTCGGTCCTGGTGCCGTATATGTCCTGCTGGGCAGGGGCTGTTGGCAGGTGGCGCAGATGCCCGCGCCCGCCGATCTCACCGACCAGGGCGACCTGACGGCCCCGCCGCCCACCTCTGTTGTCGTCGCAGCCGGTCTGTCAGTGGGACTCCCCGGGCTGCCACACGAGAGACGGCAAGGTCAACAGTGTGACTGGTCGCGGATTCACTTCGTCGTCCCGGGAGCAGTTCGTGATCGACCAACCCGTCATCCCGTCATCGGGCATCGGCCGGTGGTTTCGGCGGGCACCGCACCACAAAGATGCGCCGGAGCGGCTGTCCCGAGCGGCAGGAGTACGCTGACAACGTCGAGGGCACGTCGTACGCCGGTGTTCGGACCGGTCTCGTCCTCGTCGCGGCCCCTCAGGAGCGGGCACGTGACTGCACCTCACACTGGGCGCCTCGCGCGCCGGCGGTCCGCTCGGCTCTTGGCTCGACTCCACAGACCGCCCGCCGATAGCACCCACCAGGGCGAGACCGCCTGACGGACCCGCCCCCACTCGCCACGTCCTGGCCAGTCCAAGCCCACATAGCTCCCGTATCCACCGTCCGTGCGACTCGCATCCGCTCTCTGCGATGCCGTTACGCACCCACCGTCCAAGAGGCGCAGCCCAAGACCCCGGCCGCACTGTCGTCACCGAGGTCAAGGACCGCGCATGTCTCTCCATATCCTCCGTTCCCCGTCCGCCGTCCCGCCGGAAGGCGCCCCGCCGTCCCCGGAGTACGACGGGAGGGCAGCCTTCCCGCGCGAGGGAACGGCTGCCGAGCGCACCGGCAGCGAGCGGCTGTCCCTGGCGATCACAGCGTTGATCGTCTTCCTCCCGTTCCTGGCACTCGGTCTGGCCGTCTGGCTGCTGTGGGGGCGCCTGATCCATCCCGTCGATGTCCTGCTCGCCGCGGTGCTCTACACCGTCACGGGCCTCGGCGTCACGGTCGGCTTCCACCGTGGCCTGACACACGGCAGTTACCGGGCCGTCCGGCAGCTGCGCACCGCGCTCGCGGTGGCCGGGTCGATGAGCTTCCAGGGTGACGTGATCGGCTGGGTCGCCATCCATCGCCGTCATCATGCCTTCACCGACCGGCCGGGCGATCCTCACTCTCCGTATCGCTACGGCATTTCTGTATGCGGCCAGTTGCGCGGACTGGTGGATGCTCACGTCGGCTGGCTGTTCCGCAACGACCCCACGTCAGCGGCGCGTTACGCTCCCGATCTGCTGGCCGACCGTGACATCCGGGCCGTGTCCCGGGCCTTCCCGGCCCTGTGTGTATTCACCCTCGCGCTGCCCTTCGCCGCGGGTTGGCTGATCGGCGGCAGCTGGGTGTCCGCACTGACCGCCCTGCTGTGGGCGGGACTTGTCCGCATCGCTCTGCTCCACCATGTCACGTGGAGCGTGAACTCCCTCTGCCATGTGATCGGTGAGCGGCCGTTCCGTACCCGTCGTCACGACCGCGCCACCAACCTGTGGCCCCTGGCTCTGCTCTCGTTCGGTGAGAGCTGGCACAACCTGCACCATGCCGACCCCACCTGCGCCCGGCACGGCGTCGACCGCGGCCAGCTCGACCCGTCCGCCGCCGTGATCCGTTTCTTCGAACGCCTCGGCTGGGTCTGGGACGTTCGCTGGCCCACCCCGGACCGTATCGCCGCCCGCCGCGCGTGAGCCCGAGCGGCCGCATCCCGTTCAGGAGTTCTCATGACACTTGCCCCACCGCCCCCGCTCTCCTCGTTGTCCGCCGTCCGCCTACGCCTGGTGTCCCAGCCGGCACAGGGCCACATGCCCCGGCGCATCGACGGCGCATGGTGGCCCCGCTCGCCCGATCTGGCGACCGAACTGCCCAGGCTGCTGGCCGGACTGCCGCACGCCTGGGGACAGGTCACCAGCGTCCTCGTGGACGAGACCGTATGGTCCCCGTTCCCGAACCGGCTGCTCGTCGCCAACCAGGTCGTACGCCTGCGCCGGACGACCACCCAGCACTCCCCGTCCACCGTCTGCCTGCTGGCGCCCGGCCGCGGCAGGTGTGACCTGCTGGTGGTGCCACCCGCCGCCACGGACGCGGAGGCCGGGCGGCTGATGGAGAGTATGGCCACCGATTTGAAGGACAGCGCGGGGTTGGAAGTCGCAGCTCGTTGACGGTGGCCGCCGGACCACCCCCGGGGTCCGCGGCACCCCGGGTGCGGGCCTGGGGGTGTGTTGTCACCGGACCCGGCCGGGCGGGCTCCACGTGCCCGGTCCTTGGCCGGCTGCGCTGCCCGGACGGGGGAGTCCGCTCGGACCGTCGACGGAGTACGCTGGTGTTACCGAGGGTATTTCGTGCACTGGCTTCCATGTCGTTGTCACTTTCGGCGATTTGACCACGCCGGGCCGGTTCCGGTCGGCCCGGAGCAGGGTTCGCGTCATGACTGCGACCGTTTACCCCACGCCGATCCCCGGAAGTACGCCCTCCTCCAAGCCACTCCGGATCCCCTCCGCTCCCCTCGGTTCCTCGCCGACCGCCGTGCTCGATCTGCTGTCGGGGCGGATCACCGGGGGCCTGACGAACCAGCCGTACTGGCCGGCCTCCCCGGGTGCGGTGCCCATGGGCGGGCAGGTGCAGCCGACGCCCGTCTCGGCCCGCTGGCTGATGGCCGCCGGCAGAGACTGCCTGCGCACCTCGCACGTGGACCGGCTGATGGTGGAGGCGGCGCGCCTGCGCACAGTGTCGGAGGCCGACTCGGCGGGGCAGACGGCCTGGGACTCCGAAGAAGACCACGAAGTCCGCGATCCGGCAGCACGCCCGCAGATCCCGGCCGTATACGTTCCGCCGACGGCGCGGTGAGAGCCGTGAGAACCCTGGTGGCCACCACGGCCGCAGCCGGCCGAGGAAGGGCCGGGCGCACCCGTAAATGAGGGAAAGGACGTCATGAACACCGTCAGGCTCCTTGCGGACACCAACGGGGAGCCGGTGCTTCCCGGCACCCCGGTCCTGCGGATGGAGACGACCAAGTGCACGGGACGTTCGACGGCGCGTGGTGGCTGCGGACACGCGACCTCAGGAGCCGGCTGCCGGGTCTCCTCACCGCGCTGACGACCCGCCTTGGCCCCATCGCCCGCGTGGGCCTCGACGCGAGCGACTTTGGCCGCCACCGGCATCACCCGGGCCGACCGGACCGACGCACTGCAGGGTTCTCCCGGCTTAGCCGGGCCGACACACCAGAGCCTCAACAGCAGCCCGAGACCCCGGCCGCACCTCAGACGACAGGCCGGGGTACTTCCCGTGCCGTGTGCTTCCCGGACCGCTCGGGTCCCGGACCGTCATCGACGTAAGGAAAGTGAGAACCATGGGTGTTCTGATCACTGTGCTGGTGGTGTGCGCCGGGGCCGGGCTGGTCCTGCTTGCCCTGAGCCTGCGCAACGTCCAGCAGTACGAGAAGGGCGTGGTGTTCCGCTTCGGGCGGCTGCTGCCGGACATCCGTGGGCCCGGCCTGCGTGTCATCCGGCCGATCGGGGACCGGATGCGGAAGGTGTCCGTCCAGACCGAGGTCCTCGGTATCCCGCCGCAAGGGTCCATCACCGCCGACAACGTGACGCTCACCGTCGACGCGGTCGTCTACTTCAAGGTCATCGACCCGGTCAAGGCCCTGGTGAACGTCCGCGACTACCCCAGCGCCGTCTCCCAGATCGCCCAGACCTCGCTGCGTGCGGTCATCGGCAGGGCGGATCTGGACACGCTGCTCTCCGACCGGGACCACATCAACGCGGAACTCAAGAAGGTGATGGACGCCCCCACCGAGGAACCCTGGGGACTGCGCATCGAGCGCGTGGAGATCAAGGACATCGCCCTTCCGGAGTCGATGATGCGCTCGATGTCGAAGCAGGCCGAGGCCGAGCGGGAACGCCGGGCCCGGGTCATCGCCGCCGACGGAGAGTTCCAGGCGTCCCAGCGGCTGAGCGACGCCGCCGCAACCATGGCCGACACCCCCGGAGCACTCCAACTGCGCCTGTTGCAAACCGTGGTGGACGTCTCCGCCGAGAAGAACAGCACCCTCGTGATGCCGTTCCCCGTGGAGATGCTCCGCTTCTTCGAGCACCAGAGCAGGGACAGCGACGACGAGTCCGACGGACGGCTCGTGCGCCGGAGTGACAGGCACGCCGCGCTCTCCGCGGGGGCCGTGATCCCGGAGCCTGCCATCCCCGCACCGGCCCTCGCACCGTCGGTCTCCCTGCCCGGAGAGCGGGTCGGCTGCCGTGCGGAGGTGGCCCGGGATCGGCGGGACAACTGGCCGACGCGGCGGGACGCCGAGGAATCCCTGAGCGGTTGACCGTTCCCGGCCTGCCCGGGGTGACGTGATCGTCTCGGTGCGGGGTGGTGCCGCTGCTGGCCCCGTTGACAGCGTGTCACTGGGGTTGCAGCGGTCCGGGGTGGCTGAAGCGGCCGGCCCGGCGTTGGATGCGATGCCGGAGGGTGCGGTGGCGTACCGGTGGAAGCGCGGCCCGCGCGTCGGCGCGGGCGTAGAAGACGTGCTTGGCGCCCTCGATCAGCACAAGGTAGAGCACGACCATCAGGGCCAGGACGAGGACGAGCCCGAGCGGCAAGGACCGGAAACCGAGCGGTCCCGCGAGCGGGGACATCGGCAGCGCGACACCGACGGCGACGACACCTAGGGCGCTGACCAGCAGGGGGCGGCTGGGCCGGCTGCGGTAGAACGGCACCCGGCGGGTGCGGATGGCGAAGACGACCAGTGCCTGCGTGGCGAGGGATTCCACGAACCAGCCGGAGCGGAACAGATCGGCGCCCGTGTGGAAGATCTCGATCATGACCGCGAAGGTGAGGAAGTCGAAGACGGAGCTGACGGGCCCGAAGAAGAGCATGAAGCGACGGATGAAGGCGATGTCCCAGTGCGAGGGCGCGCGCAGTTGCTCCGGGTCGACGTGGTCGGTGGGGATGGTCAACTGCCCTGCGTCGTAGAGGAGGTTGTTGAGCAGGATCTGCGAGGGCAGCATCGGCAGGAAGGACAGCACCAGGGAGGCTCCGGCCGCGCTGAACATGTTGCCGAAGTTGCTGGAGGTGCCCATCAGGACGTACTTGATGGTGTTGGCGAAGATCCGGCGGCCCTCGGTGACCCCGTCGGCGAGAACGCCGAGGTCTTTCTCCAGAAGCAGGACGTCGGCCGCGTCCTTGGCCACGTCGGTCGCGGTGTCCACGGACAGCCCCACGTCGGCGGCGTGCAGGGCCAGCGCGTCGTTCACGCCGTCGCCCAGGAACCCGATGTCCCGGCCCCGGCGGCGCAGCGCCCGTACGACTCGGGCCTTGTCCTGGGGCGAGACGCGGGCGAAGACGGTGGTGGTCTCGGCCGCCCTGGTCAGCTGGTCGTCGTCCAGCGCCCCGATGTCCTGGCCGGTCAGGGCGCGGCCGGGCGGCAGGCCGAGGTCGGCGCAGACCTTCTGGGCGACGAGCGCGTTGTCGCCCGTACAGATCTTGACGGTGATGCCGAGGTCGGCGAGGCGGCGCAGTGAGGCGGCGGCACCGGTCTTGGGCGGGTCGAGGAAGACCAGGAAGCCGGCCAGACGCAGCCGGTACTCGTCGGCGGCCGTGAGGGACGTCTGCCCGTGCGTGTCCCGGGTGGCCACGGCGACCACCCGGCTGCCCGCCGCGAAGTGCTCCTGGAGCACCGCCGCGGCCGCCTCAGGTACGTCATCGCAGCGGGCCAGGACCGCTTCGGGCGCGCCCTTGGCGACGAGCAGGCGGCTGCCGTCCGGACGCTCGACGAGCGCGGAGCCCAGCTGCCGGTCGTGGTCGAAGGGCAGCAGCGCGAGCCGGTGGTGTCCGGCCGGGGGCGCATCCGTGGCCTGCCACAGCGCGACGTCCAGCGCGTTCCCGCCCACCTGGTCCAGGTCGCCCTCGGTGGTCAGCAGGCCCAGCTTCAGCACCGTGTCGGAGGGCGTACCGGCCGGGTCGAGGGCCGACTCGAAACGGATGCGGCCCTCGGTGAGCGTGCCGGTCTTGTCGGTGACCAGGACGTCCATGTCGCCCAGGTCCTCGATGCACACCAGCCGTTTGACGAGGACCTTGCGCCGCGCCAGCTGCCGTGAGCCGGTGGCCAGGCTCGTGCTCACCACGGCGGGCAGCAGCTGCGGGGTGATGCCCACCGCGATGGCCAGCGAGAAGAGCAGGGCGTCGAGCAGCGGGCGGTGGAGCAGGAGGTTGATGACGAAGATCCCTGTGGTGAGGGCGGCGGCGACCTTGAGGAGCAGCATGGAGAAGCGCCGCAGCCCCGCCTGGAAGTCGGTCTCCGGCTGCCGTTCTCCCAGCCCCATGGCGATCCGCCCGAACTCGGCATGGCCACCGGTGGCGACGACCACTCCGGTGGCGCTGCCCCCGTGCACCACCGTCCCCATCAGCGCGCAGGAGGTCAGCTCGGCCAGCGCCGCCCCCGCGGCGACCGGCTCCGGGTCCTTGTCGGCGGGGGCGGACTCCCCGGTGAGGACGCTCTCGTCGCAGGCGAACGCGGTGCACTCCAGCAGGCGCAGGTCCGCGGGCACCACCTGCCCCAGTGTCAGACGTACGACATCGCCCGGCACCAGCTCGGTCACGTCGACCTCGCCGGCCGCGCCGCCCCGGATCACGACGGCCGTGTGACGCACCCGCGAGTGCAGGGCCCGTGCCGCCTTCTCCGCCCGGTACTCGTTGACGAATCCCAGTGCCACGCTCAGCACCAGAATCCCTGCGATGATGATCGCGCCGGTCCGCTCGCCGAAGAAGTACGAGACCCCGGCCGTCACCGCCAGCAGGATCAGCAGGGCGCTGCGCAGCTGCCGCCCGAGGACCGCCAGGACGCGGACGTGGTGCGTGCGTACGGCGTTCGGCCCGACGGCCGCGAGCCGTTCGGCCGCCTCACCCGTCTCGCCCCCCGACAGGCCCTCGGGACTGCTCGCGAGCGTGGACAGCACGGCCTTCGCGTCTTCGGCGGCGGCGTCCCCCACCCGCAGCTCTGCCGCACGGGTGGTCACTGACTCCAGGTCCATTCGGCCACCTCGGGCAGGTCCACCCCGTGGGCGCGGATCCAGTCGTGATGGCGGTAGCGGACGTCGACCATCCGCTGGCGCAGCGCCGCCGCGCGGACCGCGAGACCGGGCACCCGGTCGATGACGTCCATGACCAGCCGGTACCGGTCGAGGTCGTTGCGTACGACCATGTCGAACGGGGTCGTGGTGGTGCCTTCCTCCTTGTAGCCGCGCACGTGCAGGTGCGGGTGGTTGGCGCGGCGGTAGGCGAGCCGGTGGATCAGCCACGGATAGCCGTGGTAGGCGAAGACGACGGGCTTGTCGGGGGTGAACAGCGCGTCGTACTCGCTGTCGGGCATGCCGTGCGGGTGTTCCTCCGCGGGCAGCAACCGGGCGATGTCCACCACGTTGACCACCCGTACTGCGATTTGGGGCAGGTGGCGGCGGAGCAGCGAGGCCGCGGCCAGCACTTCGAGGGTGGGTACGTCGCCCGCGCAGGCGAGCACCACGTCGGGCTCGCCGGGGTCGGACTCGGTGCCGGCCCAGGCCCAGATCCCGGCGCCGCGGGCGCAGTGCGCGCGGGCGGCGCCGAGGTCGAGCCAGTCGAAGCAGGGCTGCTTGCCCGCGACGACGACGTTGACGTAGTCGCGGCTGCGCAGCACGTGATCCGCCACGCACAGCAGGGTGTTGGCGTCCGGGGGGTAGTAGACCCGCACGACCTCCGGCGACTTGTTGAGTACGTGGTCGACGAAACCGGGGTCCTGGTGCGAGAAGCCGTTGTTGTCCTGGCGCCACACGTGCGAGGTGAGCAGGTAGTTGAGGGAGGCGATCGGGCGGCGCCAGGGGAGCCGGCGGGCGACGCGCAGCCACTTGATGTGCTGGTTCGCCACGGAGTCGACGATGTGGACGAAAGCCTCGTAACAGGAGAACAGGCCGTGCCGCCCGGTGAGGAGATAGCCCTCCAGCCAGCCCTGGCAGGTGTGTTCGGAGAGGATCTCCAGTACCCGGCCGCCGCGCTCCAGGTGCTCGTCCGTGGGCAGAACCTGGGCCTCCCATGCCTTGCCGCTCGCCTCGTAGACGGCCTGGAGGCGGTTGGAGGCCGTCTCGTCCGGGCCGACCAGACGGAAGTCGCGCCGCTCGCCCGTGTCGGCCATCACCTGCGCCAGCAGGTCGCCGAGGACGCGGGTCGGCTCGTGCGTCGTCGAGCCGGGCTTGTCGACCGGGACGGCGAACCGCTCCAAGGGCGGCAGGGGCAGGTCGCGCAGCAGCAGGCCACCGTTGGTGTGCGGGTTGGCGCCCAGGCGGTGCGCGCCGTCGGGGACGCAGGCCAGGACCTGTTCCCGCGGGCGTCCGTGCTCGTCGAAGAGCTCCTCGGGCCGGTAGGAGCGCAGCCATCGCTCCAACTGCCGTAGATGGTCAGGGTTTTCGCGTACGGCGGGCAGCGGTACCTGGTGTGCTCGCCAGGTGCCCTCCACCGGGAGGCCGTCGACCTCGGCGGGTCCGGTCCAGCCCTTGGGCGTGCGCAGCACGATCACCGGCCAGCGCGGGCGTTCGGTGATGACGGAACCGGCACGGGCGGCGTGCTGGAAGGCGGCGATACGGTCCAGAGCTTCGTCCATGGCGCGAGCCATCGTCTGGTGGACGGCGTGCGGGTCGTCCCCGGTCACGTGGAGGGGCTCGTGGCCGTATCCCCTGAGCAGGGAGTCGAGTTCGGGCTCCGGTATCCGGGCCAGGACCGTCGGGTTGGCGATCTTGTAGCCGTTGAGGTGCAGGATCGGCAGGACGGCACCGTCCCGTACCGGGTCGAGGAACTTGTTCGAGTGCCAGGAAGCGGCCAGCGGGCCCGTCTCGGCCTCCCCGTCGCCGATCACACAGGCCACCAGGAGCTCCGGATTGTCGAACGCGGCCCCATAGGCATGCGAGAGGGAGTAACCCAGCTCGCCGCCCTCGTGGATCGATCCGGGGGTCTCGGGCGCGACATGACTGGGGATGCCGCCCGGGAAGGAGAACTGTCGGAAGAGGCGGGTCATGCCGGCCGCGTCCCGGGTGATGTCCGGGTACGTCTCGGTGTAGCTGCCCTCCAGCCAGGAGTTCGCCACCACGGCCGGCCCGCCGTGCCCTGGCCCCCAGACACAGATCGCGTCCAGGTTCCTCGCCTTGACGACCCTGTTGAGGTGGGTGTGGACCAGGTTCAGGCCCGGTGAGGTGCCCCAGTGCCCCAACAGCCGCGGTTTGACGTGCTCAGGCGCCAACGGCTCGGTCAGCAGGGGGTTGG
This sequence comes from Streptomyces sp. NPDC058683, assembly GCF_042716195.1. Lineage (NCBI taxonomy): Bacteria > Bacillati > Actinomycetota > Actinomycetes > Kitasatosporales > Streptomycetaceae > Streptomyces > Streptomyces sp. NPDC058683. The sequence goes on from NZ_JBHXSK010000076.1 coordinate 46,215, forward strand.
ACATGAGGTAGATCTGCCCGACGGCCAGGTAGTTCGCCGCCCGCCAGTGGGCATCCAGAGCGCTCAGTTCCTCCTCGTCGAGGCGGTCGGGGGTGCCCGGAGTGTCGAGGGAGGTCCCGGTAGTGGGGCCAAGTGGCATGGCGAACCCTTCTCGCAGGGGCTGATCAGGAATTTCCCGGACTGAGACCGGGGAGGTGCTCGGTTTCGTCGATGAAGGCGCGGGCGACGTCCGCCAAGCGGCGGTTGTGGGCGCGGGCGTAGGCGCGCAGCGTCGTGAAGGCCCGCTCCATGTCCGTGTGCCGGCGTTCGGCGAGCTTTCCCTTGGCCTGTTCGATCAGGACGCGGCTGTTGAGGGCGGTCTGCAGCTGTTCGTTGAGGAGGGTGCTGCGCTCGGTGGTGCGTTGTTGCAGCAGGCTGATGGTGGCGACGTCGGCGAGGGCCTGTGCGAAGGGGGTGGCTGCGGGGCTGATGGGCCCCGGGGCGGTGTGGAAGAGGTTGAGGGCGCCGACGACCTCGTCGCGCAGGCGCATGGGCAGCGCCTGGACGGCGGTGAAGCCGCTGCGCTGGGCCTGGGCGGTGAACAGGGGCCAGCGGGCGGCTTCGTCGCGCAGGTCGGGAACGGACACGGTGATCCCGGTGTGGAAGCAGTCCAGGCAGGGGCCTTCGTGGTTCTGGAGCTGGAAGAGTTCGAGGAGGCGCACTCGTTCGTCGGAGGCGGCCATGACGCGCAGAACGCCTTCACGGTCGGCGAGCAGGACGCCTGCCGCGCTCGCGTCGAGCAGGTCGACGCAGCGGTCGGTGAGGAGGCGCAGGAAGTCCATGAGGTCGAAGTCGGCGACGAGACTGTCCGCCAGCTCGACGAACGTCCGGGCCATCAGCTGTTCCTTCATCGTGCGCACCTCTGTGTGTGGGGCGTGAGCATCAGGGCTCCTCGATGGGCGGTCCTGCATCCGGCGGTTGTGTGTCGGGGGGTCGTGCATCCGGCGACTGCAGGCCGGACGGAGTCGTGCCCGGCGAGAGACGGATCCGGTGGGCGACCACGCTGTC
>NZ_JBHXSK010000077.1:0-44143 GCF_042716195.1 Streptomyces sp. NPDC058683
GTCAGCAGGCTGACGGGGACTCATGAACGATCGAGGCTAGCCTTCCCCGCGTCGAGTCCGTACCGGATCGACCCCTCATGGGGTGGCAAGTAGGGGATTCGCCCACGGCAGACAAGAAAGAGCACAGAAAGACTGGAAATCTACGCCAGGGCCATGCCAACGTACAACGTCTCGCAAAATACCGCGTCAGACGGTGCTACTCCTCGGCTGCGATCCGGTTTCCGAAACTGCTCGGAATGCCACGTCAGGTGAGTTTTCCGGCTGGCATCGCTCCTACTTGGGAGGCCCGTCTGTCTGAATCCACCGTCCGTCTGCCCGCTTCACTTCACCCGCGGTCTTTGCCCTTGGCGGACTGAGCGCTTGGGTCGGCCAAACGACGGGCGACTACCTCGCGGTATCCACCGGGCTCTGCGTTTGCGCGGCTGGCCTGTTCGGCGAGGATCTCTTGCAACGCGGCTATCGCAGCAATCGTACCGTCTTCGCGTAGGTTGCGGCGCATCCCGGCGCCGCAACGCGGCAAGTTACACAGGCAATTAGGGCTTCTGAGCGCTTCGCTGCGTGAAATATCGACTGGCTCACGGATGCTGGCCTACTAGCGGTCGCTTCTGTTGGCGCACCCCGGGCCCTGCGGTCCTACCAGCTTGCCCTCGCCGACCGCGATCCCAAGCAGACGTCGGGTTCGTGATGTGGCGCGCAACATAGCCGACGATCGCCGGTTAGCCAAACCGGCGATCGTCGCGACCATTGAGGTGTTCGCGGCGGCTGTGCTTGGCGGTGGAGCCCTTCGGACACTACAGCCCTTCATATCGGTGCCCTGCACCCGCAAGTGACAGTGCCTGCCCATCAGTCGTGACGGAGTGGGTGCGAGTTGCGCGCGCTGCCGCTTGGGCGGCCGACAAATCCGGAATCCCGAGGAAACATCAATGGCTCGTCCACCTGCGCTCAAGCTCGCCGAAGTTCTAGCGGAAATCCGGATGAGTCAATCGGCCTTCTACCGCCTACGTGCCCGTGGTCAGGCACCGCGAATGACTAAGCTGCCAAACGGAGAACTTCGCTGTCGCCGCGCCGACTTGGATGCGTGGTGGGAAGCGTGTGCAAGGGAAACGCCTGAATGGTATTGAGCTACAAGGTCAGGTTCTGGGAGATACGAGAGCGGTCCGGCCGGGCCAAGGCTTTTGATGTGCGCTGGACGGTCAATGGCCGTGAAAAGTCCGAGTCTTTTCTAACCCGGGGCCTTGCGGACAGCCGCAGAGCCAAGCTCATGAGCGCTGCGCGCGACGGTGAGCCCTTCGATCCGAAGACGGGTCTGCCAGCATCCGAGTTGCGCGCACTGCGGCAGCGTACGACGTGGTACGCCGTGGCACGGGAGTACATGGACACGCGCTGGGACCGGACCCCGGGAAGCACCCGACGCACCATCGCCGAGGGTCTGGCCACCATTACCGTTGCCTTCGTGGAGAAGGGTGCCGTATACCGCGAGCCGCGTGTGCTGCGCAGGGCGGTGTATTCGTGGGCGTTCAACAAGAACGCCTGGGCGCGCGAGCCGAGGGCGGAGTGGCTGGCTGCTCTGGATTGGCTTGAGAGCAAGTCACTGCCCATCGGGGAACTTGAGGACCCTGACGTCTTGCGGCGAGGGCTGGACGCGCTGTGCCGCAAACTCGACGGGACCGTCGCCGCGGCCAAGACCACGAAGCGCAAGAGAGCCGCAGTCAATGAGGTCTTCGTCGAAGCAGTGGAGCGTGGGTACTTCACCTACAACCCGCTCATCGGTCTCCGCTGGGCGGCTCCTGAAGTGGACGACGCAGTCGACCCCGACTGCGTGCCCAATCCCATCCAGGTGGCTCGTCTGCTGGAAGCAGTACGCCGGCTGCCGGGGCGCGGGCCTCACCTGTACGCGTTCTTCGGCTGCCTGTACTACGCCGGCATGCGACCGGCGGAGGTGATCCACCTAAGGAAGTCCCAGTGTCGCCTGCCCTCGACCGGCTGGGGGCTGCTCAATCTCAAGGGTGGGATTGTCACTGCGGGCAAGGAGTGGACGGACGACGGAGCGGTCCACGAGACCCACTCCCTGAAACGACGCGCGGCCAAGGCGACCCGCCCGGTTCCTATCCCGCCGGTACTCGTGCGGATGCTCCGCAACCACATCGACCGTTTCGGTGTCGCCGCCGACGGCAGGATCTTCCAGAACGAGGCTGGCAACTACATCGAGACCTCGGCGTACTGCATCACCTGGGGGCGTGCCAGGGAAGCCGCGCTCACCTTGGACGAGCACGCGCTGAATCTCGCCAAGCGACCGTATGACTTGCGCCACGCCGGCATCTCCTTCTGGCTGGCCTCAGGCGTGGACCCTGCCGAATGTGCACGCAGGGCGGGCCAAAGCATCCAGGTCCTCTTTCGCTACTACGCGAAGTTCCTGGCCGGGGCCCGAGACCATGCGAATCAGCTGATCGAGGAGTCGATGAATCGCTGGGAGGGCTCCTCGTCTCCTCCTGACGAGACCGGGTGACCGGGGATCTGGTCCGGAAATATTCCGGACCAGGTGGGCAACGCTGGGACACAGGTGGGATGAAACGGGAGTAAGGCTTCATTTCGCCTTGCTGCTTGAAACAGCGAATCACAAGGGTGCCTGAAGGGGATATCCCCAGGTCAGGCACCCTTTCGTGTGCCCTTAGAAGAAGCCGAGTTTGCGTGGCGAGTACGACACCAGGAGATTCTTCGTCTGCTGATAGTGCTCCAGCATCATCTTGTGGGTCTCGCGGCCGATCCCGGACTGCTTGTAGCCGCCGAACGCCGCGTGCGCGGGGTACGCGTGGTAGCAGTTCGTCCACACCCGGCCCGCCTGGATGGCGCGGCCCGCGCGGTACGCGGTGTTGGTGTCGCGGGTCCAGACGCCCGCACCGAGGCCGTACAGCGTGTCGTTGGCGATCTTGATGGCGTCGTCGAAGTCGTCGAAGGACGTCACTGACACGACCGGGCCGAAGATCTCCTCCTGGAAGATCCGCATGCGGTTGTCGCCCTCGAAGACGGTCGGCTGCACGTAGTAGCCGCCCTTCAACTCGCCGTCGTACTCGACGCGTTCGCCGCCCGTGAGGACCTTCGCGCCCTCCTGACGACCGATGTCCAGATAGGAGAGGATCTTCTCCAACTGGTCGTTGGAGGCCTGCGCGCCGATCATCGTGTCGGTGTCGAGAGGGTGGCCCGGCTTGATCTGCTGGGTGCGGGCGACCGCCGCCGCCATGAACTCGGCGTAGTGGCCGCGCTGGACGAGCGCCCGGGACGGGCAGGTGCAGACCTCACCCTGGTTGAGCGCGAACATCGTGAAGCCTTCGAGGGCCTTGTCGCGGAAGTCGTCGTCGTGGGCCCAGACGTCGTCGAAGAAGATGTTCGGGGACTTGCCGCCCAGTTCGAGGGTGACCGGCTTGATGTTCTCCGAGGCGTACTGCATGATCAGCCGCCCGGTGGTGGTCTCCCCGGTGAACGCCACCTTCGCCACCCGCGGGCTGGACGCCAGCGGCTTGCCCGCCTCCACACCGAAGCCGTTGACGATGTTCACCACGCCCGGCGGCAGCAGGTCCGCGATCAGGCTCATCCAGTAGTGGATGGAGGCGGGGGTCTGCTCGGCCGGCTTGATGATGACGGCGTTGCCGGCGGCCAGGGCGGGCGCCAGCTTCCAAGTGGCCATCAGAATCGGGAAGTTCCACGGGATGATCTGCGCCACCACCCCGAGCGGCTCATGGAAGTGGTACGCCACCGTGTCGTCGTCGATCTCGCCCAGCGAACCCTCCTGCGCGCGGATCGCCCCCGCGAAGTAGCGGAAGTGGTCGATGGCGAGCGGGATGTCCGCGGCCAGCGTCTCCCGCACCGGCTTGCCGTTCTCCCAGCTCTCGGCGACCGCGAGAGGTTCGAGGTAGGCCTCCATCCGGTCGGCGATCTTGAGGAGGATGTCGGAACGCTCCGTCACCGACGTACGGCCCCAGCCCGGCGCGGCCGCGTGCGCCGCGTCCAGCGCCCGCTCCACGTCCTCGGCGGTGCCCCGCGCGACCTCGGTGAACGGCTGACCGTTCACCGGCGACGGGTTCTCGAAGTACTGCCCCCGGGCCGGCGGCACATACTCGCCGCCGATGAAGTGGTCGTAGCGCGCCTGGTAGGAGACGATCGCACCCTCGGTGCCGGGCGCCGCGTAACGGGTCATGGTGGCCTGCCTCCTTGCAGATGCGCTGCCCGCCGTTGGGCAGCTCCGGCGCGCAGGCTAGTGAAGCGGACGTTGCGCCCACGTTGCACCGCAGGTCAGCGCGCGGGCGCCGCCAACTCGGACTCCAGCGAGGTCAACCGGCTCCGTACGACCGCCGTCGGCCGCAGCGCCGCGAGGGCCCGCCACACGTCGATGTCGTCCTCGCCCCACGGAGCGTGCGCCCAGTCCGCGAGCAGATCGGGGTCACGACGCGCGATCAGCGCGGCCCGCAGACCGTCCGCCAGCCGCCGTCTGAGCAGTACGACCGCCGGCGCCTGCGAACCGGGCAGCAACGGACCCGGGTACGCCGTCACGGCCGCCGTCACCGCCCCCGCCTCCAGCCGCCGCTCGACGACGCTCGCGTCGGACTCGACCGGAGCGGTCAGCCGGTACGGCCGGGAGGCGAGCAGCCCGGGCCCCAGCAGCCGCCGCAGCCGGGCCAGTTCGGCCCGCAGCGTCACCGGCGTCACCGACTCGTCCTCGTACAGCGCGCACAGCAGCTCGTCGCCGGTCAGCCCCTCCGGGTGGCGGGACAGCAGCACCAGCAGCTCGCTGTGCCGGCGGCCGAGCCTGATCCGGTGCCCGTCCAGCCGCAGTTCGGCCTCGTCACGGCCGAGCGCCGCCAGCGCGGGCGCCTCGTCGGCGGGCGTCGGCGGATCCAGCAGCGCCAGTTGCGACTCGGCGGCCCGCGCCACAGCCTGGACGAAGCCCAGGCTGTGCGGATGCGCCAGCCGGTCGCCGCCGGTGATGTCGACGGCACCCAGCACCCGCCCGGTGCGCGGGTCGTGCACCGGCGCCGCCGCGCACGTCCACGGCTGCACCTGGCGGATGAAGTGCTCCGCCGCGAACACCTGCACCGGCCGGTCCACGGCCACCGCCGTCCCCGGCGCGTTGGTACCGACCGCGGTCTCCGACCAGCGCGCGCCCGGCACGAAGTTCATCCGGTCCGCCCGGCGCCGGGTCGCCGGATGCCCCTCCACCCACAGCAGCCTGCCGTCCGCGTCGCACACCGCCAGCAGATGCTCGCCGTCCGCCGCGAACGTGCCCATCAGCTCCCGGACCAGCGGCATCACCCTGGCCAGCGGATGCTCCGCCCGATAGGCCCCGAGGTCGCCGTCCGTCAGCTCCACCCGCGCCGCGCCGTCCGGTCCCACCCCGGCCCGCACCGAACGCCGCCACGACTCGGCCACCACCGACCGCACCGGGCGCGGCACGGTACCCGCCGTGGTGAACGTCTCGTGCGCCCGGCGCAGCACCCGGACGCGCTCGGCAGGGTCGGCCCCCGGCTCCAGGGCCACCCACGGATCGGTCAACTCGTCCTCCCCGGACGGCGATGCGGCTGGGGACATCGTCACTCGGGGTGTTCGCGCCGACAACCGTTTCGACCGCCCTGACTCGCTCTCACTCCGAGGACAGGCCGACCAGTCTCATGTAGCGGACCCAGTCCCAGTACTTTCCCGGATCCGTGTGGTCGGTCCCCGGCACCTCGACATGGCCGATGATGTGGTCGCGGTCCTTCGGGATGCCGTATCTGTCGCAGATCGACGCCGTCAGCCGCGCCGACTCCGCGTACAGGGCGTCGGTGAAGTACTCCGGCTTGCTCACCCAGCCCTCGTGCTCGATGCCGACACTGCGTGTGTTGTAGTCCCAGTTCCCCGAGTGCCAGGCGACATCCGACTCCCGGACGCACTGGGCCACATGGCCGTCGGCCGAACGCACCAGATAGTGCGCGGACACCCGCTTCTTCGGGTTCTGGAAGATGGACAGCGTGCCGGCGTACGCCTGCTGTGTGACATGGATGATCACCCGGTCGATGTCGTACTCGTCGGGGCGCTGGGCCGATGTGCGGTTCTCACTGCTCGCCGCCTGCCACTCGGCCTTCGGATAGTCGACGACTGCGGTCTGCGCGCCCGCGCGGCTCTCGGGGAGCAGCGCGTACGGGACGGCGGCGAGGGCCGCGCCCTTCAGGAGCCATCGCCTGCTGGGGAGCGGTCGTGCCCGGTCCATGAGTGAGGTGCCTTTCGGAAGCGTGCCTGAAGCATGGGAGAGGTGCGGTCAGCCGCGCAGGGCCGCCGCGGTCTCGCGCAGCCGCGCGTGCAGTCCGCGGTAAGTCTCGCGCGCGGGCAGCCACTCCTTGCGGAGCTTGGCCACACACGTGTAGTTGGTGTCGCACACGTTGGCCAACGGTGATTCCACCGTCTGAGTTGCGTACTGGTAGGCGTCCAGTTCGGCGAATCCGTAGTCGCGTACCAGCCACTGCACCAGGTCGAGCTGCGATATCCGGAAGGCGTCCTCCAGCGGACGCGCCGACCCCGTCGAGACGATGTGCGTGTCCGACTCCAGTCGGGGCCACGGCGTCGCGATCCCCTTCAGAAGCTCGACGATCACCACGGTGTTCATCGCGCACTCGACGGCCACTCCGCAGGTCTCGCCCTCGCCCTGCCGGGCGTGCCCGTCGCCGAGACTGAGCAGCGCGCCCTCGACGTTCACCCCGAGATAGCAGGTGACGCCCTCCCGCATCTCGGGCGTGTCCATGTTCCCGCCGTGCGCGTCGGGCACCAGGGCCGAGCGGACCTCCAGGTTGGCCGGGGCCACGCCGACCGTCCCGTGCATCGGGTCCAGGGGCAGCTCCAGCTCGATGTCGTTCTCGTGGGCCCCGAACAGGGCCGTGCGCCGGGTCCGGTCCAGCTGCCAGATCCAGACCTTCTCCGGGAGCGGCGGCTGCAGGGTGGCCGTGGTGTGCGTCGAGGTGAGCGCGCCGAACAGGGGGACCGTCGTGGACGCCGCCCAGTCCCGCGCCGGTTCGATCGACACGAAGTGCACGGCGACGGTGTCCCCCGGCTCCGCGCCCTCGATGTGGAAGGGCCCGGTCTGCGGGTTGAGGAACGGGAACTCGCACACCTCGGACACCAGGTCCTTCTCGGACCGCACTCGTCCGGCGAAGCAGTCCTCCGTGTACAGGTCGAGCACCGTGCCGGGCGCGATCCGTGCCACCGGCGGCGCTCCGCCGAATGTCCACGCGTATTCGCCCGGTTTGGGCCGGACGGTGAGGATGAGGGGGTCGGTCATCGCGGGAGGTCTCCGTTCCGCCGGTCGACGGCGTCTGCTCGGTCGTCGCCTTCTTCGAGATGGACACGCGCCGTCTCGGCTATGCGCTCGGGGTGACGGCGTATCAGCACCAGCAGCACGACCATTCCGGCCGCCATCCAGACGCCGACCACCGGACCGGCGTACGACACCGGGGCGGTCAGCTTCGTCACGAAGTCGAAGACGGGCAGGCCGGCCGCGGTGAGCAGGGCGGGCACGAAGGCCACGATGCCCAGCAGCGGGAGGAGCAGATGCCGTACCGGTCGGAGGGACGCACGGCCGCGGCGCAGGAAGTAGCCCGCACAGGCCAGGTTGACGACGATGTAGACGCCGATGACCACCGTGACGATCACCGTGGCCAGCAGCAGGAACGCGGTCACCGGGTCGTAACCGAAGCCCAGCCCCAGCACGGCGCCGACCGCCACGACCGTCTGGACCGCGATTCCGACGACGGGGGAGCGGTACCGGGGGTGGAGCGTGGCGAGGACGCGCGGCAGGACCCGGATGCGGGCCAGCGCGAAGGCCGTCCGGGTGGACACGTTGGCACAGGCGTTGGCGTTGGCGATCGTCGAGTTCACCACGGCGAGGAACACCAGGACCCAGAAGAGCCCGAAGGACGCCCGGGCGACACCTTCCCAGGACGCTTCGCCCGCCGCGCCGAAGCCGGCGAACCGGTCCGGCCCGAAGTACACGGTCATCGCATAGGTCGTCACCACATAGAACAGGCCGATCCCCAGCGCCGCGCCGAGTACCGCGCGGTGCATCGTGCGGCGTGGGTCGCGGGTCTCCTCGGCGAGTGGCGCGGCAGCCTCGAAACCGGCGAACGCCAGCACGGTGTAGACGGAACCGGCGAAGACCCCGCTGATGCCCCCGTAGCCCTCCGCCGTATGCGAAGTGCCGAACACGGAAAGGGTGTTGTGGGCACCGGCCTTGCCGATCAGCCAGAGGGCGAAGACGAGGAAGACCGCGATCTCGAAGACCCCGAGGACCGTCCCGAAACGCGCCGAGGCACGCACCCCCAGATACCCGGTGACGGCTATGACGGCGGCGCCGGCGAGCGACCACGGCCACCACAGATCCGCCGGCCAGGAGGCCCACTCGTCATGCAGGGTGCCCGCCGCGGTGAACCCGAGCTGGAGCAGCAGCAACGGCGGTACTAGCGCCTCCACGAACACATAGCCCCAGCCGACCAGGAACCCCACGGCCGGATGCAGTCCCCGCGCCGCATACGTGGCTACGGAGCCCGCCGCCGGTAATTCCCGGGCCAGCTCGGCCACACAGGACGCGGTGAACAGACAGGCCACCAGGGCGATTACCACCGCCAGCGGCAGACTGCCGCCGGCAAAGGCCGCCCCTGACGGAATGGACGCGGCGACGGCGGCGGCAGGCGCCATCGCTGTGACGCTCTGGAACAGAACCTCCCGCAACCCGACCGCGTCCCGTCGCAGCCCTGCGGCCGCTCCTCCGGTCATCTCCTCGGCCATACACACCCCCCGACGTGCGTGAACCCATCGGTCCCACGGACCGCTTCGCGTGAATCACGGTACGGCGCTTGCGGGTTGGGCAGAAGAGCGCCGAGTGATTCCGTGGACAGGGCGGCGGTTGTGGAAAACCTCGCCACCCGAACGGGTGAGGAAAGAAGCGCGGGGTGCGTGGTCGATCGCGGGTAACCGCTGGTCGGCCGACCCTCGGACCCCGGCTGGCGAGCCGGGGCTTCGACTGGTTGAAGAGCCAGGGCTCCGACTGGTTGGTCAGCCGGCCCCGCCCTCAGACCCGTTCCGCCACCGTCGCCGGATCGTCCAGTACGGCGCGGACCACCGAGTGGGCGGCGCCCAGGAGGGGTCCCTCGGAGCCGAGGCGGGAGACGGTGACCGGGCAGGCCGGGCCGGTCGTGCGGGCGGCCAGTTCGGCTTGCAGGGACGGGAGGAGCCACGGAGCGAGGCCGGCCAGCGCGCCGCCCAGGACCACCGACTCGGGGTCGAGGAGGTTGACGGCACCGGTCAGGGCGATACCCAGGGCCGTACCGGCGTCGTGCAGGGCACGCCGCACTCCCTCGTGGTCCTCACCCGCCCGCTGCGCGAGCAGGCCCACCGCGTCCTCGCGGGGTTCGAGACCGGCCGCCCGCAGCACCGCCTCCTCGCCGGCGTACTGCTCCAGGCACCCGCGTCCGCCGCAGGCGCAGTGCGGCCCGTCGGGGTGGACCGGCACATGGCCGAGCTCGCCCGCGAAACCCCGCTTCCCGCGCAGCACCTGACCGTCCACGACCACCGCGGCGCCGATACCGATCTCCGCGGACACATGCAGGAAATCCGGTGGGGTGGCGTCGCCGAGCCACAGCTCCGCCAGGGCGCCGAAGTTGGCCTCGTTGTCGACCGTCAGCGGAAGGTCCGCGGGCAGCAGCGCGCCGAGGTCGGTGTCGTGCCAGTCGAGGTTCGGGGCATGGACGACCGTGTGCCCGTCACGGGCCACCAGGCCGGGGACGGCGACCGCGAGACCGGCCGGCCACAGGCCTTCCCGCTCCGCGTCCGTCACGACCCGCCGGACCAGCGCGGTCAGTTCCTCGACCACCGGCTTCGGCGCCCGGCCCCGGTTGACGCCGTGCCGCACGGCACGCGCGCGTACCTCGCCGCGCAGGTCCATCGCGCACACGGCGAGATGGTCGACCCCGACCTCCGCCCCGATACCGGCCGGGCCGCGCCCGCTCACCGCGAGCGCCGAGCCCGGCCGCCCGACGCGGCTGGGCCGCTCGGGGCCCAGCTCCTCCAGGAGTCCCCAGCGGATCAGCTCGTCCACCAGGGTCGACACCGCCGCCCTGGTCAGACCGATGCGCGAGGCGACCGCGGCCCGCGACAGCGAACCCTCGGCGCTGACCGCGTGCAGCACGCGCGCGAGGTTGCGCCGGCGCATGCCCTGCTGGGTGTCCGGCAGGGCGCGGCCGGTCGCCGTGGGGCGCGCCTCGTGCAGTGGTGCGGTCATGCCTCCATCAATCCTCAGTCCCTGGACGGTCTGCGACCTGCCTCCCGCGTGGTCAGCGGTCCCCCGGCGCCCGCTCCAGCAGCGGGGCCGCGTCGGAGAGTACCCCGGAGATCCTGGCCAGCGTCGCCGCGTCCCGCTCCACCGCGTCCAGTACCGGCCCCGCCGCCGTGTTCCAGCGCCGCGCCACCGCCGCGGGGTCCTCACCGGTCAGCAGCCCGGCCGCCTGCGCCGCGGCGCCGAGGGCGACCAGCTCCTTCGCCTCGGGCACCTGCACCGGGCGACCCGACAGCCGCCGTACCGTCTCCTGCCAGGCCCGGCCCCGGGCGCCGCCGCCGATCAGCAGCAGCGGCGTGGTCCGGTCGGCGTCCTCGTCGAGCACCAGGTCCAGGGCGCCGAGCAGGGCGTGCACGGCGCCGTCGTAGGCGGCCTGCAGGAGCTGCCCGGCGGTGGTGTCATGGCGCAGGCCGTGCAGCAGTCCGGAGGCGTTCGGCAGGTTGGGGGTGCGTTCGCCGTCCAGGTACGGGAGCAGCGTGACCGAGGTGCCGGGCTCGACGGCCTCGCGGTCCAGGCCGAGCAGCGCCGCGACCCGGTCGACCGCGAGGGTGCAGTTCAGGGTGCAGGCGAGCGGCAGCCAGTCGCCGTGCGCGTCGGCGAAGCCCGCGACGGTACCGGTCGGGTCGGCGGGGCGGTGCTTCGAGACGGCGTACACGGTGCCCGACGTGCCGAGGCTCAGCACCGGGGTCCCGGGGCGCAGCCCGAGCCCCAGCGCGGCCGCCGCGTTGTCGCCCGTACCGGGTGCGACCAGGGTGCCCTTGGAGAACGGCAGCTCGTGGCTGTCGCGCACGGTGCCGGCGACCTCGCCGGGGCGGACCACCCGGGGCAGGAACGCCGGGTCCAGGCCCACGTGGGCGAGGGTCTCCTCGTCGTACGCCTCGGTCGCCGACGCCCACCAGCCGGTGCCGGAGGCGTCGCCGCGGTCGGTCGTGCCCTGCCCGGTGAGGCGCTCGGTGAGGTAGTCGTGGGGGAGCCGTACGGCCCTGGTCGCACGGACCGCCTCCGGCTCGTGCTCCGCCAGCCAGGCCCACTTGGTGACCGTGAACGACGCGCCCGGGACACTGCCGGTGCGCTCGGCCCAGGCCTTCGGACCGCCCAGTTCCTCGATCAGCCGCTGCGCCTGGGGCGCCGAACGGACGTCGTTCCACAGCATGGCCGGCCGCACCGGCTCGCCCCGCTCGTCCAGCGTGACCAGACCGTGCTGCTGTCCGCCGATCGACACGGCCGCCGCCTCGTGCGCCGCATCCCCGCACTGGCGCAGTGCCTCGCACAGCGCGTCCCACCACTGACGCGGATCGCTCTCCCGGCCCGCGCCGGAGGACACGGTGTGCGGTGCGTGGCCGCTCGCCACGACCTGGCCGGTGGACGCGTCGACCACCAGCGCCTTGGTGGACTGGGTGGACGTGTCCACGCCGACGACGAGCGGACCCTCGGCTGCTGACATCGGGCTCTCTCCCTTTTTTCCGCGTCTCGCGGTCTGGCCTGACCTGCAGTTTTCCTGGTTCACCGGGGTGTCGCGACCCGGATTTCATCCCTCGGGGACAGGGTGACCCTTCCCAGGGATGCGTCGGCATACTAATTTGTAAACGGCCATGACGAAATAGTCGGCCCGACAGTGTGTCCGACCGTCGTCGAGCACACTCATCAAGCAGAGGCATCAAGCAAGGAGCCGCGGCATGAGCTTCCAGCCCACCCCCGAGGACAGGTTCACCTTCGGCCTGTGGACCGTCGGCTGGCAGGGAAGGGACCCGTTCGGCGACGCCACCCGCCGCGCCCTCGACCCGGTCGAGACGGTGCAGCGCCTGTCCGAACTGGGCGCCTACGGTGTGACGTTCCACGACGACGACCTGATCCCCTTCGGGTCCTCGGACACCGAGCGCGAATCGCACATCAAGCGCTTCCGTCAGGCCCTCGACGCGACCGGCATGACCGTGCCGATGGCCACCACCAACCTCTTCACCCACCCGGTCTTCAAGGACGGCGCGTTCACCGCGAACGACCGTGACGTGCGCCGTTACGCGCTGCGCAAGACCATCCGCAACATCGACCTGGCCGCCGAGCTGGGTGCGAAGACCTACGTCGCCTGGGGCGGCCGCGAGGGCGCCGAGTCCGGCGCCGCCAAGGACGTGCGCGTCGCTCTCGACCGTATGAAGGAGGCCTTCGACCTCCTCGGCGAGTACGTCACCTCCCAGGGCTACGACCTGCGCTTCGCCATCGAGCCCAAGCCGAACGAGCCCCGCGGCGACATCCTGCTTCCCACCGTCGGCCACGCGCTCGCCTTCATCGAGCGCCTGGAGCGCCCCGAGCTGTACGGCGTCAACCCCGAGGTGGGCCACGAGCAGATGGCCGGCCTGAACTTCCCGCACGGCATCGCCCAGGCCCTGTGGGCGGGCAAGCTCTTCCACATCGACCTCAACGGCCAGTCCGGCATCAAGTACGACCAGGACCTGCGCTTCGGCGCCGGCGACCTGCGTGCCGCCTTCTGGCTCGTCGACCTGCTGGAGAACGCCGGCTACGAGGGGCCCAAGCACTTCGACTTCAAGCCGCCGCGGACCGAGGACCTCGACGGCGTGTGGGCCTCTGCCGCCGGCTGCATGCGCAACTACCTGATCCTCAAGGAGCGCGCCGCCGCCTTCCGTGCGGACCCGGAGGTCCAGGAGGCCCTGCGCGCCTCCCGACTGGACCAGCTGGCCCAGGCGACGGCCGCCGACGGTCTCGAGGCGCTCCTGGCCGACCGCACGGCCTTCGAGGAGTTCGACGCGGACTCGGTCGCCGCGCGCGGGATGGCATTCGAGCAGCTCGACCAGCTGGCGATGGACCACCTGCTGGGCGCCCGGGGCTGACGCGCACACGCGCGCGTGGGGGCGGATCTCGCAACGGCACGCCCGCACGCGCGCGTGTCGTTGCCCGCAACCTGTACGAGTTGCCTGCACCCGCACGACCGGTTCGTGCGGGAAATGCTTCGGAATCGTGCGATCCGTTGCATGAGTCCGTATCAACTCCCGCGTGGGGCTCGCGCGATGACCGGTACGCGGTGACTCTTGGCGGTATGGCCATGCCACCCGTACCGCCCCGCCCGCCCGGCCCGCCGAACGGCACCCCGCCCCCGGACGGCGGCTACGACCCGCCTCCGTACGGAGGGTTCGGACCACCCTCGGGAGGGGGCTTCGGGGACTCCGACCCGCCCGGCGCCGTCGGCTGGGCGCCACAGCCGCCCCCGGAGCCGCCCCGTCGCCGCAGGGGCCCGCTGTACGCCGTACTGGTCGTCCTGGTGGCCGCCGTGGCCGTCGCCGTCGTCGTCCTGATGGCGTCCGGCGGTGACGACTCACCCGCAGAGAAGCCCACCACGAGCGGACCGAGCGCCTCCGGCTCGTCGCGGCCCTCGTTCAGCCTCCCGACGGAGCTGCCCAGCAGCCTGCCGTCGGGGCTGCCGAGCGAACTCCCCTCCGATTGGCCGTCGGGACTCCCCAGTGAGCTGCCGAGCGATCTGGACTCGTTGCTGCCCTCACTGCTGGGGTGACCAGAGCCGATCGGACCCGACTGCAGCCCCTTGGGCAGTCGGAGGCGCACCAGGGTCGTCTCGATGCCGTTGTCGACCAGGCGGCCCTGCGCGTCGAAGGCGTCCGCCCCGTCGGGCATCCCGAGGTCGCAGTCGTTGATCAGGGCGAGCGGGTCGTGGTCCACGCGCGCGATGCCCTCGATCTGCAGCGGCACGACCGTCACCGGTTTCAGGTCGACGACCGGACGCTCGGCGAACACCGGGACACCGGCGGCGGCCGGGTCGGCCGGCTGCTCCAGCGACGCGAGCGTGGCGTCGGACCGACGAGATCTTCAGCTCGGAGGCGTCGTCCTCGCTGAGGTCCACCACGTTCACCGGGTCGAACCGGTAGGCGTACTCGGCCGTGACCGCCTTCTTGCGCGGCGAGAAACACAGTGGACGGGTGGCGAGCGAGGTGTCCCCGGCGTGCTCGTCGGGCAGGGAGAGCGGCCGCCGGACGGCGGACCGCCGGGTTCCGGTGTGTCACCTGTTCGCCGGGTCCTCTGCCGGTACTGCGAATCCAGCAGGCTCGCTCAGCCCAGGGATCCGAACCATCGCACCACGGCGGCGGTTCCGGCCTGCTGGGAGCCCAGATGACGGGAGCCGCCGTAGTCCGGCGTGCCGAGGCCGACCACCGGGGCGTCGACGCCGTGGGCGCGCAGATCGGCGTGGCAGCGGGCGGTGTTCGCGTTGACGGCCTGCTCGTCCCCGTCGGCGTAGTAGAGCCGGACCGGAGCCTTCGGTGTCCAGTCGGTGCAGACGCTGTCGGTGATCCGCAGGGCCGCGGCGAGCCCTCCGGTGGGGTGGGCCAGCATCACCCGGCCCCGGCGGGTGAGAAGCCCGTCGAGGGAGTCCGGGGTGCCGGCCACGACCTCCTGACCGGTGTGCGTCCCGTCGAGCAGCCCTTCGATCGTGCGGTCGTACGGTGCCCTGAACACCTGGGCCGGTGCGTCGTACACCTGGTGCAGGTGGTTGAAGGCGACCAGGGCCAGGGCCGTGTAGATCACGCTCGCCTTGGGTTCCGTCCGCCCGGCCAGCAGCGCGGGAAGTTCCACGCTCCGGAACGCGTACGCGCCGCTGACGAGTGCCACCGCGCGCAGCCGGAACCATCCATCGGCCCCCTCCTGCAGCGAACGGGCCAGTCCCAGTGCCGCCGAAGCGCCCTGGGAGAAACCGGTGACCAGTACCTCGCGCCGAAGGTCACGCCCTCGCGCGGACACGGCGGTGCGGGACGCGCGCAGCATGTCCAGGGCGGCCGTCGTGTCCGAGGGCACGTCCATCCAGGGGTGCGGGCCGGGGCCTAGGCCCAGACCGAGGTAGTCGGGGAGCACCGCGGCGAAACCGGCCGAGGCGTAGGTCAGGGCGGGGGCCTGGCCCCAGACGTCCGTCGAGACGGAGGCGACATCACCCTTGAACAGTTCGGTGCCGTGAGTGAACGACACGGCGCGCAGCCGCCGTTCACCGCTGCGCGGCAAGGCCAGCAGCCCGCTCGCGAGCGTGGGCCGGCCGTCGGTGTCCACCGTGCGGTAGACGATCCGGAAGGTGTCCAGACCGTAGCGGACGGCGCCGGTGTCCCAGGCTCCCCCCTCGTCGCCTGCCAGTTCGGCGGCGACCTCCCGGGCGGTCAGCGTCCGCACGTGCTCGACGGACACGAGCGCGCCTCGTGACACGTCCGCCCCCACCCTCGGCGGCGCGACCGCGGCGGCCCGAGGCGTGCCCGGTTCCTGTGCGACCGCCGCCGTCGCGCTGGCTGCCGTCAGCGCCGCCGAGACCGCAGAAATCGCCAATATCCTGCTCATTCGCTTCATACCGTGACCGTACGAATCCCCGCCGCCACCGGCCATCCGGCCTGTGCGTGTGGGGTTTTCCGTAGGGCCGGCCATCGTCTTTCGCGGGCCGGCTCTCTCATTCCGCAGAGCCGGCTCTCGCTTTCCGCAGGGCCGGCCATCGTTTTCCGCAAGACCGGCAATCGGGGAACAGCCCGTCCCGGCAGCCGACCGGGAGTGGCTACGCTGAGAGCGGGACTGCTTCACAAACTGTTCGACTCGGTCTCGGGGACCAGTAGGGGTCGCTCGTCAGGGATGTCTCAGGGTCGTGGTCCGGAACCGTGGGAGGCGCGGGCCCGTTTTCAGATCAGAGAGCGGCAGTGGCCGCGAAGGAGGCGACGCTGATGTCGAAGAACGCGAAGATCGCCGCAGGAGGTGTGGCGGTCGGACTCATCCTGCTGATATGGCTGCCTTGGTGGGTGACGTTCCTGATCGTGGTCGGCGTCCCGGTGGCCGCCTACCTCACCCTCGACCCCTCGCAGCGCCGCAGGCTGCGCAGGGCCACGCGCAAGGAGATCGGCCGCTGAGTCGCCCACCCGAGGCCGCGACCCCCTCCGCGGGGTGGCGGCTCGGGAGGGCTTACAGGGGCCGTACGGCGATCTTGTCGAGGGCTTCCAGGAGGCCGGGGAGCTCCGGGCCCCGGCCGACGGGCAGGACTTCGCCTGGCTCCTCGTCGAGAAGCACGAAGGCGATGTCGTCGGTGCGGGCCACCATCGACCAGCCGGGCCCGTCGGCGCGCAGCGTGCGGGCGTCGCCCGGGGCGAACGAGGAGCGGACCCGGCCCAGCGGCGGAGGCGTGTCCACATAGGCCCGCGCCTCGGCCAGCACGCGCCGGATCCCGAGGTGGCTGTGACCCTTCGGGGCCGCCTCGCCGTCTCCGGAGGCGTCCTCGTCGGCTTGCGGGGCCTCGGTCGCCGGTGCCCGGAAGTGGTCGTCGCCGATCTGCTCCCGCCAGACCGCCCACTGGAGGGCGATCTCGTCCGCGCCCAGCCGCCGCTGCGCCGCGCCCCAGGAGCTGGTGTCCGGCGGGGTCAGCGGGACGCGGCCCGCCGTCTCCGGGCGGGGGTCGTGCGGTGCGGGCAAGTTCGGGGCCGCCACGGCGACCGCGAGCGGCCAGCCGGGCAGGGCGGCGACCACCGTGCGCTCGTCCGGGGAGAGGTCGTGCTCCATGCCGCAGTCCCAGGACGCGATCGCCACGGCGACCAGCGAGACGTCGTCGACGACGACCGTCCAGCGCGCCCCGACGCCGTCCTGGCCGAGGACCAGGCCGTATCCGTCCGCGCGGGGCGCCAGCTCCAGGGAGGCGCAGGCCTCCGGGTAGTCGTCGCCCAGCACGCTCGGAAACTGCGCCGGCGTCAGCAGCACCGCTGTGAGCACGTACAGCGCCTCGTCCGCGGCGGCGAGGGCCTCCTCGTCCGTCCCGGCCATGCCTGCCTCCCAGTCGTTCGTCCAACGGCGCGCACCCTAGTGGGACCGGAAGGCTGTTGTCACGACCCGCCATCACACCCGGAGCTGCAGTTTTCCACCGGGACGGGACGAAACGACCCCGGCGGGGCGAAGCTTCAGGCGACCGGCAGTCCGAGGAGGTCGCGCGCCACCGTCCGCGGCGACTGCCCGCGCTCCCGCGCCAGCGCGACGACGGCACGGCAGGCCAGCTCGCTCACCCCGAACGACAGCGCCTCCGGCGACACCCACCCCGCCGCCTCTTCGATCCGGTCCTGGTCGTCCTCCGCGCGGGCCGCGACATAGGCGGCCGCGGCCTCGAACAAGTTGTGCCCACGCCTCTCACGTCGCGTCGGCGGTTCCGTGCCCCCGGTGCCACGAAATCGGTCTGCGTACTTGCGTATCCGGTCGAACACTCAGGCCACCTTCCCCCTGTCGGCTGTCGCTCGGGAACATTTGTCTTCCCCTACTGAACGTAGGGTTGAAGCTCCGGCAAAAGAAGAGGGCGCCGACGGCACGCCTCAGCCGGCCTGGGCCTCAAGGGAGGCGACGGTGGTGCGCAGCCAGGCGAGTTCGGCGCGGCTCGTGGCGCGCGCGATCGTGAGAATGCCGCGCCGGAAAGGGTCGTCCACCTCCTCGGCGCGCACCGGCCGGTCTCCGTCGTAGAAGAAGCTGGAGGGTTCCTCCAGGAAGGCCAGCCGCCGGCGCAGTACGGCCGTCTGGGCGGCGGGGTCGTCGAGGTGACGGAGGAAGGCGAGCACCGTGAACCAGCGGTTCTCGTCGGTGATGTCGCGCTCCGCCGGTTCGGCCAGACGTCGGCGCAGCTCGCTCCTGCCGTCCTCGGTGAGTGTGAGCACATGACGCGGTGCAGCCACGGAGCCGGGCTCGGTGGCCCGGGCCAGCAGGCCCGCCTTCTCGAGGCGCTTGATCGCCGGATACAGCGTGCCTTCGGCGACGGGCCGCACATGCCCGGTCAGCGCCGCGATGTGCTTGCGCAGGACATAGCCGTGCAAGGGGGCGTCGTACAGGAATCCGAGGATGGCGAGTTCCAGCATGCAGGCATTGTTCCGCACTCCCGCTGTACATCCACCCTCGGATACATCGGACTTGCAATACATCGGTGTCGATGTATTGTCTGAGGTGTACACGGTGACGTCATCGGGGAGGGTGCTGTGCAACAGGCCGAGTTCGACGGCAAGGGGAGCTGGATCCGCTGGACGGAGTCGCCCGGTGCGGAACCCGCGCGCGTGTATGTCCACGGGCTCGGGTCGGCATCGGCCGCGTACCACGCGCATATCGCGGCCCGTCCCGAACTCGTCGGCAGGCGTAGCCTGTTCGTCGATCTGCCCGGGCACGGCATCAGCGACCGGCCCGCCCACTTCGGGTACACGCTGGACGACCACGCCGCCGCGCTGGCCGCCGCACTGAACGCGGCGGGAGTCGCCGGCGCCGAGTTGATCGCGCACAGCATGGGCGGCTCCGTCGCCGTCGTACTCGCCCACCGGCGGCCGGACCTGGTCTCGCGGCTGGTGCTCACGGAGGCCAACCTGGACCCGTTTCCGCCGCCCACCGCCGGCAGCAGCGGAATCGTCGCCTATGAGGAGGACGAGTTCGTGGACAGCGGCCACGCGCGCGTGCTCGACAAGGTGGGTCCCCTCTGGGCGGCGACCATGCGGCTGGCCGACCCGCGTGCACTGCACCGCAGCGCGGTGGGCCTCCGGCGCGGCTCGGACCCGGTCATGCGCACCCTTCTGGAGGGGCTGACGGTCGACCGCGTCTACCTCCAGGGCGAGCTCAGCGGTGAACTCGCCGGGCGGGACCGGCTGGAGGCGTCCGGAGTGCGGGTGGTGACGGTGCCCGGCGCCGGGCACAACATCATGTTCGACCGTCCCGACGCCTTCGCCGCGGCGGTCGCCGGCTAGCCTCCGCGGACCGCCAGGGCGAGGAATCGGGCGTCCTCGTCCACGTATGAGGCCATGTGCCAGCCCGAACCGGCCAGCAGCGGGCCGAGGTTGCCCTCCGCGCGCAGGTCGTCGGATGTGATCCGCCGTCCCTGGCGCGCCGCCAGGGCGGACCGGCCGATGGGGTGGAACAGAGCGAGCGTGCCGCCGGGGCGGACCACGCGCGCCAACTCCCGCAGATTCCGGTCGGGCCGGGGCAGGTGAGCGATCAGGCCGGCGGCGAACACGGCGTCGAGGGACTCCGAGCGCACCGGCAGCGCGGCGACGTCGGCGAGGAGCAAGCGCCCGTCACGGTGCCGACCGGCTTGTATGGCGGCCTGGAGCATCGCCGGGGTCAGGTCCATCCCGAGGACCGCGCCCGAGGGTCCCACGGCGGCGCGCAGCGGCGGCAGTGCGCGCCCCGTGCCGCAGCCCGCGTCCAGCACCCGGTCACCCGTGCGCAGCCCCAACTCGGTCACGGCGGCCGCGTACGCGGGACCGTCGCCCGGGAACCTGCTGTCCCAGCCGGCCGCGCGCGCGGTGAAGAAATCCTGGACGTGCGTGTGGTCATCGCTCATGTTCCGCATGTTCCCTCACCGTCACGGAGGACGAACCTGCGCGCACGTTCGAGCCGGACGCGATCGTTCCGGCGCATCTCCAGGTCATATTGCAACACCTTTCGAAATGCGCCCCCTTTGTGCTTCCGTGCCCCCTAGCGTCCCTTGGCCATGGGACACCTGGACCACGCCACCTTCGGCTGGCTGACCCCCGTGCTGTCGTACGTCATGGCCTGCATAGGCGCCGCACTGGGGCTGCGCTGCACCGTCCGCGCGCTCGGCAGCACCGGCCGCTCGCGCCGCAACTGGCTCCTCACCGCGGCCTCCGCGCTCGGCACCGGCATCTGGACCATGCACTTCGTGGCCATGCTCGGCTTCGGCGTCAGCGGCACCGACATCCGCTACGACGTGCCGCTGACCATCCTCAGCCTGCTCGTCGCCGTGATCGTGGTCACCGTCGGCGTCTTCGCCGTCGGCTACAGCCGTGACCGCAACCGAGCACTTCTGCTGGGCGGGCTCACCACCGGCCTGGGCGTCGCCAGCATGCACTACCTCGGCATGGCGGCGGTCCGGCTGCACGGTGACGTGCACTACGACCCGATGCGCGTCGGGCTCTCCGTGCTCATCGCCGTGGCCGCCGCGACCGCGGCCCTGTGGGCGGCGCTCAACATCGAGTCACCCGTCGCGGTCACCATCGCCTCCCTGGTCATGGGGGCGGCCGTCAGCAGCATGCACTACACCGGGATGTTCGCGGTCAGCGTGCACGTCACGCCCTCCGGCACCCCCCTGCCCGGGGCCACGGCGATGCAGTTCATCTTCCCCCTCGCCGTCGGCCTCGGTTCCTACCTGTTCCTCACCTCGGCCTTCGTCGCGCTCTCGCCCACGGCCGGGGAGCGCGAGGCGTCCGCCTCGGCCCAGCGGCCCGTCACGAGCGCCGCACGCTGACCGGCCCCGGCCCCGCGCCGCCCCGGCCGAACGCCGCACGCTGACCCGGCCCGGCCCCGCGGTTCCCCGACCCACTCCCGAGCGAGGAGGCCATGCGTACACCCCGTAGGACCCCCACAGCAGGCCCGCAGACACCGTCCCAGCGGCCACCCAGCGGCCGCCGCGCGCACGCCGGACCACCCGCCGACGAACCGGTCGACGATGCCGTCGGCATCGCGGCCGACCACGCGCCCGCCGGAGGCTGGCGGATCCGTCCCCGGACCGTGCGGGCCAAGGTCGTCTGCCTGCTCATGGTGCCGGTCATGTCCCTGCTCGCCCTGTGGGCGTACGCCACCGTCACCACCGCGCAGGACGTCTCCCGGCTGCGCCAGTCCCAACGTGTCGACGCCGCGTTGCGGACCCCGGTCGCCGGCGCCGTCGCCGCGCTCCAGGCCGAGCGCACCGCAGCCGTCCGATACGCGACCGACCCCACCGCCGAACAGGCCGGCGACCTCAAGAGGCTCGGTGCCCGTACCGACCAGGCCGTGGCCGAGCTGCGGCTCGGCAAGGACAGCACCGTCGCCGACAGCGAGGAACTGCCCTCCGGCGTCGCCCAGCGCCTCCGGACCTTCGTCACCGGCGCCGAGCAACTGCGCACGGCGGTACGGAACCGGGGCGCCGACTGGGACGAAACCTACGGGCGGTACACGAAGGCCATCGCCATGGGCTTCGCCGTGGACGGCGCCCTCACCGGCATCCAGGCCGACGACATGGGCGCCGACGCGCGCGTGCTGCTCGAATTCTCCCGCGCGGGCGAGGCGTTGGCCCAAGAGGACGCGATCCTCGCCGGCGCCCGGCCGACCGGCGCCCTGGACGGCGAGCGACTGCGGCTGTTCACCGGCGTCGTCGGCACCCGCCGTGTCCTCACCGACACGGCCGTCGCCGACCTGCCCGGCGCACAGCGCACCGCCTGGCACCGGTTCGCCCATGGCGGCGACTACACCACGCTGGCAGCCACCGAGGACAAGATCCTCGCGAGTCAACCCGGAGCCAAGGCGCTCGACGCGGCCCCGGAAGCGACCTGGAACACCGCTCACGCGCGCGTGCAGGAAGGAATGCGGACCGTCCAGACCGGAACGGCACACGCGGTCGCCGGCCGGGCCGATCCGTTCGCACGCGGTCTGCTCACCCCGGCCGGAGCCGCCGTCCTGTTCGGTCTCCTCGCGGTGGCCGCCTCGCTCGTCATCTCCGTACGCATCGGACGCGGCCTCGTGGTCGAGCTGGTGAGCCTGCGCAACGGCGCTTTGGAGATCGCCCGGCGCAAGCTCCCCGAGGCGATGCGCAGACTGCGTGCCGGCGAGGAGATCGACGTCCGCGCGGAGGCACCCCCGGGGCCGCCCGCGGAGGACGAGACCGGACAGGTCGCGGAGGCCCTCGGCACCGTCCACCGCGCCGCCCTGCGTGCCGCCGTGGAGCGCGCCGAACTCGCCAGCGGCATCTCGGGCGTGTTCGTGAACCTCGCCCGCCGCAGCCAGGTCCTGGTCCACCGCCAGCTGAGCCTGCTGGACAGCATGGAACGCCGCTCCGACGACCCCAACGAACTGAGCGACCTCTTCCGCCTCGACCACCTCACCACCCGAATGCGCCGCCACGCGGAGAGCCTGATCATCCTCTCCGGGGCGGCCCCCGGCCGGGCCTGGCGCATGCCGGTGTCCCTGACCAACGTCGTACGGGCCGCCGTGTCCGAAGTCGAGGACTACGCGCGCGTGGAGGTACGCCAGCTCCCCGAGGCAGCCGTCGTCGGCGCGGCCGTCGCCGACCTCACCCATCTGCTCGCCGAGGTCGTGGAGAACGCCGCCCAGTTCTCGCCCCCGCACACGCGCGTGCGCGTCACCGGGGAACCCGTCGGCAACGGCTACGCCCTGGAGGTCGAGGACCGCGGACTCGGCATGGGCGAGGAGACCCTCGCCGAAGCCAACCGGCGCATCGAGCAGTCCGAGGCCCTCGACCTGTTCGATAGCGACCGGCTCGGCCTCTTCGTCGTCAGCAGGCTCGCGGCCCGCCACGGCATCAAGGTGCACCTGCGCACCTCCCCCTACGGCGGCACCACCGCGGTGGTCCTGCTGCCGAAGGCCCTGCTTCACGGTGGTCCGGCGGAACGTTCCGGCCGTCCGCCGGCCGGCATCGAACAGGCACCGGAACGCGATTACGCGCGTGTGCCCGGCACCGCCCTTCCACCGGCCGCCGTCCCCGCGCCCCGTCCCGTCCTCGCCACCACCCACGCCACCACCCACGCCACCCCGCACCCGGCGCCCGAGCCACCACCCCCCGGAGTCACGACCTTGAGGCCGCACCGCCCCCCGCACGACTCCGAGGCCGGCGACGACGACCTCCCACGCCGGGTGCGGCAGGCGAACCTCGCCCCCCAACTGCGCGATCCACGCACCGAGGAACCCGCGCCCGCCCGGCTACGGGACGATCGCACCCCCGAACTCGTCCGCGACCGCATGACGGCCTACCGCGACGGCTGGACGCGCGGCGGCGGCAGACAACCCGGCCGCGCAGCCACTCCGGAACCCGAAGAGGGCACCGACAGCACCGAAGGAGACCGCGCATGATCCAGGACCCGAGCATGAGGGCCGACCGCCGCTCCGGCGAACTCGACTGGCTGCTGGACGACCTGGTGCTGCGCGTCGAGGAAGTGCAGCATGCCGTGGTGCTGTCCAACGACGGCCTCGCCGTCGGCGCCTCGACCGCCCTCGGGCGTGAGGACGCCGAGCACCTCGCCGCCGTCGCCTCCGGCTTCAACAGCCTCGCCAAGGGCACGGGACGGCACTTCGGGGCGGGAGGGGTGCGCCAGACCATGGTCGAGATGGACGACGCCTTCCTCTTCGTGGCCGCCGCCGGCGACGGCTCCTGCCTCGCCGTGCTCACCGCCGTCACCGCCGACATCGGCCTGGTCGCCTACGAGATGGCCCGCCTCGTCAAGCGCGTCGGCGAGCACCTCTACACCGCGCCGCGGGCCGCCGCCCGGCCGCCCGCCGCCGGATGATCCGGAAGCCCCACCGATGACCGAATACACGATCGGCGCCCCGCGCGAGCCGGGCAGCCAGTGGTACGACGGCGAGGCCGGACCTCTCGTCCGCCCCTACGCCATGACCGGCGGCCGCACCAAACCCGGCCCCACCGGAGTGCGGTTCGACCTGATCGCCCTGGTCACACTCGACCCGGGCGCGCCCGGCGTCGACGACGACACCGCGCTCGGCCCCGAACACCGGGCACTGATCGACCTGTGCCGGGTGGAGACGCAGTCGGTCGCCGAGCTCGCCGCCGGCGCCGACCTTCCCGTGGGCGTGGTCCGGGTGCTCCTGGGCGACCTGCTGGAACTGGGCTGTGTCACCGTGAGCCGTCCGGTGCCACCGGCCCAGCTTCCCGACGAACGGATTCTGCGCGAGGTCATCGCGGGATTGCGGGCACTGTAGATGAGCATCCGGAACCAATCGGACGCGCGCCGGTCAGAACAGACGCGTTCCGGTACAACCGCCCGCGAGGGGGCCGCAGTTGTCATGATGCTGGCTGCGTGTCCCGAGCGGACCAAGTCGACCGTGCGAACCAAACGCACCGAGCGGACCCAGCCGACCGTGCGGACCAAACGCACCGAGCGGATCAAGCGGACCGTGCGGACCGAGCGGCGTCCCGCGCAGCCCGAGCCGCGCCACCGGCCCTCCCGAGCCCCCGAGCATGTCGACCGCAGCCGGCCCTCCCGAGAGAAGTGATCATGGTCTCCGAGTACTCCGAGCCCGCCGCCGCCGACGACGACACGTCGGCCATGGCGCTCAAGATATTGGTCGCCGGCGGCTTCGGCGTCGGGAAGACGACCCTGGTCGGCGCCGTCAGCGAGATCCGGCCGCTGCGCACCGAGGAATTGCTCAGCGAAGCAGGCCAGCTGGTGGACGACACGGACGGGGTGGACCACAAGGTCACCACCACCGTCGCCATGGACTTCGGCCGCATCACCATCCGCTCCGGGCTCTCCCTCTACCTCTTCGGTACCCCGGGCCAGGACCGCTTCTGGTTCCTCTGGGACGAGCTGTCGCAAGGAGCCCTCGGCGCCGTCGTCCTCGCCGACACCCGCCGCCTGGAGGACTGCTTCCCGGCGGTCGACTACTTCGAGCACCGGCACATCCCGTTCGTCGTCGCCGTCAACTGCTTCGTCGGCGCCCGGACCTACGGCGCGCGCGACGTCTCCCGCGCCCTGGACCTGGACCAGGGCACGCCCGTGGTGCTGTGCGACGCCCGGGACCGGGACTCCGGCAAGGAGGTGCTGATCCGGCTCGTCGAGTACGCCGGGCGGATGCACACCGCCCGGCTCCTCGACTCGGTGGGCTGAGACCTCAGCCCGTGAGGTCCTTGAGCGCCACCACCTTCTCCACGGTGACCCGGACCAGCAGCTCGCCCGGGACGCCGTTGCGGGCGCCGAACTCCTCCGCGCGCTCCTCTCCCACGTAACGGGCCGCGATCCGGGTGGCCGAATCACGCAACTCACCCGGTTCCTCGGACAGCCGGGCGCGCCCGCTCAGCACCACGAAATGGAACGGGGGCCGGTCGTCGTCCACACACAGGGCGACTCGCCCGTCGCGGGTGAGATTGCGGCCCTTCACGGTCTCCTTGCCGGTGTTGAAGACCAGGTCGTCCCCGTCCAGCAGGAACCAGACGGGGGCCACGTGCGGGCTGCCGTCGGCGTTGACGGTGGACAGCTTGCCGGTGCGGGTGCCGTGTGAGACGAACGCCCGCCATTCCTCGTCGGTCATCTTCTGTGCCATGTCCCCATCCTCCTTGCCCGGACGCCGGTGGTGGTGAAGGCTGGCGGGGAGATCCTCCAGCCAGGGGGAGACGGCACACGGGGAGACGCTACGACATGGCGCAGAACCAGGGACTCGGCTGGCTGCTCGACGACCTGACCGAGCGCGTGGAGCACGTACGTCACGCGCTGGTCCTGTCGAACGACGGGCTGGTCACCGGAGCGAGCACGGGCCTTCGCCGGGAGGACGCGGAGCATCTGGCCGCCGTCGCCTCCGGGCTGCACAGCCTTGCCAAGGGCTCGGGACGCCACTTCGGCGCGGGCCAGGTCCGCCAGACGATGATCGAGTACGACGACGCGGTCCTGTTCGTCACCGCCGCCGGAACCGGCAGCTGTCTGTGCGTCCTCAGCGGCGCGGAGGCGGACATCGGCCAGATCGCCTACGAGATGACACTGCTCGTCAACCGCGTCGGCGAACACCTCGGCGTGGACGCCCGGCAACCGGAGCGTTCCTCGCCAGTGGACCTCTGACCTGCTGTTTCTTCCCCTGTCGCGGAGTTATCCACAGGCCCGCCACGAGATCCGCCGGAGCGGCTACGGTTTTTCCACGGCGAGCGCACCCGGCGCGAGCCACCCGCTCCACGGGGGAGAACGACCATGTCCGGCACCACCATCGCCCGACCCCGCCAGGTCACCTGCACGTTCAGCCGCGCCGCCCGTGAACTGGGCCTCAGGCGAGGCGAGTTCGACCTCGCGGTACATCTTGGCCGGATCCGCACAGTGCCCGACGAGGGCGGCGGAGGCCACCGTGTCTCCCGGAGCGAGATCGAGCGGCTCCAGGACCGGGCCGAAACCCTCCGCGAGAGCGTGCGAGCCGTCGGTACGACCGAGGGCGCGGCCCTGATGGAGATCCCGGCGGGCAGGTTCACCCGCTTCGCGAAACTCGGCCTGGTGACTCCCGTGACCTGGTATCCGAACCGCTATCGGGCCGTGGTCTGGCTCTATCTGGCGGAGGAGCTGAGGCAGTTCGCGGCCGACGAGAAGAACGCACAGCTGCTCACCGGCCGTACGCCCGTGGAGCTGCGGGACCGGCTCGGGGCGGGAGCGGACCAGCGGGCCCGCAACTGGCGCGGACGCCACTGCGGCTTCCTGCTGCGGGCGGCGGGCGGGCGGTGGGAGCGGGCCGGGGTGGTGGCCGGCTTCCTGGACCCCGGTGAGATCGACGACGCACTGACGGATCCGCACGAGCGGGCGTACGTACAGGCATTCCGGCCCGCCCCGCCCGCCCACGGCGCACCCGGCTCGCCGACCGCGCTGCTCGCCGAGGAGCTGATGACGGCGGACGAGCCGGACGAGATCGACTGGTTCCGGAACGACCTGGCACGGGCTGTGACGGAGGCCCGCGCATTCCGCCCGGCGCCCCGCCCTGTCACGTACGCGCAGCACCCGGCACCGGCCCAGCCGAGGACCGCGCACGGCCTGCGCGGCTGGCTGCGCCGCAGAAGCCCCCGTCTTGCCCACTGAGGACGCCCTGAAGAACTCCGGGCCTCCGGGGCCCAAGCGGCTCTTCCTCGTGGCTCTTCTCTCCTACAGAGCCCTGAACCCTACAGAGCCCTGAACAGGCCCTCCTGGACCACCGACACCAGCAGCCGCCCCTCCAGGTCGTAGACCCGCCCACGGGCCAGGCCCAGGCCGCCCGTGGCGATGGGGGACTCCTGCTCGTACAGGAACCACTCGTCCGCACGGAACGGCCGGTGGAACCACATGGCGTGGTCCAGCGAGGCCATGTCGAAGTTCCGCGGCCCCCACAGGGGCTCGACGGGGACCCGCACTGCGTCCAGGAGGGTCATGTCGCTGGCGTAGGTCAGCGCGCAGGTGTGCACCAGCGGATCGTCGCCCAGCGGACCGACCGCACGCATCCACACCGCGCTGCGCGGCTCGGCGCCCGCTATCTCCTCGGGGTTCCAGCGCAGCCGGTCGACATAGCGGATGTCGAAGGGCTGACGGCGCGCCATCCGCTCCAACTGCTCGGGCAGCTCGCCCAGATACTTGCGGATCTCCTCGGCGAGCGTCGGCAGCGACTCCGGGTGCGGTACCTCGCGGGCCGGCGGCAGCTGGTGCTCGAAAGCTCCCACCTCAGGCTTGTGGAAGGAGGCGGTCAGATTGAAGATCGTGCGGCCGTGCTGCACGGCGGTGACCCGGCGCGTCGTGAACGACCGCCCGTCCCGGATCCGTTCGACCTGGTACACGATCGGCACGCCGGGCCGGCCCGGTCGAAGGAAGTACGCGTGCAGTGAGTGCACCGGGCGGTCGCCCTCCGCGGTGCGGCCGGCGGCGACCAGCGCCTGGCCCGCCACCTGGCCGCCGAAGACCCGCTGGATGGACTCCTGGGGACTGCGGCCACGGAAGATGTTGACCTCGATCTGCTCGAGGTCGAGCAGGTCGACCAGTCTCTCGGCCGGGTTCGTCATGGGTGGGGTTCTCCTGTGGTCAGAACGGGCCGGGTCAGAGCTGGCCGACATCGGTGACGCGGACGACCGCGCGGCTCTCGGCGTCGGAGGCCGTCAGGTCGACCTCCGCGCTGATGCCCCAGTCGTGGTCGTCGTTCGGGTCGTCGAAGATCTGCCGGACACGCCACAGCGCGTTCTGCGGCTCCTCCTGGATCACGAGCAGCTTGGGGCCGCGGGCGTCGGGGCCGGTGCCCAGGTCCTCGTACTCGTCCCAGTACTTGTCCATGGCCTCGCCCCAGGCATCGGCGTCCCAGCCGGACTCCGCGTCCATCTCGCCCAGTTCGTCGACGTGGTCGAGGGCGGCCAGCTCCACGCGGCGGAACATCGCGTTGCGGACCAGGACCCGGAAGGCGCGCGCGTTGGCGGTGACCGGCTTGACCTCGTCGGCCTTCTCCTGGGCCTCCTCGGCCGTCATCTCCTCCGGATTGGCGAGCTGCTCCCACTCGTCCAGCAGACTGGAGTCGACCTGGCGGACCATCTCGCCCAGCCACTCGATCAGGTCCTGCAGGTCCTCGGACTTGAGGTCGTCGGGGATGTTGTGGTCCAGCGTCTTGTACGCGCTCGCCAGGTAGCGCAGCACGATGCCCTCGGTGCGGGCCAGCTCGTAGAAGGACACCAACTCCGTGAAGGACATCGCCCGTTCGTACATGTCCCGGATGACCGACTTGGGCGACAGCGGATGGTCGCCGACCCAGGGGTGGCTCTTGCGGTAGGTGTCGTACGCGTGGAAGAGCAGCTCTTCCAGAGGCTTCGGGTAGGTGACGTCCTGGAGGCGCTCCATGCGCTCCTCGTACTCGATGCCGTCCGCCTTCATCGCGGCCACCGCCTCACCCTTCGCCTTGTTCAGCTGGGCGACCAGGATCTGCCGCGGGTCGTCCAGGGTGGACTCGACGACGGAGACCATGTCGAGGGCGTAGGACGGCGATTCGGGGTCGAGGAGTTCGAACGCGGCGAGGGCGAACGTGGACAGCGGCTGGTTAAGCGCGAAGTCCTGCTGGAGGTCGACCGTGAGGCGGACGATACGGCCGGTGGCGTCCGGCTCGTCCAGCTTCTCGACGATGCCGCCGTCGAGGAGCGAGCGGTAGATGGCGATCGCCCGGCGGATGTGCCGCAGCTGCTGCTTGCGCGGCTCGTGGTTGTCCTCCAGCAGATGACGCATCGCCTCGAAGGCGTTGCCCGGGCGGGCGATCACCGACAGCAGCATGGTGTGCGTCACCCGGAAACGCGACGTCAGCGGCTCCGGCTCGGACGCGATCAGCTTCTCGAAGGTGGTCTCCGACCAGGCGACGAAGCCCTCCGGCGCCTTCTTGCGCACCACCTTGCGCCGCTTCTTCGGGTCGTCGCCCGCCTTCGCCAGCGCCTTCTCGTTCTCGATGACGTGCTCGGGCGCCTGCGCGACCACCAGCCCGGCCGTGTCGAAGCCGGCCCGGCCCGCCCGGCCGGCGATCTGGTGGAACTCCCGGGCGCGCAGCGTGCGCACGCGGTTGCCGTCGTACTTGGTGAGTGCGGTGAACAACACCGTGCGGATGGGCACGTTGACGCCCACGCCCAGGGTGTCGGTGCCGCAGATGACCTTCAGCAGACCGGCCTGCGCGAGCTTCTCCACCAGGCGCCGGTACTTGGGGAGCATGCCGGCGTGGTGCACGCCGATGCCGTGCCGGACGTACCGGGAGAGGTTCTGGCCGAACTTGGTGGTGAAGCGGAAGTTGCCGATCAGCTCGGCGATCTGCTCCTTCTCCTCCTTCGAGCACATGTTGATGCTCATCAGCGCCTGCGCCCGCTCCACCGCCTGCGCCTGGGTGAAGTGCACGATGTACACCGGCGCCTGCCTGCTCTCCAGCAGCTCGGTGAGCGTCTCGGTGAGCGGGGTGAACTTGTACTCGTAGGAGAGCGGCACCGGACGGGTCGCCGAGCGGACCACCGAGGTGGGACGGCCGGTGCGGCGGGCGAGGTCCTGCTCGAAGAAGGAGACGTCGCCGAGGGTGGCGGACATCAGGATGAACTGCGCCTGCGGCAGTTCGAGGAGCGGGATCTGCCAGGCCCAGCCGCGGTCGCCCTCGGCGTAGAAGTGGAACTCGTCCATGACGACCTGGCCGACGTCCGCCTGCTTGCCGTCGCGCAGGGCGATGGAGGCAAGCACCTCGGCGGTGCAGCAGATGACGGGCGCGTCGGAGTTCACGGAGGCGTCGCCGGTGAGCATGCCGACGTTCTCGGTGCCGAAGATCTTGCACAGCTCGAAGAACTTCTCCGACACCAGTGCCTTGATCGGCGCCGTGTAGAAGGTGACCTCGTCCCGGGCCAGGGCGGCGAAGTGCGCGCCCGCGGCGATCATGCTCTTGCCGGAGCCGGTCGGCGTCGACACGATCACGTTCGCCCCGGAGACCGCCTCGATCAGCGCCTCCTCCTGGTGGGGGTAGAGCGTGAGACCGCGCTCCTGAGCCCAGGACTCGAAGGCTTCGTACAGGGCGTCGGGGTCGGCGGTCGGCGGCAGTCGATCGATGAGGGTCACGCACCCATCTTGCCTGGCCCGACCGCCGAGGGGGGAATCGGCTGCGAGCCCGAAGATCACGACCCCTATGCTGTGTCGCCGACGGAGCGTCATCGCACCCGGTCAACTGGACAGCGGCATACGAGGAATGGGGCGCACAGCGGCCATGATGGGACCAGCACACTCACTGTCGGGAGCCGCAGCCTGGCTCGGCGTCGGAGCCGCGGCCGCCGCGGCCGGGCACGGGATGCCCTGGCCGGTGCTCCTGGTAGGGGCACTGATCTGCGCCGGCGCCGCGCTCGCCCCGGATCTCGACCACAAGGCCGCCACCATCTCGCGCGCTTTCGGACCGCTGTCCCGCTGGGTCTGCGAGATCGTCGACAAGCTCTCCTACGCCGTCTACAAGGCGACCCGGAAGCCGGGCGACCCGCGTCGCAACGGTGGGCACCGGACGCTGACCCACACCTGGGTGTGGGCGGTGCTGATCGGCGGGGGCTGTTCCGCCGCGGCGATCCTCGGCGGCCGCTGGGCGGTGCTGGCGATCCTCTTCGCGCACATGGTGCTGGCGATCGAGGGCCTGCTGTGGCGGGCCGCCCGCGGCTCCAGCAGCGACATACTGGTGTGGCTGCTCGCGGGGACCAGCGCCTGGATCCTGGCGGGCGTCCTGGACAAGCCGGGCAACGGCTCGGACTGGCTGTTCACCCAGCCCGGCCAGGAGTACCTGTGGCTGGGGCTGCCGGTGGTGCTGGGGGCACTGGTGCACGACATCGGGGACGCGCTGACCGTCTCCGGTTGCCCGATCCTGTGGCCCATTCCGATCGGCCGCAGGCGCTGGTACCCGCTCGGCCCGCCGAAGGTGATGCGGTTCCGCGCGGGCAGCTGGGTGGAGCTCAAGGTGCTGATGCCCGTGTTCATGGTGCTGGGCGGCATAGGCTGCGCGGCCGCCCTGAACGTGATCTGACCGCAGGGGCTCCAGGGGCTCCAGGGGCTCCAGGGGCTCCAGGGGCTCCGGGGTCAGCCGGTCTGCCCCGAGCCGCCCCCGTAGCGCCGTTCGAACGCGGCGACGCGGCCCTCGGTGTCCACCGTGCGGGCCTTCCCGGTGTAGAAGGGGTGGCTCTCCGAGGAGATCTCCACGTCGACCACCGGGTAGGTCTCGCCGTCGTCCCAGTCGATGGTCTGATCGCTGGTCGCGGTGGACCGGGTCAGGAAGGCGTATCCGGCGGCGCGGTCGCGGAAGACCACGGGGTGGTAGTCGGGGTGCTTGTCCTGCTGCATGGCGGCTCCTCGAACAAGACGGACAGGGCGGACAGGGCGATCGGTGCGGTCGGGCAGAGGGGGCCGGCGTCAGCCGTAGGCGGTGTCCTCGTCGACGATGTGCATCGCGGCCTCCTCGGCGGAGGCCCCGGCGCCGTCGATGCCGATGTCGGTGGCGACGAGACCGTTCTCGTCGTCCTCGTGCGCCCCCTCGTCGGGTGCCACGAGGCGGCCGGAGCGCAGATCGCCGACCTCCTTGTCCAGGAGTTCGCCGTCGCTGCCCTGACAGTCGCCGATGCCGTCGCCGTCGGGGGCGACCGGATCGGGCAGCTCCTCGGCGAGCCGCTGGTCCAGGGTCTCGCCCCGGTGGCCCTCCGCCGCGGTCACCCCGGTGTGCTCCACGGCCCACGGCCGCTCGGGCGGGGACCAGCCCCGGTCCAGGGGATCGCTGACGCCGTCGGACTCCAGCGTGTCCTCCACGTCGAGCAGTCCCGTGTCCTCGCGGGTCTCGGATCCGTCGGGCTGGTAGACGTCGTCCCCCCATCCGTCGGCGGTGGTCACGGCTACCTCCAGGGGGTGAGGCGGCGGTCCGAGGGGCGGGCCGCCGGCACGCTCGGCACGGGCCTCACGCGCCGCGAACCCTGCGGTTCCCGGCCCGTCCCCGAACCGGTGCCGCTCTCCAGCCTTCCACCCCTGCTCGTACCCGCGCAACGGCACGGGGCGCGACCTGCGGCGCATACCCCGTGCCACGGCCGGTCACCCGTGCCACGACCGCCACAGCGCCGCGTAGGCGCCGTCGGCCGCAACCAGCTCGTCGTGGCTGCCGAGCTCGCTGATCCGGCCGTTCTCGACCACGGCGATGACATCCGCGTCATGGGCGGTGTGCAGCCGGTGGGCGATGGCGACCACGGTGCGGCCGTCGAGGACCCGGGCCAGGGACCGCTCCAGATGGCGGGCCGCGCGCGGGTCGAGGAGCGAGGTCGCCTCGTCCAGGACCAGGGTGTGCGGGTCGGCCAGCACCAGCCGGGCCAGCGCGATCTGCTGGGCCTGCGCCGGGGTCAGCGTGAGGCCGCCGGAGCCGACCTCGGTGTCCAGGCCCTGCTCCAGGGCCTGCGCCCAGCCGTCCGCGTCGACCGCGCCCAGGGCCGCCCACAGCTCGGCGTCCTCGGCGCCGGTCCGGGCGAGCAGCAGGTTGTCGCGCAGGGAGCCCACGAAGACGTGGTGCTCCTGGTTGACGAGGGCGACATGGGAGCGGACCCGTTCGGCGGTCATCCGGGACAGCTCGGCGCCGCCGAGGGTGATCCGGCCGTCGCGGGGCGCGTAGATCCCGGCGAGCAGCCGGCCCAGGGTGGACTTGCCCGCGCCCGAGGGGCCGACCAGGGCGAGCCGGGTGCCGGGCGCGACCTCCAGGGAGACCTCGCGCAGCACGTCGACGCCCTGCAGGTAGCCGAAGCGGACCTCGTCGGCGTGCACCTCCCGGCCGTCGGGGGCCAGCGAGGCGTCACCGGCGTCCGGCTCGATGTCCCGGACGCCGACCAGCCGGGCCAGCGACACCTGGGCGACCTGGACCTCGTCGTACCAGCGCAGGATCAGGTTGACCGGCTCGACGAGCATCTGGGCGATGAGGGCGCCCGTGGTCAGCTGGCCCACGTCGAGCCGGCCGTCGAGGACGAGGACGCCGCCGATCATCAGCACCGCGCCGAGCACGGTGGTGTGGGTGGCGTTCATGGCGGGGAACAGCACCGACCGCAGCCACAGCGTGTAGCGCTCCCATGCCGTCCACTCCTTGACCCGGCGTTCCGACAGGGCGATGCGCCGGGCGCCGAGCCGGTGCGCCTCGACGGTGTGGCCGGCGTCCACGGACTCCGCGAGGGCGGCGGCCACGGACGCGTACCCGGCGGCCTCGGAGCGGTAGCCGGAGGGCGCCCGCCTGAAGTACCAGCGGCAGACGACCACCAGGATCGGCAGGGCGAGCAGCACGGCGGCGGCCAGCGGCGGCGCCGTGACCACGAGCCCGCCGAGCAGCAGCACCACCCACACGATGCCGATCGACAGCTGCGGCACGGCCTCCCGCATGGCGTTGGCGAGCCGGTCGATGTCGGTGGTGATCCGGGACAGCAGATCGCCCGTGCCCGCCCGCTCCAGGACGCCCGGCGGCAGCCCGACGGACCGGACGAGGAAGTCCTCGCGCAGGTCGGCCAGCATCCGTTCGCCGAGCACGGCGCCGCGCAGCCGTACCTCGCGCACGAAGACGGCTTGGACGGCGAGCGCGAGCACGAACAGGCCGATGGTCAGGCCCAGATGGAGTTCACGGGCACCGTCCGACACCCGCTCGATCAGTCCGCCGAGCAGGTACGGGCCGACCATGGAGGCGATCACGGCCACCGTGTTGACCATGATGAGGACGGAGAAGGCCCGGCGATGCCGGTGGAACAGTTCGGCCACGTAGGCGCGCACGGTCGAGGTGGCGCCGATGGGCAGGGTGGTGGCCGTCGTCGGGGCCGCCGGGTCGTACGCCGGTGGTGCGACGCCGATCATGCGCTTTCCTCGATCTCTTCCAGCGCGCCGTTCCGCAGCGCGACTTCTTGCTCCTTGGGCGTGCTGCCTCGCAGCGCGGCCTGTTTCTCCTTGGGTGCGCCGCCTCGCAGCGCGCCGTCTTCGTCCCTCGTGTTCCGGAGGGCGGCTTCGTCGTCCGTCTCCCGGGTCACCACCGCCCGGTACCGCGGCTCGGTGCGCACCAGTTCGCGGTGCACGCCGACCGCGCCGACCTCGCCCTCGTGGACGAGGACGACCCGGTCGGCCCGGTCGAGCAGCAGCGGCGAGGAGGTGAACAGCACGGTCGTACGGCCGGACCGCACCTCGCGGATGCCCTCCGCGATCCGCGCCTCGGTGTGCGAGTCGACGGCGGAGGTCGGCTCGTCCAGGACGAGCACCTCGGGGTCGGTGATCAGCGACCGGGCCAGCGCGAGCCGCTGGCGCTGGCCGCCCGACAGGGAGCGGCCCCGCTCGGTGATCCGGGCGTCCAGCGGGTCGGTGACGTCCAACGAGCCCTGGACCAGGGCCTCCAGGACGTCCGCGCACTGGGCGGCGGCCAGCGCGTCCTCGGCCCGCACGGCGCCGGAGGCCGGCACGTCGAGCAGCTCGCGCAGCGAACCGGAGAGCAGCACCGGGTCCTTGTCCTGGACGAGCACCGCGGTGCGGGCGGTCTCCAGAGGCAGTTCGTCGAGCGGTACGCCGCCGAGCAGCACGGAGGTGGCGGCCTCGGCGGGGTGGCCGCCCAGCCGTTCGGCGAGGTGGCCGGCCGCGTCGGGGTCGCCGCAGACCACGGCGGTCAGCCGGCCCGCGGGCGCCAGCAGACCGGTGTCCGGGTCATACAGGTCGCCGTCCGGCACCGCGTCCGCGCGCGAGCCGCCGGTGTCGGTGGCCCGTTCCAGGGAGAGCACCCGGGCGGCCCGTTTCGCCGAGGGGCGCGAGAAGGAGTACGCCATGGCGATCTCGGTGAAGTGCTGCAACGGGTAGTTGAGGATCATGACCGAGCTGTAGACGGTGACCAGTTCGCCGACGGTGACCCGGCCCTGCCGGGCGAGGTGGACGCCGTGCCAGACCACCGCGATCAGCAGCAGCCCGGGCACCAGCACCTGGATCGCGGCGATCAGGGACCACATCCGGGCGCTGCGCACGGCGGCCCGCCGCACCTCCTGGGACGCACGGCGGTAACGGTCGAGGAAGAGGTCCTCGCCGCCGATGCCGCGCAGCACGCGCAGCCCCGCCACGGTGTCCGAGGCCAGCTCGGTGGCCCGGCCGGCCTTGGCGCGCTGGAAGTCGGCGCGCCGGGTCGCCCGGGGCAGCAGCGGCAGCACGGCCAGCGCCACCAGCGGCAGCCCCGCGGCCACCACCCAGCCGAGCGCGGGCTGGTAGAAGAGCAGCCCCACGCCGACCACGACGACCGTCACCGCGGCCGCGGTGAACCGGGAGACCGCCTCGACGAACCAGCCGATCTTCTCGACGTCGCCGGTGGAGACGGCGACCACCTCGCCGGCCGCCACCCGCCGGGTCAGCGCCGAGCCCAGCTGGGTGGCCTTGCGGGCGAGCAACTGCTGGACGCGGGCGGCCGCGGTGATCCAGTTGGTGACGGCGGCCCGATGCAGGAAGGTGTCGCCGACGGCGATCGCCGCGCCGCACAGCACGAGCAGACCGCCCGTCAGCGCCAGCCGGGTGCCGGAGCGGTCGACGACGGCCTGGACGGCGAGCCCCACGCAGAAGGGGAGCGCGGAGACGGCCACGAAGTGCAGCAGTCCCCAGGCCAGTGCCTTGAGCTGGCCACCCAGTTGATTCCGCCCGAGCCACCACAGGAAGCGAGGACCCGAACGTGCGTCCGGCACGCCCGGATCGGAATACGGAAGATCTTGAATTTGCATGACGTCCCAGCGGCTCGTGTCGGGGGAAGGTGGCGACAAGCCGTGAAAGGTTCGCGTCGGAGGGTGGTCGAAATCAAACGGTTTTCCCGGGCGGTCGGCAGAATCCACCGTCTTCCGGCCAGGGCTTGCCGTCCAACACGCGGACCATGTCTGGAAATTCAATCAATGGACGCATATGTGATGCCAGGATGGCCGGGTGCAGATCAAGAGCGTTCGGCGTGTGACCGCCGTGACGGCGATGGCCCTCGGAACCGTCCTGATGGCCCTGAGTGCCTGTGGCGGGCCGGGGAACGGCGGCGGTGCGAAGAACGGCGTACCGGGGGCGCCCGACAGAGCCGCCGGGGCGGGCCGGGCCGGGCAGCCGAGGCCGGCCGTGCCCGTCGGTGACCCGACCGCGCTGCCCGGCGTCGGCGAGCGGCTGCACGCGGAGATTCCCGCCGACTCCAGCCAGGTCCTGGCCGTGTACGGCGAGGGCGAGGACTCGGCCGACGCCACGGTCGTGCTGTACAGCCTGCGGGACGACGGCTGGCGCCCGGTGGGCAGCTGGCCCGCCCACAACGGGCGGAACGGCTGGACCACCGAGCACTACGCGGGCGACGGACGCAGCCCGGTGGGCGTGTTCACCGTCACCGACGCGGGTGGTGTGCTCCCCGACCCGGGCGCCCGGCTCTCCTACACCCATGACGTGGGTGTCTACGCACCCCCGTACTACTGGGACTCGGCGCACCAGCACGACTTCGACTACGTCATCGCCATCGACTACAACCGGCTGCGGGGCGCACCGCCGCACGACGTCACCCGCCCCTGGGGCGCCGAGCGGGGCGGCGGCATCTGGCTGCACCTCGACCACGGCAGCGGCACCTCGGCGTGCATCAGCCTCTCCGGGGAGGCCATGCGGTTCCTGCTCCGCACGCTCGACCCGGACCGCGATCCCGTGGTGGTGATGGGGGACCGGGCGGACCTGCTGGCCTGAGGCGACCCCGGATGCCGTGCGGGGTCACTGGCCTGCCGGGCCGGGCTGCTGCTCGGGCGCGCCCGCCGAGCCGGTGCTCGCGTGCATCAGGTCCACGTCGTTCGCCCGGACATAGGCGAGCCGGTGGCCGAACTGGATCTCGTAGTACCTCTCCTGGCCCAGCACCACGGGCTGGGGCGTGCCGGAGAAGGTCGACCTGTCGACATAGGAACTGTCGACGCCGGACTGTGTCACATAGCGCTGGCCCGCGCAGAGGGTGTACGGGAGCGGCGAGTCGGTCTCCTCCTCCATTCCCTCCGGGTAGGCCTCCTCCTCCGGCAGGGCACGCCCGTACACCGGG
This sequence comes from Streptomyces sp. NPDC058683, assembly GCF_042716195.1. Classification (NCBI taxonomy): domain Bacteria; kingdom Bacillati; phylum Actinomycetota; class Actinomycetes; order Kitasatosporales; family Streptomycetaceae; genus Streptomyces; species Streptomyces sp. NPDC058683. The sequence continues at coordinate 37,361 of NZ_JBHXSK010000077.1, forward strand.
ATCTCGTCCAGGCCCTCCTTGGGTGTCACCATGCGGCCGCTCGCGCCGACGGCCGTCGGGTGGTCCTTGGGGTTCTTGAACCAGGCCTTGTTGCCCTGGAACCAGATCGCCGTCCACTCGCCGCTGCGGTCGGCGACGGCGAAGGTCTGGCCGGTGGAGACGCGCGAACCGAGGTCGCTGACGTCCTCGGTGGATTCGTCGCCGTCCGGCCTGCGGCCCGGGTCCTGGATCAGCGGGGCGTTGTCGGCCGGGTCGGTGTGGAGGCGGACGGCGCTGGAGCCGTGCGGCTGGCACCGCTTTCCGTCGCCCTCGCAGCCGGTGTACCGCGGCTTGTGGGTGGCGTAGTCCGGCAGGATCATCACCATGTCGCTGTCCGGTCCGGCGGTAGCCTTCAGCGGCGCGCCGAGCAGGTCGAAGTAGTGCTGCCAGTCCCAGAAGGGGCCGGGGTCCTCGTGCATCTCGGGGATGCTGTCGCCGGTCGGCGCCGGCACGTTGTCATGGCCGAAGATGTGCTGCCGGTCGAGCGGGACGCCGTACTTCTTCGCCAGGAAGCGCACCAGGCGGGCCGAGGACCGGTACATCTGCTCCGTGTACCAGGTGCCGGGGTGAGCGAGGAACCCTTCGTGTTCGACGCCGATCGAACGGGCGTTGACGAACTTGCTGCCGGAGTGCCAGGCCTCGTCCTTCGTCCTGACGTGCTGGGTGACGTGGCCGTCGCTGGAGCGGATCGAGTAGTGCCAGGACGCCTCGGTCGGGTCCTGCACGGTCTGGAACATGTTCGGCAGCGTCGACTCGGTGTCGTGGATGACGATGTACTCGATCTTCTGGTCCCGGGGCCGGTCGGCCAGGTCGTGGTTGCCGTAGTCGCCGTCCTCGTCGATCTCCTGGTAGGGCGCGGCGAGCCAGTCACAGGACAGCTCCGGAGGGCACTCGACCTCCTTGGGCCGGGGTGGGACCTGCGGGCCGGGGCGCGGGCGGATGCCGGGGCTGGCGGGGAGTGTGACCTCCTGGCCTTCGGCGGTGGTCCGGTGCGCCCCCCGGCGGATCAGGGTGAAAACGTCGTCTGCGTACGTCGTGGCCGAGGTGACGTCACGGGTGCCGGGGAAACGTTCCACCGCCTGCCACCAGTCCTCCGGGTCCTCGCTGAGCGGCTTGCCGAGATGCCGCTGTGCGGCGGCCAGCAGGGCCGCGCCGCCGCGTACGTTGGCGACGGCGTCCGTCCGCAGCTCCGTGGGCGGGACCTTGATCAGCCGGGCGGCGCGTTCCAGGTCCGCCGGCTGCACGGCGTGCCCGCCCGAGGCGGACGCCGTCCCTGCGGGGGAGCTGTTCTCGCGGCCGTCCGGCGCCGCCGGTGCGGGGGCCGGTGCGGGGGCGTGGCCGCCGCCGGGCTCCACCAGGTGCATCGGCCCGTAGCCGCCCGCGACGCTGGGGGTGCCCGGGTGGGAGTCCCAGCGCGACTGCATGTAGGACACGCTCAGGAGCACACTGCGTGGCACGTGGAACTCGCGGGCGGCATCGGTGAAGGCGTTCTGCAGGCGCTGGCCCTCCGCCTCGTCGGCGCTCGACGCCGGGAGGATCAGCAGCGGTGGCAGCAGCGCGGCCGTCGCGAGCAGACAGGCCGTCATGCGGCAGGTCCGCAGGGCGCCGGGCACACGTGGGGCGACAGTTCTTCTCATACCGGAGGGTCTCCAACCGCTTGCTGAGGGTCTCCAACCACGCTCGTCGCAACCAGGGCGAAGGGATCGCCCTTAACGTCACCCCTCGTACGTTTCCGTGTCCGGCGCGGCACGGCGCGCCGAACGTCAACCGGGTGGACCAGCGGTCCGGCAGAGGCCACCCGGTCGGCGGCAGCGGATCGGCGTCCGAGGGGCGGTCGCCCACCGTCCCGGACTCAGTCCTCGACCGGGTCCACCTGCCAGTCGGGATGGCCGGGCATGGGCGGGGTGTCCGGCCCGTACAGCCACGGAGTCAGAAAGGGCGTCAGATCCTCGCCCGCGACCCGGGAGGCGAGCGCGACGAAGTCCTTGGTACCGGCCGCACGGCCCCGGTACCTGGTCACCCAGGTGCGCTCGATCCGGTCGAACGTTTCGTCACCCACCTTCTCCCGCAGGGCGTACAGCACCAGCGCCGAGCCGTCGTACCGCATCACCTTGAACAGCGTCGGCTCCGTCGGCTCGGCGGGGGCTCCGTCGTCGTGCCGCCACTGGTCGTGCTGCTCGTAGGCCGCCCGCATGGCGTCCTCCATGCTCACGCCGCCGTGCTCGTCGGAGTACAGCCGCTCGTAGAACCGGGCATGACCCTCACTCAGCCACAGGTCGGACCATCGCCGGATGGCGACGCTGTCCCCGGTCCAGTGGTGGGTCAGCTCGTGGACGAGATTGCGTTCGGCGTCGATCCGGTCGCCCAGCAGGTCGTCCTTGGGTACGAGGGACAGCGACTGCGTCTCCAGCGCCACCGGCAGGTCGGTGTCCCCGACCAGCACGCCGTAGCGGCGGAACGGGTAGGGGCCGAGCCGCCGTTCCAGCCAGGCGAGGTGTTCCGGGGTGAGCGCGCGGTCGGGCTCGGTCTCCGCGACCAGGCCGTCCGGCACCACGTCCCGGACCGGCAGTCCGCGCGGGCCCGTGCTGTCGACGACCGTGAACTTCCCGATCGCCACCTGGATCAGCTGGGCCGCGATGGGTTCCTCGGAGTCGTACGTCCAGCGCACGCGTCCACCGGGCCGCGGGACGCGCTCGACGAGCCGGCCGTTGGCCACCGCGCGGAGCCCCGCGGGGGTGGTGATGCGGAAGGTGACCGGTGCCCGCAGGCTGGGGTGGTCGTCCACCGGGAAGACCAGCTTGGCGCCGTCGGGCTGCGCACAGAGCAGGGTGCCGTCGGCGGTGGGCACCCAGCCGTACTCCCGGATCGCGTCGCCGCGCTGCCGGCGCTGGGTGGGGTCGGCGGTGTAGGTGACGCGGACGGCGAAGGCGCGGCCGCGCGGGATCGGCCGCGCGGGCGTGACGACGAGTTCGTCGCCGTCCCGTACGGCGATGGCCGACGCGCCGTCGACGGTGACCTTGTGCAGGGTGTTGCCCGCGAAGTCCAGGTCGAAGCGGGACAGGGCCTGGGTGGCGGTGGCGCTGATGGTGGCTCCGGCCTCGAACGGCGTCCCGGGCGCCTGCCAGTCGAAGTCGAGCGTGTAACGGTGCACCGTGTAGCCGCCGTTGCCGTCCAGCGGCATCAGCGGGTCGCCGATGCCCGGAGCGCCGGGCGCCGGGGCCGGGTCGGAGGCGGCCGCCGAGGGGCCGGGGGCGGGGGAGCCGTGGCCCCGGTGCGGGAGGCCGGCGAGCACGGCGTCGCAGGTGAGGGTGACGGCACCGCCGAGGGCGAGGGCGAGGGCCACGCGACGGACGCGAGCAGTCGTGATCTCCATGGGAGCACTGTGGCAGCAAGATCCGCTTATAGCATCATATGTGCCGATGGGGTGCGTCCGTGCGGGTCATTGAGCGGTCGGCCGGTCTCCTCATTGCGTCGGGTGGTCAACTCCCCGTAGAACACCGGCCATGAGAAGACGGATCATCATGTCCATGCTCGCCGGGGTGACCCTCCTGGCGAGCGCACTCCTCGGTACGGGTGCCCCCGCGGCCGTAGCCGCCGACGTCCCGGCCGAGTTCGGCACCGACTGGCACGACCCGGTGACCGCGGCGCCGCCGGTGTCCGTGCCCAAGGGCGCCAAGTCCTGCCAAGTCACCCTGGCCGAGGCCCAGTTCCGCGACTTCACGCCGTACAGGGGCACCTATGCACCGCCCCAGGGCTGCGGCGACCGCTGGAGCAAGGTGGTGCTGCGGCTCGACGGCAAGGTGAAGGGCCGTCAGTACGACCGGCTCGGCTATCTGCACGTCGGAGGCGTCGAGGTGCTGCGCACCTCCACCCCCGAGCCCTCGCCGGACGGCATCGAGTGGCACGTGGAGAAGGACGTCACCCACTACAGCGACACCTTCCGCGGCACGCAGGACGTCGAGATGCTCATCGGCAACGTCGTCGACGACACGTACACCGGCGTCATCGACGTCAAGGTCACGCTCACGTTCTACGCGGGACGCCCCCAGGCCACGGTCCCCGACCAGGTGCTCACCCTGGACGGCGGTACCGCCCTCACCACCCCGCGCAACAGCGAGCGCATCGTCGCCGAGGTATACGCCACCGGGTCCGGCGGCGGCTGCGAGGAGTTCTGGTACCTGACGGTGGCCGACCCGGCGTCGTACTCCTGCAAGGCGGGCAAGGGGCCCTACCGGGAGGTGCAGATCAAGGTCGACGGCCGGCCGGCCGGAATCGCCGCGCCGTTCCCGAACGTGTGGACCGGCGGCTGGTCCAACCCCTTCCTCTGGTACGTCGTTCCGGGCCCCCGCGCCTTCGACGTCAAGCCGATCGAATACGACCTGACGCCGTTCGCCGGGCTCCTCAACGACGGCCGTCCGCACCAGGTCGAGGTCTCCGTCGTCGGCGTCCCCGAGGGGCAGACCGGCTGGAGCGCCCCCGTGAACGTGCTGGTCTGGCAGGACGTGCACCGCGCCCACGTCACCGGCAAGCTCACCGAGGCCAAGTCCTCCGACCCCGTCAACTCCTCGGTCTACACCCCGGGTTCGGGGGAGTACCGGGTCGACACCGACGCCGGGCACCGGCTCACCGTCTCCGGATACGTCGACACCTCGCACGGCCGGGTGACCACCACCGTCAGCCGGACGCTGGCCAACACCTCGGCGCACCGCTGGAACGACGGCGAGACGACGGACGCGCTCGACGCCACCTGGTCGGACGACCAGAACGTCACTGTGAAGGCGGGCGGGGCGCCCCGGACGACACGCACGCACCGGACGTACACGATGAACGGTGCCATCACCGTCGGCACGGACGATCGCCTGCGCACCGAACTCACCCTCGGCGACCGGGCGGCCGTCAGCCGGCCCGGGCGCGGGTGGTCGCGGCTGGACGACACCTACCGCGGTGACGCGACCTACACCCTGAATGTGCCGCGCGACCAGCGGCACGCGGTCGGCACGTCGAGCGAGCGCTACCGGCTGTACGGGTCCGGCGGGTGCTACGACCGTTCGCTGGCCACCGAACAGGGGGTGCTGACGGAGGATCGCAGCGGCTGCTGAGCCGAGTGGTGTGCGATGCGTCACCAGGCGCGTGATTTACACGGCTGATACGCGCTGGTCTCGGACGGGATCAAGAAGGTCTCCAGAGTGATCGACACGGAAACCGCTTTCCGTATGGCAGAAGTCCCGCTGTCGCGGAAGTCCCGCTCGGCTTCCGCGAGTCGACACCCCCACAGGAGTGCCCGTGCCGCAGTCCGTACCGTCCCTGCCGCGACGCGTCGCACGCATACTGCGAACCTCTCTCTTCGCGCAGGTCGCCTGCGCGCTCGTGCTCGGAATCGTCGTCGGGAAGCTGTGGCCCGGCTTCGCCTCGGACCTGCAGCCGCTCGGCGACGGTTTCACCCGGCTCATCAAGACGATCATCTCCCCGCTGGTGTTCTGCGTGGTCGTCGTCGGCATCGCCAAGGCCGGTGACCTGAAGGCCTTCGGACGGATCGGGCTCAAGGCCCTGATCTGGTTCGAGGTAGCGAGCACGCTCGCCCTGGTCATCGGCCTGGTCGCCGCCAACGTCGTCCAGCCCGGCTCGGGGATGCATGTCGACCCGGCCACGCTGAGCGCCAAGGCAGTCGACGCGAAGACGGGCGGCGGCTCGCTGCCCTCGACGGCCGACTTCATTCTCGACGCCCTGCCCACCAGTTTCATAGGCGCCTTCGCGGAGAACTCGCTGCTTCAGGTGCTGGTGCTGGCCTGTCTGGTGGGGGCGGCCCTGCTCCACCTCGGCCGGACCAAGGTGCCGCAGGTGCTGCCGGCCATCGAGCAGGCGCAGGAGATCATCTTCGCGATCGTCGGCTTCGTGATGCGCCTCGCCCCGATCGCCGTCTTCGGTGCGATGGCCGTGCTGATCGGCCAGTACGGCCTCGGTGTCATCGAGACCTACGCCAAGCTGATCGTCCTGTGCTACGCGGCCGCCGCGGTCTTCGTCGCCCTGCTGGCGGTCGCCCTGAAGGCGCTCACCGGGCTCAGCCTCTGGAAGTTCGTCCGCTACATCCGCGAGGAGCTGCTGCTCGCGCTGGGCACCGCCTCCACGGAGTCCGTGCTGCCGCGCGTGATGCAGAAGCTGCGGAAGGCCGGCGCCCGCGACGACGCCGTCGGCCTGGTGCTGCCCACGGGGTACTCCTTCAACCTCGACGGCGCCTCGCTCTACCTCTCCATCGGCACCCTGTTCATCGCCCAGGCCGTGGGCGTCGACCTGAGCCTGAGCGAGCAGATCACCGTCGTCCTGGTGCTCATGCTCACCAGCAAGGGCATGGCCGGCATCCCCGGTTCGGCCTTCCTCGCGCTGTCCGCGACCGCCTCCTCGCTCGGGGCGATCCCGGCCGGTGCGGTCGCCCTGCTGCTCGGCGTCGACCGCATCATGGACTCGATGCGCGTCGTCACCAACCTGCTCGGCAACTGTGTCGCCGTCTTCGCCGTCTCCCGCTGGGAGGGCGCGCTGGACGTCGAGCGGGCGAAGAAGGTGCTGGGTGGCGAGGTCGCGGTGACCGAAGTCGCGCCCGCCGAAGTCGCGCCCGTCGAAGTCGCGCCCGTCGAAGTCGCGCCCGTCGAAGTCGCGGCCGCCGATGCCGAGGTGCCCGCGCAGGTACCGGCCAAGGAGTCCGTGTCCGAACGCTGACGTGCGGAAACGGGGCGGCTCCCCTCCGGAATC
>NZ_JBHXSK010000078.1:0-41887 GCF_042716195.1 Streptomyces sp. NPDC058683
GTGGTCGCCGGTGACGTCTTCGCCTCCGAGGACCGGCTCGGCACCTGGCGTCATCTGCTGGTGGCGGTCCGCTCACCCGCGCGGATCTTCGTCGCGAAGGCACTGGCCAGCCTCACCGTCATCCTGCTGCTGGTGGCCGGACTGGCCGTCTCCAGCGCGGTCGGCGGACTGGCGGCGGTCGGCAACCAGCCCCTGGTGGGACTGGACGGGCATCTGCTGACGCCCGGGGACGCGGCCGTCCATGTCCTGCTCGCCTGGATCGCGGCCCTCGCACCGACCCTCGCCCTCGCCGCGATCGGACTGCTCGGGTCGGTCGCGCTGGGCCGCTCCCCGATGGGGCTGCTGCTGCCCCCGATCGTCGCGCTCGCGATGTCGGTCGTCCAGATGCTGCCGCTGCCCGTCGCCGTGCGCCTGGCCCTGCCCACCTACGCCTTCATCTCCTGGAACGGCCTGTTCACCAGCCCGGCCCAGCTCGCCCCGCTCCTGACCGCCGTCGCGGTCAGCCTGGTGTGGGCAGTACTTGCGACCGCACTGGCCTATGTGCTGTTCGTGCGGCGCGACTTCACCAACCCGGCCTACGACGGTTCCGGGCGCCGCGCGATCACCCTCGGCGTGCTGCCGCTGGCCGCGCTGACCGCCGTCACCGTCGCAGCGGTCGCCGTGGCCACGCCGTCGACGGGCTCCGGGATCGGGCAGGACAAGGTCCAGCGGTCCCTGGCCACGGTGTTCGCGCATCTCTACCGCCTGCAGACGCAGGAACTTCATCGACCCGCCGTCACCGAGGCCCAGTTGCGGGCCACGGCGGCGTGCACCAAGAGCGACGGCCAGGCCGCCCAGGAGGGCGCGGGGAACGACTGGCGTTGCGTTGTGAGCTGGCATCTGCCCGGAGTCGCGGTCACGGGGACGGCGATCTACCAGCTCGACATCACCTCGGACGGGCGGTTCGTGGCGGACGGCGACGGTCCCAAGGAAGTCAACGGTTACTTCCTGGTGCGGACCCCGACCGGTGACGCCCCGAATCCGCTGTGGCAGTTCGACGGCAACGTCGAACTGCTTGACACCCACTGAAGGGAACAGTTCCGTGCAGGTAACCCGCCAGCGTCGGATCAACGAGAACAGACAGATCAACTTCCTCGGCCGGCGCGTCGGCCGCCGGGCGCTGCTGGTGACGGCCGGTATCACCGTCGCCCTCGGCGTCACGGGCACCGCGGTCGCCTCGACGTACCAGTTCGGTACGCAGCAGGTCGGCCAGACCACCGCCAACGGCCAGGTCGTCTCCGCCGACCAGTACATCAACCCCTACGGCAGCCGTACCGTCATCAACGACGGCAAGATCATGTCGTCGACGGTCAGCCCGGACGGCACCCACCTCGCGGCCTCGGTCACCGACGGTGACGCGGCCCTGGTGATCGTGGACCTGGCCACCGGGCAGGTGAAGCAGAAGGTCGGCACCAACGCGGCGGACGACCTGCGCATCAGCAGCGGCGCGGTCGGCCAGGAGGGCCCCACCTACTCGCCCGACGGCAAGCAGCTGTGGCTGGGCCAGGCGAACGGCTACACGAAGTTCGCCGTCAACGCGGACGGCACCCTCGCGAGCCCCACGGCCGTACCGATCGCGGCCGACGGCTCCAAGCAGGCGCTGGTGGGCGCGGCCGTGTTCTCCGCGGACGGCTCCACCGTGTACTCCGCGGTCAACGGCCAGAACAAGGTGGTCGCGATAGACGCGGCGACCGGCACGGTCAAGCAGACCTGGGCCGTCGGCAACGCCCCGCGCGGTCTCGCCCTGGTCGGCGGCAAGCTCTACGTCAGCAACGAGGGCGGGCGTCCGGCCAAGGCCGGCGACACCACCATCAACTCCTACGGCACCGACGTGGTCGCCAACCCGAAGACCGGCGCCTCCACCACCGGCACGGTCAGCGTCATCGACACCTCCGACCCGGCCGCCGCCGTCGGCACCATCGCCGTCGGCCTGCACCCGACCGCGGTGTACGCGAGCAAGGGCGCGGTGTTCGTCACCAACACCGCCGACAACAACGTGTCGGTCATCGACAGCCGCAAGGACAAGGTCGTCCAGACCATCGCCACCCAGCCGTGGCCCGAGGCGTCCGTCGGCTACGAGCCCAACGCCGTGACGCTCACCGACGACGGCCGGCTCCTTGTCACGCTCGGCCGTGCCAACGCCGTCGCCGTCTACCGCTACACCTCCCCGCAGCAGCCCGCCCGTTACGTCGGTCTGCTCCCGACGGACTACTTCCCGTCGGGGATCACCGCGCTCGGCAAGAAGATCGTCGTCGCCAACACCCGTGGCGTCGACGCCCTGCGACCCGACGCCGCCGGCCACAACACGCACGACACCACGTCGAGCCTCACCCAGTTCACGCTGCCGAGCGACCAGGTCGTCAGGTCCGAGACGGCCAAGGTGTTCAAGCAGAACGGCTGGACGTCCAACTCGGTCAAGACCGCCAAGGGCAACAGCCACAAGAAGGCCGTCCCGGTCCCGAAGCGGATCGGCGACCCGTCGACGATCAAGCACGTCTTCCTGCTCGTCAAGGAGAACCGCACCTACGACCAGGTCTTCGGCGACCTCCCGCAGGGCAACGGAAACTCCGCGCTCACCCAGTTCGGCGCGAACGTGACGCCCAACCAGCACGCGCTGGCCCAGCAGTTCGGGCTGTACGACAACTTCTACGACATCGGCACCAACTCCGCCGAGGGCCACAACTGGCTGATGCAGTCCGACAACCCGGAGTACACCGAGTCGTCGGCCGGCGAGTACACCCGCAGCTACGACACCGAGAACGACGTCCTCGGCCACCAGAAGACCGGGTTCATCTGGACCGGTGCGCAGGCGGCCGGCAAGTCGGTCAAGGACTTCGGCGAGTTCCAGTCGCTGGAGACCAAGCCGGCCGGCGCGAACTGGCAGAACCTGTACTGCGACAGCAAGAACATGGCCGCGACCGGGGCCCAGACCGCCTACCCCATCAAGACGGGCTCGGCGATCCCCTCGCTCAACGACGTGTCGGTGCAGGGCTTCCCGCTGTTCGACCTCGACGTCCCGGACATCTACAAAGAGCAGATCTGGCAGCAGGACTTCGAGAAGAACGGCCCGGCGAACCTGAACATGTTCTGGTTCTCCAACGACCACACCGGCGGCCCGGCCAACGCCGCCGCCGAGGTCGCCGACAACGACCTCGCGGTCGGCCGGATGGTCGACAAGATCACGCACAGCAAGTACTGGAAGGACTCGGCGATCTTCGTCGTCGAGGACGACTCCCAGGCCGGCCTCGACCACGTCGACGGCCACCGCGCCCCGGTCCAGGTCATCAGCCCGTACGCCCAGCACGGCACGGTCGACGACCACTACTACTCGCAGATCACCATGGTCCGCACCATCGAGCAGATCCTCGGGATGCACCCGATGAACCAGCTCGACAGCGCGGCCACCCCGATGTACGGGGCCTTCACCCACAAGGCGGACGACACGCCGTTCACGGCCGTCCCCAACCGGACGTCCCTGACCCTCGGCGTGAACCCCCAGCCGTCCTGCGGCTCGGACACCCCGGCGGCCCAGGACACCAAGGCGGCGGCCGCGCCGACGACGGTCTCGGTGCCGGCGGCCGAGAAGACGCTCGCGGCGCAGTGGAAGACCTGGGCGTCGCACCAGCGGCTGACCGGCCCGAACGCCGTGCCCGACTACGCCAATCCCACCCAGATGAACCGCTACACCTGGTACCAGACCCACAACTGGACCAAGCCGTACCCCGGCGACAAGAAGATCTACACGCCGGACGACGTACCGGGCGCCTACCTCCCGTCCTCGGAGAACGACGGCTGACAGCCCCCGCGGTCATGTGCGGGGCCCCCGGCGGGCCCCGCACGCCCCCTCGCCGGTCCCGTGACGGCTGCCGCGCGCAGGCTGCCGCGCCATGCGCCAAGCTTGCTGCGGAACGTACGCGGAACGTACGACGAGAGGGAGACGTCATGACCGACAAGCCGACCGTGGCCTTGCTGGGCACCGGCATCATGGGCGCCGCGATGGGCCGCAACCTCCTGAAGGCCGGACTCGCCGTCCGCGCGTGGAACCGCACCCGCGCCAAGGCGGAACCCCTCGCCGCCGACGGCGCCCAGGTCACCGACACCCCCACCGAGGCCGTCCAGGGCGCCGACGTCGTTCTGACCATGCTGTACGACGGCGACACCGCCCTGGAGGCCGTCCGCGAGGCCGCCGGCGCGCTGCGGCCGGGGGTCGTCTGGGCGCAGTGCACCACCGCCGGACTCGACCAGATCCCCGAACTGGCCGCCTTCGCCCGCGAGCACGGCCTGGTCTTCTACGACGCCCCGGTCCTCGGCACCCGCCAGCCCGCCGAGGCCGGACAGCTCACCGTCCTGGCAGCCGGTCCCGAAGAGGGCCGGGAGACGGTCGCGCCGGTCTTCGACGCCGTCGGCGCCCGCACGCTGTGGACCGGTGACGACGGCTCCTCGGCCGCCGCGACCCGGCTCAAGCTGGTCGCCAACAGCTGGGTCCTCGCGGCCACCGCGGCGACCGGCGAGGTGGTGGCCCTGGCCCAGGGCCTCGGCGTCGACCCGCACAGCTTCTTCGACCTGATCGCGGGCGGGCCGCTCGACATGGGCTATCTGCGGGCCAAGGCCGGGCTGATCCTGGACGGCGGGCTGACCCCGCCGTCCTTCGCGGTGGACACCGCCGGGAAGGACGCCCGGCTGATCGTCGCCGCCGGCGCGAGCCACGGCGTGCGCCTCGACGTCGCCGAGGCGGCCGCCGAACGCTTCGCCCGCGCCGCCGCCCAGGGCCACGCCGACGAGGACATGGCCGCCGCGTACTTCGCGAGCTTCGACGGCAGGTAGCCGGTCACCCGGAGCCCGCGCCGACGTGACGGCCCGGCCCTGTGAGGAGCACCCTGGAAGCAGCGATTGCGGAGGTGGTCCCCATGATGCAAACCGCTGTGGGATGGCACGTCGAGATGGAGTTCCTGGAGGACGACACGCACACGCGCGCGGTGGCCATGGTGCGCCTGCCCGACGGCACCGAGGTACGGGCGCACGGGCATGCGAGCCGTCATGACTCCGACAGCAATCAGCCCAGAGTCGGTGAGGAGATCGCGGGAGCCCGCGCTTTGAACGAACTGGCCATGCAGCTGCTGAGCAAGGCGCACGGCGAGATCGACGCGGACTCCGGACGGCACTCGCACCCGATCAACGTCTGAGGGGCGCGAGGGGCGCGGGCGGCGTGGGCGTGCGCGGTGTGAGCGCGAGGCGCGGGCCTTAAGCGCGAGGCGCGGGCATGGGCGTGTACGCGGGGCGCTGAGGCGTGTGCGTGGGGCGCTGGCGTGGGCGCTGAGGCGCGTACGTGGGCGCTGGGGCGCGTGCGGCGGCTACGACAGCGCCGTGCGCACCGCCCGCACCAGCGCCTGCGCCCGTGGGTCCGCCGTCACGCTCTTGCGGAAGCCGTTGGTGACATAACCGAAGGCGATGCCCGACTCGGGGTCCGCGAAGCCGAGCGCGCCGCCGCGGCCCGGGTGGCCGAAGGAGGTGGAGGAGAGCAGCGGGGACGCGCTCCCGTGCAGCATGTAGCCGAGCCCGAAGCGGGTGGAGATGACCAGCACCCGGTCCGGCCCCGCCGACTGCTCGGCGCGGGCCAGCTCCACGGTCTCCGGCGTGAACAGCCGCGTGCCGCCGTCGACCTCGCCGATGAGGGAGGCGTAGAAGCGGGCCAGGCCGTCGGCGGTGGCGATCCCGTTGGAGGCGGGGAGAGCGGCCGCGCGGTAGGCGGGGTCGTTCTCGTCCGGAAGCGGGCTGATCGCGCCGAACGCCCGGCGGGTCAGCGACCCGGGGTCGGCGTACGCCTCGGAGACGGCCCGCTTGGGCCGGGTCCGCAGCGCGCCGGCGGTCTCGGGGCCCTCGACGGGCCCGACGCGCCCCACGCGCGCGTGCTCCGTCTCCGGCAGCCCGAGCCACAACTCGGCGCCGACCGGCCCGGCGATCTCCTGCGCGATCCACTCGCCGATCGGCCGCCCGGTCACCCGCCGCACCAGCTCACCGGTCAGCCAGCTGTAGGTCTGTGCGTGATAGCCGTGATCGGTGCCCGGCTCCCACACCGGCGCCTGCGCCGCCACCGCGGCCGCGCCCAGAGCGGGGTCGGCGGCCTCCTCGGGCGTGAGCGGCCGGTTCAGCACCGGCACGCCCGCGCGGTGCGCGAGCAGATGCCGTACCAGCGTGCGCTCCTTGCCGGCCGCCTTGAACTCCGGCCAGAGGTCACCCACCGGGGCGTCCAGGTCCAGCTCCCCGCGCTGCCGCAGAAGCAGCAGCACCGCGGCGGCGACGCCCTTGGTCGCCGAGCGCACGATCTGGGCGGTGCCGTGCTCCCAGGAAGCGTCGCCGGCACCCCCGTCGAAGTCCCGGGCGCCGCCCCACAGGTCGACGACCCGGTGCCCGTCCCGGTACACGGCGACCGCCGCGCCCCGGTCCCCGAGCAGCTCGAAGTTCTTCGCGAACGCGTCCCTGACCGGCTCGAAGCCCTCGGCCACAGTGCCGTTCACGTCCACGTCCGCCACGTCCCTCCTGATCGTCTGCACCCTCGGGGGCAACGCCCTCGCGGGGCCCGCGATTCCTCGGTACCGAGGACCTACGGGCGTGAGCTGCGCCTCAGTGGCGGAGGCGTGCGGTCAGCCGAGCACGATCGTCACGTCGATGTTGTCGCGTGTCGCGTTCGAGTACGGGCACACCTCGTGGGCGGCGTCCACCAGCTTCGCCGCGACGTCCGCGTCCAGGACCGGGAGCGAGACACTGAGCGCGACGGCGAGACCGTAGCCGCGTCGCTTGTTGGGGCCGATACCCACCTTCGCGGCGACCGTGGAGCCGGTCAGGTCGTAGCCCTCGCGGTTGCCGACCAGGATCAGCGCGTTGTGGAAGCAGGAGCTGTAGCCCGCGGCGAACAATTGCTCGGGGTTGGTGCCGTTACCGTCGCCGCCCAGCGCCGGAGGCATCGCGACCTTGAGGTCGATCTGGCCGTCCTGGCTGGTCACATACCCGTCCCGGCCGCCGTGCGCGGTCGCCTCGGCGACATACATGATCTTCGTCGGACGGGTGTCGACGGTGGCGCCTTCGGTCACGGCGGGACCTCCCCCAGGGCGGAAACGATGGTGGGCAACACGGTGGTGTGCAAGTACATCGTGCACAAGGTACCGACCGGTAGGAAGCCCCTGGATTACCAGGGGGTGGAAACCGTGGGTAACGGGGGGCAGGGGGTGGTGAGAGCGGAGGTGGGGCGCGCGATGTTGGGGGCGCGCACGGGGCGCGGGCGCCGCTACGCGGGGCGCGAGGCCGCGCCGCTCGCCCGGTCCGCGAGCACCCGCAACTCCTCGCGCAACCGCGCCACGTCCGCGCCGTCGAGCCCCGTCGTCGTGAGCAGGGCGCCGGGCACGAGCGCCGCGCGCTCCCGCAGTTCCTCCGCGCGCCCGGTGCACGCGACGAACACCGAGCGCTCGTCCCGCTCCGAGCGCTCCCTGCGCACCAGACCCGCCGCCTCCAGCCGCTTCAGCAGCGGCGACATCGTGCCGTAGTCGAGACGGAGCGCGCCGGCCAGTTCCTTCACCGTGGTCTCGCCTCGCTCCCACAGGACGAGCAGCACGAGGTACTGCGGGTAGGTGAGCCCGAGGTCGTCGAGGAGCGGGCGGTAGGCGGCGGTCACGGCGCGCTGCGCGGCGTACAGCGCGAAGCACAGCTGGTCGTCCAGCCGTGGCGTCCCCGTGTCCTCTGGATGCGTCACCCGCCCATTGTCGCGGACGCGGGGACGCGCGGGACGGCCGTCACGGAAACGCGTCAGGCGCCCCCGCGTCCCGCCGTCGCCGCGCGCGGGTCGAAGCCGAACGGCAGTTCCAGCCGGTGGGCGTGCATCAGGGCGTCGTCGGAGAGGAGTTCTCCGGTGGGGCCGTCGGCGGCGATCGTGCCGTCGCTCAGGATCAGGGAGCGCGGGCACAGCTCCAGGGCGTAGGGCAGGTCGTGGGTGACCATGAGGACCGTGACGTCCAGGGAGCGCAGGATGTCGGCGAGTTCGCGGCGGGAGGCCGGGTCGAGGTTGGAGGAGGGTTCGTCGAGGACGAGGATCTCCGGTTCCATGGCGAGGACGGTGGCGACGGCGACCCGGCGGCGCTGGCCGAAGGAGAGGTGGTGCGGTGGGCGTTCGGCGAAGTCGGCCATGCCGACCCGTTCCAGGGCGGTACGCACGCGTGCTTCGAGTTCGGCGCCCTTCAGGCCGGCCGCCGCCGGACCGAACGCCACGTCCTCGCGCACCGTCGGCATGAACAGCTGGTCGTCCGGGTCCTGGAAGACGATGCCGACCCGGCGCCGGATCTCTGCCATGTGCCGCTTGCCGACCGGCAGTCCGGCCACCGTCACCGTGCCGGTGCCGCCGCTCAGGATGCCGTTGAGGTGCAGTACGAGGGTGGTTTTGCCGGCGCCGTTCGGCCCGAGCAGCGCGACGCGCTCGCCGCGCGCGACGGTGAAGTCCACGCCGAACAGGGCCTGGTGCCCGTCGGGGTAGGCGAAGGCGAGGCCGGAGACCTCCAGGGAGGCGGGAGCGGTATTCACAGGGCCCATCCCAACACGCAGACGACAAGGGCGGACAAGGGCAGCGCGAGGGCGTGGGACCACTGCGCCCGGGACGCGGTCACCTCGTCGATGACCGGCATCGAGCCGGCGTACCCCCGGCTCACCATGGCCAGGTGGACGCGCTCCCCGCGCTCGTAGGAGCGGATGAACAACGCGCCGGCGGACTTCGCGAGCACGCCCCAGTGGCGCACACCCCGCGCCTCGAAGCCGCGCGACTCCCGTGCGATCCGCATCCGGCGCATCTCGTCGGTGATGACATCGCCGTAGCGGATCATGAAGGAGGCGATCTGGACCAGCAGCGGGGGGAGCCGGAGCCGCTGGAGCCCGAGGAGCAGTTCGCGCAGCTCCGTGGTGGCCGCCAGGAGGACGGAGGCGGCGACGCCCAGGGTGCCCTTGGCGAGTACGTTCCAGGCGCCCCACAGGCCGTTCACGCTGAGCGAGAGGCCGAGGACGTCCACCCGCTCGCCCTCCGCCACGAACGGCATCAGCACCGCGAAGGCGACGAACGGCACCTCGATCAGCAGCCGGCGCAGCACGAAGGAAGCGGGCACGCGCGCGTGGTGCGCGACGCCCGCGAGGAGCACGGCGTACAGGGCGAACGCCCACATCGCCGTACGCGGAGTCGAGACCACGACGACCACGAAGGCGAAGGCGGCGGCGAGCTTGGTGTGCGGGGGGAGCGCGTGCACGGGGGAGTGCGCGTGCCGGTAGAGCCGGTGGGCGTGTCCTGCACCCATGTCAGAGCGCCCGGGACGGTTCTTCGGCGCCCCGGCGCCTGCGCACCGCCCAGAACACCGTGCTGCCCGCGACGACGGTCACACCGACGCCGATGACGCCCGCGAGACCGCCGGAGAGACGGGCGTCGGAGATGTCCCTGACGCCGTAGTCGGCGAGCGGGGAGTCGGCGGCGGCGTGCTCCTCCGTCTTCACGTCGATGCCCTTGTCGTGGGCGACCTTCTCCAGGCCGTCCGGGTCGGCGGAGGCGTAGAAGCTGACGAACCCGGCGAGGACCAGGGAGGCGGCGAGCCCCGTGATCCACAGCGCGCGCCGCGAGGTGCGCGCTGCCACGGGCGCCGTGGGCGCCGGCTGTGACGGGGGCGCGTCCACCAGCACGCCGTTCACACGCAACTTCAGTCCCTGCCGCAGTTCGCGCGCCCCGTACACCAGGTCAGGGCGTACGGCGATGACGGCGCCGACCGTGAGCGCGGTGATCGCGGCCTCGCCGATGCCGATGAGGACGTGCACACCGATCATGGCCGTGGCCACCTTGCCGATGGACACGTCGGTGGTGCCGCCGATCGCGTAGAGGAGCGTGAAGGCGACGGAGGCGGCCGGGACGGAGAGCAGGGCGGCGACGAAGGAGGCGGCGGTCACCGAACGCCGGGTGCGCGGCAGGACCTTCAGCAGGCCCCGGAAGACGGCGTACGCGACGACGGTCGTCACGATCGCCATGTCGGTGATGTTCACGCCGAGCGCGGTCAGGCCGCCGTCCGCGAACAGGATGCCCTGCATCAGCAGGACCACGGACACGCACAGGACGCCGGTGTAGGGGCCGACGAGTATCGCGGCCAGCGCTCCGCCCAGGAGATGGCCGCTTGTTCCGGCCGCGACGGGGAAGTTGAGCATCTGTACGGCGAAGATGAACGCCGCCACCAGGCCGGCGAGCGGTGCCGTGCGCTCGTCGAGTTCACGGCGGGCGCCGCGCAGGCTCACGGCGAGGGCGCCGGCCGCGACCACCGCGGTGACCGCCGAGGTGGGGGCGTCGATGAATCCGTCAGGTACATGCACCGTTCGATTTTAATATGTTGTTGCGAAGCTTTTGCAAGAGCGAGGGAGTCGTGTATCGCGCCCCGGGACGCATCGGGCGCACCGGGAGCCGCCCGGGAGACGGCTGTCCCCGCAAGCACAATCCGGAATATGTGGGACATTGGAGAAGAAGCGGATGCACAGCTTTCGCAAAGGTAACGGAGCGTAAAGGGCAGTCCGATGTCTGTAGTCGAGCAGTATGCGCGAGCCCACATCGTCACGGACGAGGACGCGCGGGAGGACCCGGGTGCGGTGCCCGTCGTCCTGCGCTACGACCCGGAAGCCGATCCGCGATCGGTGCGTGTCGGCCTGCCCGGGACGGACGAGTGGACGTTCGCGCGAGCGCTGCTGGAGCAGGGACTCAGGGCGCCGGCGGAGTGTGGTGACGTACGGGTGTGGCCGCTGGGGCGGGTGCAGGCCGTGGTGGAGTTCCACTCCGACCACGGCACGTCGGTGGTGCAGTTCGAGTCGAAGGCGCTGCTGCGCTTCCTCCGGCGCACCTACATGGCCACCCCCGTGGCCGGTTAGCGCCGCCTACAGCGACGACCCCAGCTTCAGCAGCGCCGCCACGATCGGCCCGGCCGTGTCGCCGCCGTGGCCGCCCGCCTGGACCACGCCCGCGCCCACCAGATCGCCCTTGTACGCCGTGAACCAGCCGTTCGGCTTCTTCTGCCCGTCGACCTCCGCCGAGCCCGTCTTGGCGCCGTAGTCCGGGCCGAGACCGGCCATCGCCTTGGCGGCCGTACCGTACGCCGCCGTGTACTGCATGACCTCCTTCAGCTCGGACTGGGTCTTCGCGGACATCGTGCGCGAGGCCTTGGCGACGGTCCGGTTGTCGACCGAGGGGGCGACCAGGTACGGCTGGTGGAAGACGCCCGTCTCGACGGTGGACGCCACCGACGCCATGTTCAGCGGGTTCATGCGCACCCCGCCCTGCCCGATCAGCGAGGCGCCCATCTGCGCGCCGCTCTGCACCGGGACCGAGCCGTCGAAGGTCGGGACGCCGATGGCCCAGTTGTTCATGCCGAGGCCGTAGACCTGCTGCGCCTCGGTCGTCAGGTCGCTGTTGGACAGCTTGGGCGCGAAGTTGATGAAGGCGTTGTTGCAGGACGCCCCGAAGGCCAGCTTGAACGTGCCCTTCTTGATCTCGGAGTCGTCGTCGTTGTGGAACGTCCACCCGGCCAGCTTGTACGTCTTGGGGCAGGGATGGGAGGCGTCCGGGGTGATGAGCCCCTTCTCGAACAGCATCGTCGAGGTGACGATCTTCATCGTGGAGCCGGGGGCCAGCGAGCCCTGGAAGGCCACGTTGAAGCCGTGGCTGGAGTTGGCCACGGCGTAGATCTCGCCGGTCGACGGGCGCATCACGACGACCGAGGCGTTCTTCTGCGTGGTGACCTGCTTCTCGGCGGCCGCCTGGAGGGTCGGGCTGAGCGTCGTCCTCACCGTGCCCGGCGTGCCCTTGCTGAGCTCCAGGACGGTCTTGTCGGACAGCTTCGCCTTCTCGGACGCCTTGCCGCGCACCACGCGCAGTTCGACGCCAGCCTTGCCGCCGGCCTTCTTGCCGAACTTCTCCCGCAGCCCGTCCAGGACCGTGCCCAGCGACGGGTACTTGGCGGTGGTGATCTCCCCGCCGTCACGGTCCAGGGCCTTGATGGGCGGGGTGCCGGACTCGCCGGTGGCCAGGGTGTCGCCGTCCGCGAGGTCCGGGTGGACGACCGCGGCGTGCCAGTCGACCACCGGCTTGCCGTCGCCGGCGCGCCGGACGACGCTGAACGAGGAGTCGTACGACAGCGGCTTGCTGACGCCCTTGTACGACACCGTCGCCTTCACGGAGAACGGGACCTTGGCGCCGGTGCGCGTGCCCTCGGTGAGCGTGACGTCCTTGACGTGGGCGTTCTTGGCGTAGCCGGTGAGCAGCGTGATGCAGGCCTTGGCGTCGTCCGTGACGGCGGCGGCCCGCGTGACCTTGCCCTGCTGCCAGGACGTCAGGAAGGTCCGCGCCGTCGTCTGCACCTCGGTCGCCGACAACGGCCCGGTCTTGACGGGCTTGGCGGCCGGCGCCTTCGACGCCGCGTCGGCCGCTCCGCCGCCGTAGAGCGCGTAGACGCCGATGCCGGCGCCGCCGACGACGACGGCGATCATCCCGCCGATGACGGCGGGTCTCCTCTTCTTCCGCCGTTCGACGACGCGCCTTCTCTTGCCCACAGCTCAGTCCCTCCGCGCACTTCCCCAGGGCCCCCGCCGCCCCGTAGCCCTCACGCTCCCCAACGACGGCAACAGCCTAGAGTCCCGGCCTGTGCGAGTGACTTCAGCCACCGATCCGTAGCACTCTTGCGACAATAGGACCGGCGGCGTCGATGCCGTGCCCGCCGTCCTGGGTCATGGCCGCGGCCGCGACGTCATCGCGGTAGCCGGCGAACCAGCTGTTCGACTTGGACTGTCCGTCGACCTCCGCCGAGCCCGTCTTGGCGCCGATGCTGCCGCGCAGCCCGCTCATCACCCCGGCCGCGGTGCCGCTGGTGGCGGTGCGGTTCATCATGGAGCGGAGCTGGCCGACCGTATTGGCCGACAGACCCTTGGCGGTGGCCAGTTCACGGCCGTCCAGTTTCGGTGAAACGAGCACCGGCTGCCGGAAGGTTCCCGTCATCGCGGTCGCCGTCACCGACGCCATGTTCAGCGGGCTCAGCTGCACCTGGCCCTGGCCGATGAGGTTGGCCGCGGTGTCCGGGCCGCCGGAGGCGGGGACACGGCCGTCGAAGCTCGGGATGCCGACCTTCCAGTCGTTGCGTCCGAGCCCGAAGCGGTCCTCGGCCTCCTTGGTGAGCGAGTCGACCTGGACGGAGTCCGCGTACTTCACGAACGCCGTGTTGCAGGACCGCGCGAAGCTGTCCGAGAGGGTGGCCTTCAGATCCGGCTGAAGTCCCTTGAGGTTGCTGAAGGTCTGGCTCTGCCAGGTCGCGGTCGGCGGGCAGGGCGCCGGGCCGTTCATAGTGGTGATCCCGTTGTCGATGAGGGTGGCCGCGCTGATGATCTTCATGGTGGAGCCGGGTGCCAGCTCGCCCAGGAAGGCCGCGTTGAAGCCGTCCTCACGGTGGTTGGCGACCGCGAGCACCTCGCCGGTGCTGGGCTTGACGGCCACCACCGACGACTCGGCGTACTTCGTCACGGCCGACTCGGCGGCGGCCTGCACGCGCGCGTCGAGCGTCGTGGGCAGCTTGCCCGCCTTGCCCGCCGCGAGGGTCAGCAGGGTGGTGTCGGCGGACTCCTGGGACGCGTGCTGGATCACCAGCTCCACGCCCGGGGTGCCGCCCGCCTTGTCGCCGTAACGGCTGCGCAGCTCGTCCAGGATCGGTCCCAGGGACGGGTACTTGTCCTTGCTGAGGACCGTGCCGTTGCGGTCCACGGCCTCGATCGGCGGGCTCGCCGCCTCGCCGGTGGCCAGCGTGTCGCCGCGTCTGAGCTGCGGATGGATCACGGACGGCTGCCAGTCGACGAGCGCGCGGTGCGTGGTCTCGCCGCGCACGACCGTCAACGTGCTCTTGTAGGCGAGTGTTTTCGACTTCCCGTCGTAGGACACCGTCCCCTTCACGCTGAACGGCACGGTGGCTCCGGTCGCCTTGCCGGGCGTGATGTGCACGTCCTTGATGTGCGCGGTGGCGCTGAAGGAGGTGAGCACCGGTTCGGCGTCGGCGGAGTTGTTCGTGTACGACGCCGCGGTCACCGACTCGCCCTTCTCCCAGGCCGCGAAGAACTTCCGCGTGGTGTCCCTGACCTCGCCCGTGGTGGGCGGCCCGGTCCGTACGGCCGGTGTGCCGCCGCCGTCGTCGCGCAACGCCGACAGCACGTTGTAGGCGCCGTATCCGGCTCCGCCCACCATCACGGTGCAGACGCCGCCGACTATGGCCGCCTTGACCCCCTTGCGCATGGCGCGAATCCCCTCCCCGTGCACTTTCGCCGCATTTTGTGAACGCGTTCAAAAGCTTGTTTTGATGCGCACTGTAGGCGGTTGTGAGGGCCCTGTGTCAGATGTTGACTAATTGTTGTCTGAACAGAGATCAGGGATGTGGCTCACACCCAGGTATCGAGCCACATACGTGAACGCCAGGAGTCGATCGGAATCGCCGTGCCGGTGTACAGCGGCCAGAAGTAGATGAAGTTCCAGACGATCAGCAGGACGAGTACGCCGGCACCCGACGCGCCGATCAGCCGGCGGGTGTCGCTGGAGCCCGGCGGGCCGATGATCGCGCCGATCATCATCGCCACCGCGAGACACAGGAACGGCACGAAGACGACGGCGTAGAAGAGGAAGATCGTGCGCTCCTGGTACATGAACCAGGGCAGGTAACCGGCCGCGATGCCACAGGCGATGGCACCCGCCCGCCAGTCACGGCGGAACGCCCACCGCCACAGGACGTACAGGATCGCGAAGCAGGCCGCCCACCACAGCAGCGGCGTGCCGAGCGCCAGCACCTCACGCGCGCACTTCTCCCCGGCGTTCGACGGGCAGCCGTCCGCACCGGGGGAGGGCGACTCGTAGAAGTACGACACCGGGCGGCCCAGCACGATCCAGGACCACGGGTTGGACATGTACGTGTGCGGCGACGACAGCCCGACGTGGAAGAGGTACACCTCGTGCTCGTAGTGCCACAGGCTGCGCAGCCAGTCCGGCAGGAACGTCCAGTCGCCGCCCTTGCCGGCGGTGGCCGCCCAGTTGCGGAAGTAGCCGCCGCTGCCGTCGGTCGGGGACAGGATCCAGCCGATCCAGGAGGCCAGGTAGACGGCGATCGCCACCGGGACCGTCGCCAGGAACGCGATCCCCGTGTCGTACTTCAGGACCGCCTTGTACGGGTGCCGGGCACCGGCCACCTTGCGGGCGCCGACGTCCCACAACAGCGCCATCAGGCAGAACGCGGCCAGGATGTAGAGGCCGTTCCACTTGGTGCCGATCGCCAGGCCCAGCAGCACACCCGCCGCCCAGCGCCAGGGGCGCCAGCCGAAGCGGAAACCGTCGGCCACGCGCGCGTCGGGGCGGATCCGGCCGTCCGCGTCGGGTGGCAGCGCGGCCGAGAGTCTCTCCCGTGACCTGTCCCGGTCGATGATCAGACAGCCGAAGGCGGCCAGCACGAAGAACATCAGCACGCCGTCGAGCAGCGAGGTGCGGCTCATCACGAAGTGCAGCCCGTCCACGGCCATCAGGCCGCCCGCCAGGCAGCCCAGGAAGGTGGACCGGAACATCCGGCGCCCGATCCGGCACAGCAGCAGCACGCTCAGCGTGCCCAGCAGCGCCGTCATGAAGCGCCAGCCGAACGGGTTGAAGCCGAAGATCAGCTCCCCGAGCCCGATGACGTACTTGCCGACCGGCGGGTGCACGACGTACGCCGCGTCCGCCGGGACCGTGACATGGCCGTTCGCCTGCAGGATCAGATCGTTGGCGTTCTTGTCCCAGTTGACCTCGAAACCGCGGTGGACGAGCGCCCACGCGTCCTTCGCGTAGTACGTCTCGTCGAATATCACCGCCTTCGGGCTGCCCAGGTTCCAGAACCGCAGCAGGCCCGCCATCAGCGTCACAAGGAGCGGGCCGCCCCAGCCGGACCAGCGCGTGATCCGCTCGGCGAGCGCCGGGGGCACGCCCAGGCCGAGCCACAGCCGGGAGCTGGGCTCGGCGTACGGCGGGACCAAGCGGTCGACGACATCCGCGCCCGCGCCGGCGCCCACGGCGCTTCTGCCGCCGGTGGTGTGCGCCGTGTGCGCCGGGCTCGCCGTGTAGCCGAATCGGCGCAGCCGCTGCTGCCACGTCGGCTGCTCGTCGAGCGCTGCCTGGCCCTGCCGGGTGTCCGTGGAGGACGCGGTACTGGTCACCGCGCCATCGTAGGGAACCGTTCTGTGTGAGTCCCGTGCAATGGGGCTTAGAGGTGGTTTCCTTTGCGATCGACGGCCGCGGTTCCCGGGAAAGTGCACTGTGGGACGGTGCTGTCGGTGGCTGCTGCGAGGATGGAGGCGTGACTGGAACCCTTGTCCTCGCAGGCACCCCCATCGGCGACGTCGCGGACGCACCGCCCCGGCTCGCGGCGGAGCTGACCGGCGCCGACGTGATCGCGGCCGAGGACACCCGGCGGCTGCGGTGGCTCACTCAGGCGCTCGGTGTGACGACCAAGGGGCGCGTGGTGTCGTACTTCGAGGGCAACGAGGCCGCCCGCACGCCCGAGCTGGTCGAGGAGCTCGTCGGCGGCGCGCGCGTGCTGCTCGTGACCGACGCCGGGATGCCCTCCGTCTCCGACCCCGGCTACCGGCTGGTCGCGGCCGCCGTGGAGAAGGAGATCCGCGTCACCGCGGTCCCGGGGCCGTCCGCGGTGCTCACCGCGCTCGCGCTGTCCGGGCTGCCCGTCGATCGGTTCTGCTTCGAGGGGTTCCTGCCGCGCAAGGCGGGCGAGCGCCGCTCCCGGCTCCAGGAGGCCGCCGAGGAACGCCGCACCCTCGTCTACTTCGAGGCACCGCACCGCCTCGACGACACCCTTGCCGCCATGGCCGAGGTCTTCGGCGCCGAGCGCCGGGCCGCCGTCTGCCGTGAGCTGACCAAGACGTACGAGGAGGTACGGCGCGGTCCGCTGGCCGAGCTCGCGGTGTGGGCGGCCGACGGGGTGCGCGGCGAGATCACCGTCGTCGTCGAGGGCGCCCCCGAGCGCGGGCCCGAGGAACTCGACGCGGCCGAACTCGTACGGCGGGTGCGGGTGCGGGAGGAGGCGGGCGAGCGCCGGAAAGAGGCCATCGCGGCGGTGGCGGTGGACGCGGGGATTCCGAAGCGGGTCGTGTTCGACGCGGTGGTGGCGGCGAAGCGCGCTGACGGGTGAGGGCGGTTGCGGCAGCGCCGTCGTGGTTGCTTTTGTGTAGTTGTGTGCAGGCGGGTGGGGGCTGGTCGAGTAGCTCCCCGCGCCCCTGACGGGGTGCCTTCGGACCCGGGGTTGGGAAGGGGGCGCGCCTTGATCCTCGAGCACGTCGCTCTTGTTCTGAGCATGCGCCCCTGACCTGCGGTGATGCGTCCTCTGAGCGGGGCGCGTCTCCTCTGAGCGCGCGCCCCACGCAACGGTAAAGCAAGGGCGGGAAACGCAAAGCCCAGCCCTATGCGACAAGGCCGATTTGGCAAGCAGACTCCAAATCGCCTCCAACACTCGGCAGGTCCGTCGCATTCGCGCCGGTGAAGGCGTCCACTGGTCAGCAGGGACGCACCCGTCCCTCACCTCCATGGGATTCCGGGGGGAATCCCGACAACCGGGGTGCTTGTCCAGCGGACAAGAGGAGCTGGCATGAGTGAGATCGCAGGGCAGACGGGCCTCCGCGGTGCGGCCACAGCCGTCGTTCACGAGTCGTATTCGTTCGCCTGCATGCGATGCGGGCACGGCTGGGAGCAGTCGTACGAGATAGAGCACCACACGGACGCGGAGAACCACGAGTTCGTCATGTATGTGGCGAACGGCCGGGTCGTCCCGTCCCCGCTGAGCCGGCCCGCGTGCCAGAACTGCGACGGCCATGTCCTGCGGATCATGCGCGCGGGGCAGGTCTCGTCGGTGCACAGCGCGGCCCAGCAGGCGTCCCGGCGGCCGGTGCAGGGCGGCCGGGCCGAGGAGGCCGAGACCGGGCCGGCGGCGGCGACGGAGGCCTCCGCGCAGGTCAAGGCGCACCACCACTGGCACCTGTCCGATCTCCTGCATCCGTTCCAGCGCAAGGCGAGCTGACCCGGGCGCGGGTCCGGTGGGGTGTGCCCCTTTCGTAGGATCGGGGCATGCCTTCGAACGCCTCCGCGAACGTGTC
The DNA here is from genome assembly GCF_042716195.1 of Streptomyces sp. NPDC058683. NCBI lineage: Bacteria > Bacillati > Actinomycetota > Actinomycetes > Kitasatosporales > Streptomycetaceae > Streptomyces > Streptomyces sp. NPDC058683. Next base: position 18,238 of record NZ_JBHXSK010000078.1, read on the forward strand.
CGCCGCGGCCGACAAGAACGCGGCGCCGCCACTCCCGGAACCCCTCCGGGTGCCGGTCGCCGACTCCCACACCCACCTCGACATGCAGTCCGGCACGGTCGAGGAAGGCCTCGCGAAGGCCGCCTCGGTGGGCGTGACGACCGTCGTCCAGGTCGGCTGCGACCTCAAGGGCTCCCGGTGGGCGGCCGAGACGGCGGCCGCGCACGCGAACGTCCACGCGACGGTCGCCCTGCACCCGAACGAGGCCCCGCGCATCGTCCACGGCGACCCCGACGGCTGGTCCCGGCAAGGTGCCCGCACGGCGGGCGGGGACGCGGCCCTGGACGAGGCGCTCGCCGAGATCGACCGGCTGGCCGGGCTGCCCCAGGTGAAGGGCGTCGGCGAGACCGGCCTCGACTACTTCCGCACCGGGCCCGAGGGCAAGGCCGCCCAGGAGCGTTCCTTCCGCGCCCACATCGAGATCGCCAAGCGGCACGGCAAGACCCTCGTCATCCACGACCGCGACGCCCACGCCGACGTGCTGCGCGTCCTCAAGGAGGAGGGCGCCCCCGGGCGGACGGTGTTCCACTGCTACTCCGGGGACGCCGAGATGGCCGAGGTGTGCGCCCGCGAGGGCTACTTCATGTCCTTCGCCGGCAACGTCACCTTCAAGAACGCCCAGAACCTCCGGGACGCGCTCACCGTCGCCCCGCTGGAGCTGGTCCTCGTGGAGACCGACGCGCCCTTCCTGACCCCGGCTCCGTACCGCGGACGGCCCAACGCCCCGTATCTCATTCCGGTCACGGTGCGCGCGATGGCCGCCGTACGGGGCATCGACGAGGACGCGCTGGCGACGGCCCTGGGCGCGAACACGGCCCGCGCCTTCGACTACTGAGGGTGTATCGATCGTAACTGACGTATAACGCTCGCTCGGGCACGGCTTGGGCCCGATCGCGACCGTGCGTAGTCGTGCCGCTTTGGAGAGTGACCAGTGCTCCGCTAGGTTCTGGGGGCCCGATCCGGACCCGTCTGGCCCTCTGGAGCGTGTCGGCGTGAGCACATCGCAGTACGAGACGTTTGAGGCGTACGACCCCTACGGTGCGCCGGGGGCGCACGGTGGAGGTGGCGCGCACGGGGAACAAGGCGCCTACGACGCGCCTGTGGCGACCGGCGTGCACGACGCCGTGACGCAGGGATACGGCGTGGCCGCCTACGGGGGTGACACGTACCGGCCGGCGTACGAGGTTGCGGCGGAGGCGGAGGCGGGGGCGCGGGTCGCGCCGGTGGGGCACGCGCAGGCGCAGGCGTACGCGGGTGAACCGGGTGAGCCGGTGCTTCCGCGACAGAGCGGGCGCGTGCCGGAGAGCGGGGCGCGTGAACCGGGAGTGGGCGCCGTGACGGGGCGGCGTGCCGCGCGCCGGCGGAAAGCGCGGTACACCCAGCGCCCGGATTCCGCCGTGCGCCGTCTGCTGCCCCAGGCGCTGGTCGTCGCCTTCCTCGCCGGCGGCACCACCGCGTTCCTCGCCAAGGACAAGGCCATCGAGCTGACCGTCGACGGCAGGCCGCGCGTCCTGCACACGTTCGCGGACGACGTGACCGAACTGCTCGCCGACGAAGAGGTGCGGGTGGGCGCCCACGACGTGGTGGCGCCCGCCCCCGGCGCGGAGCTGGCCAGCGGCGACGAGGTCGCGGTGCGCTACGGCCGCCCCGTGCGGCTCACCCTGGACGGCCAGCGGCGCGAGGTGTGGACGACGGCGCGCACGGTCGACGGGGCGCTCAGCCAGCTGGGAGTGCGTGCCGAGGGCGCGTACCTGTCGGCCTCGCGCTCCCAGAGCATCGGACGCGCCGGGCTCGCGCTCGACGTACGCACCGAGCGCGCGGTCACGATCCTGGCGGACGGCCGGACCCGCACCATCCGCACCAACGCCGCGACCGTCCGCGAGGCCGTCGAGGAGGCCGGGGTCACCCTGCGCGGCCAGGACACCACCTCCGTGCCGCAGGCCGGCTTCCCGCGCGACGGGCAGACGGTGACCGTGCTGCGCGTCACGGACGGCAAGGAGGTGCGCGAGGAGACCATCCCCTTCGAGGTGCGGCGGACGGCGGACCCCACGGTGTTCAAGGGCACCGAGGTGGTCGAGCGGGCCGGGCGGCCCGGGCTGCGCCGGGTCACCTACCACCTGCGAACCGTCAACGGGGTCCGGCAGAAGCCACGCCGCGAGACGTCCGAGGTGGTCCGCGAGCCGCGCGTGCAGCTCGTGAAGGTCGGTACCAAACCGCACCCGGACTCCGTGAAGGGCGCCGACGGCCTGAACTGGCACGGTCTCGCCGCCTGCGAGTCCGGCGGCCGCCCGGGCGCGGTGGACGCCTCCGGGACGTACGGCGGGCTGTACCAGTTCGACACTCACACCTGGCACAGCCTCGGCGGCAGCGGGCGCCCGCAGGACGCGTCGGCCGAGGAGCAGACGTTCCGTGCGAAGAAGCTCTACACGAAACGCGGCTCCACCCCCTGGCCGCACTGCGGGGCACGGCTGCACGGGTGACCGGCGGGCGGGATCCCGGCGGCCCGTACCCTTGTCCCGTGAGCAGCCCCCTCCCCGACGCCCTCCTCGGCCCGGCCGACATCCGTGAACTCGCGGCAGCGCTCGGTGTACGCCCCACCAAGCAGCGCGGCCAGAACTTCGTGATCGACGCCAACACGGTCCGCCGTATCGTCCGCACCGCCGAGGTCCGCCCGGACGACGTCGTCGTCGAGGTCGGCCCGGGACTCGGGTCCCTCACCCTCGCGCTCCTCGAGGCCGCCGACCGAGTGACCGCGGTGGAGATCGACGACGTCCTGGCGGGCGCGCTGCCCGCGACGGTCACGGCGCGCATGCCGGCGCGCGCGGACCGGTTCGCGCTGGTCCACTCCGACGCGATGCACGTCACCGAACTGCCCGGGCCCCCGCCCACCGCGCTCGTCGCGAATCTCCCCTACAACGTCGCCGTCCCCGTCCTCCTCCACATGCTCGACACCTTCCCGAGCATCGAGCGGACGCTGGTGATGGTGCAGGCCGAAGTCGCCGACCGGCTCGCCGCCCCGCCCGGTTCGAAGGTCTACGGCGTGCCGTCCGTCAAGGCCAACTGGTACGCCGACGTGAAGCGCGCCGGATCCATCGGGCGCACCGTCTTCTGGCCCGCCCCGAACGTCGACAGCGGGCTCGTCTCCCTCGTCCGGCGCGCGGAGCCGCTGAAGACGACGGCGTCGAAGCGCGAGGTCTTCGCGGTCGTCGACGCGGCGTTCGCACAGCGGCGCAAGACCCTGCGGGCGGCGCTCGCCGGCTGGGCCGGGTCCGCGGCGGCCGCCGAGACGGCCCTCGTCGCCGCCGGGGTCTCGCCGCAGGCACGCGGGGAGTCGCTGACGGTGGAGGAGTTCGCGCGGATCGCCGAGGCCGCGTCCCCGCGGGGGACCGAGCACCAGACGCCCGCCGCGCGGCGGGCCGCGTCCCCGACAGAGGAGTCCGGTAAGTGAGCGTCACGGTACGCGTCCCAGCCAAGGTCAACGTCCAGCTCGCGGTGGGCGCCGCCCGCCCCGACGGCTTCCACGACCTCGCCAACGTCTTCCTCGCCGTCGGCCTGTACGACGAGGTCACGGTCACGCCCGCCGACGAGCTGAGCGTCACCTGCGAGGGCACGGACGCCGATCAGGTACCGCTGGACCGCACCAACCTCGCCGCGCGCGCCGCGCTCGCGCTCGCCGCGCGCCGGGGCATCGACCCGGCCGTGCACATCCACATCGCCAAGGACATCCCGGTCGCCGGCGGCATGGCCGGGGGGAGCGCGGACGGGGCGGGCGCGCTGCTCGCCTGCAACGAGCTCTGGCGCACGGGCGCCTCGCGCGCCGAACTCCTCGCCATCTGCGCCGATCTGGGCAGCGACGTGCCCTTCAGCCTGGTCGGCGGCGCCGCCCTCGGTACCGGGCGCGGCGAACGGCTCACCGCCCTGGAGGTCGGCGGCACCTTCCACTGGGTGTTCGCGATGGCCGGGCGCGGGCTGTCCACCCCGGCCGTCTTCCGCGAGTTCGACCGGCTCGCCGAGGGCCTCGACATCCCCGAGCCCGTCGCCTCCCGCGAGCTCCTGGACGCGCTCGCCAAGGGCGACCCCGACGCGCTAGCCGCCGCCGTCTCCAACGACCTCCAGCCCGCCGCGCTCTCGCTCTTCCCGGAGCTCGCGGAGACGCTCGACGCGGGGCGCACGGCCGGTGCCCTCACGGCGCTGGTCTCCGGCTCCGGGCCCACGACGGCGTTCCTCGTCCGCGACACCGCGTCGGCGGAGAAGGTGTCCGAGACGCTCCTCGCCTCCGGTACCTGCCGCACGGTGCGCACGGCGACGGCGCCCGCGCCGGGCGCGCGAGTGATCACCACGGCGCACGACATCGGCGCGCCCGCCGGGGCGTGACATCAGCGCGCACGCCGGCCCGTGACGTACGTCGTCAACGCCTCCCTGACCCTGCTGATTCAAGGTGGTGGCCCGCTTCAGGGGCCTGGACCCGCAGGTGAATGCGGCTCGCGGCGGGACGGCCTCCCCGCGCGCATTACGCTGGGAGGCTGACCGTCCCCCTGCGCAGGAGTGAAATGGCCGTCAACCTGGTCAATGTCGAGAACGTCAGCAAGGTCTACGGCACCCGTGCCCTGCTGGACGGCGTCTCGCTCGGCGTGTCGGAGGGCGACCGCATCGGCGTGGTGGGCCGCAACGGCGACGGCAAGACCACCCTCATCCGGATGCTCGCCAAGCTGGAGGAGGCCGACACCGGGCGCGTCACGCACTCCGGCGGACTGCGCATCGGCGTCCTCACCCAGCACGACTCCCTCGACCCGGCGGCCACCGTCCGGCACGAGGTCATCGGCGACATGGCCGACCACGAGTGGGCGGGCAACGCGAAGGTCAGGGACGTCCTCACCGGCCTCTTCGGCGGCCTGGACCTGCCGGGGTTCCCCAAGGGCCTGGACACCGTCATCGGTCCGCTGTCCGGCGGTGAGCGGCGCCGTATCGCGCTGGCCAAGCTGCTCATCGAGGAGCAGGACCTGCTCGTCCTCGACGAGCCCACCAACCACCTCGACGTCGAGGGCATCGCCTGGCTGGCCAAGCACCTGCGGGAGCGCCGCTCGGCACTGGTGTGCGTCACCCACGACCGCTGGTTCCTCGACCAGGTCTGCACCCGCATGTGGGACGTGCAGCGCGGCGCCGTCTTCGAGTACGAGGGCGGCTACTCCGACTACGTCTTCGCCCGCGCGGAACGCGAGCGGATCGCGGCCACCGAGGAGACCAAGCGGCAGAACCTGGTCCGCAAGGAGCTCGCCTGGCTGCGCCGGGGCGCTCCCGCCCGTACCTCCAAGCCCCGCTTCCGGGTCGAGGCCGCCAACGAGCTGATCGCCGACGTGCCGCCGCCGCGCGACACCTCCGAGCTGATGAAGTTCGCCTCCTCGCGGCTTGGCAAGACCGTGTTCGACCTGGAGGACGTGACCGTCCAGGCCGGTCCCAAGGTGCTGCTCAAGCACGTCACCTGGCAGCTCGGGCCCGGCGACCGCATCGGCCTGGTCGGTGTCAACGGCGCCGGCAAGACCTCGCTGCTGCGTGCCATGGCCGAGGCCGCGCGCACCGAGGGCGAGGAGCAGCCGGCGGCCGGCCGGATCGCCGTCGGCAGGACCGTCAAGCTCGCCTACCTCTCCCAGGAGGTCGCCGAACTCGACCCGAACCTGCGGGTCCTGGAGGCCGTCCAGCGGGTCCGCGAGCGCGTCGACCTCGGCAAGGGGCGCGAGATGACCGCCGGGCAGCTGTGCGAGACGTTCGGCTTCAACAAGGAGAAGCAGTGGACGCCGGTCGGTGACCTCTCCGGCGGTGAGCGCCGCCGCCTCCAGCTTCTCCGGCTGCTCATGGACGAGCCGAACGTCCTCTTCCTCGACGAGCCCACCAACGACCTCGACATCGAGACCCTCACCCAGCTGGAGGACGTCCTCGACGGCTGGCCCGGCTCGATGATCGTCATCTCCCACGACCGGTTCTTCGTGGAGCGCACCACGGACCGCGTCTTCGCCCTCCTCGGCGACGCCACCCTGCGGATGCTGCCGCGCGGCATCGACGAGTACCTGGAGCGGCGTCAGCGCATGGAGGAGGTCGCCGCCGCCACCGCCGTGGCCCCCAAGGCCCCCACGGCCGAGCGGAGCGCCGCCGACCAGCGTGCCGCCAAGAAGGAACTCCAGAAGATCGAGCGTCAGCTGGACCGCGTCTCCGAGAAGGAGACCAAGCTGCACGACCAGATCGCCGCGGACGCCACGGACTTCGCCAAGGTCGCCGAACTCGACACCCAGCTGCGCGACTTGGCCGGGGAGCGCGAGGAACTGGAGATGCGCTGGCTGGAGCTGGCGGAGGACGCGTAGCACGGCGTGCGCGCGGTGCTGGGCGGCGCGCAACTCGGCGTGCGCGCCCTGCTGGAGGGCGTGTAGTCCGGCGTGTGCGCCGTGCCGGTCGGCGCGCGACCCGCATCGGCGCGCCCGCCCCTCACCCACCGGCGTGAATCGGCCGCGCACGCGCGCCACCGCACGGCGCGCACAACCCCCTTGCGTGCGCCCCGTGAAGGGAGCGTGAAGGCGCGTAACGGAGGCATCACGGGGCGGTTCTTCCTTGGGAACAGGGGTTGCTGAGGGTCCGTGGCCTGTCGGTCCCGAGTGGTAGAAAGGTCCGTCTGAGAGCAGTCTGAGAACGGCCTGAGACCCGTCGGGAGCCTCGGGGCGTGGCTAAAAATCAGTAACGGGGGAAGGGCGCTGATGACTCAGCCACCCAGTCAGCCGCCGCAGCAGGGCGGATTCGGAGCACCGCAGGACCAGCCGCCGCCGGGCGGTGGTTTCGGCGCCCCGCAACAGCCGCCCGCACAGGGCGGTTTCGGCGCGCCCCAGGGCACGCCCCAGGGCGCGCCCCCGCCTCCTGCCCAGCCGCCCCAGCCGGGTTACGGCCATCCGCAGCAGCCGGGACCGTACGCGCAGCCCGGCCCTTACGGCCAGGCCCAGCCGCCCGGCCCCTACGGCGGGCCCCAGCAACCGGGGCCGTACGGGCAGCCGCCCCAGCCGGGTTACGGCTATCCGCCGCAGTACCCGGGCGGACCCGGCGTCGCTCCGCCGCCCGGTGGCGGGGGCCGCGGGCCGTTCAGGGGGAAGCCCGGGCTGATCGTCGCGGCGGCCGTGGCGGGGCTGCTGGTCGTCGGCGGCACCGTGTACGCCGTGACCGGTGGCGGGGACGACGGCAAGAAGCCGGTCGCCCAGCAGTCCGACGACCCCAAGGCCTCCGGCACCGACACCCCGGCCGACCCGGGGGACGGCAGCGGCGACGGCGGCACGGACCCGGAGAACCTCAACGAGGGCCGCAAGTCCGGCGAGGCCAAGGTGCTCTGGTACAAGCCGGCACCCGACGCCCCGGCGTCCGGCGCCGACGCACCCGGCATGTGGATCACCGGGAAGACGGCGGTGAAGGCGGCGTACAAGCAGGTCTTCGCCTACGAAGTGGGCAGTGGGGACCCGGCCTGGGACCCGATCACGTTCCCGCAGAAGATCTGCGCGGTGACCCCGGACCAGTCGGCCGACGGCAAGGTCGTCGTGGCGTACATGAACGGCACCAGCGACCGGGCCAAGTGCAACCGGTTGCAGGAGATCGATCTCGACACGGGCCACAAGGGGTGGACCGCGACCGTCGCCGACGGCGGCCTGTTCGACACCGCGATCAGCATCGAGCTGACGATCAGCGGAAAGACAGTGATGGTGGGCCGTTCCCAGTCGGGCACGGCGTACGACCTCGGCAGCGGCGACAAGCTGTACGACAAGAAGAAGTACGGCGCGTCCTGCTTCCCGACGGCGTTCGCGGGCGGCACGAACCGGCTGGTCGAGGTGGCCTCCTGCGGGGTCGGCGGCAGTAACGAGCACGACGAGATCTCGGAGCTGGAGCCGGCCACCGGCGCGGTCAGGTGGACCCGGCCGCTCAAGAAGGGCTGGACGGTCCAGCGGACCTACTCCGTCGACCCGCTCGTGGTCTACATGACCAACGAGGAGAAGAAGGCCTGGAACATCTCGACCCTGGACGCCAAGGGCACGTTCCGGTCCGAGGTGAAGGTCGACGAGAAGTTCGCCCCCGAGTGCGGCTGGGCGGTCCTCGCCCGTGACCTCCAGGGCTGCCAGGGCGTCGCCGCCGACGCGAACACCCTCTATCTGCCGACGGACACGAACAGCGGCGCCAACGAGATCGTCGCGATCAGCCTCGTCGACGGCAAGGCGAAGTGGCGCACGAAGTCCCCGACGGACGAGTCGATGTACCCGGTCAAGGTCGAGGGCGGCAAACTCGTCGCGTATGTACGGCCGTCGTACGACTCGGGCGGCCAGGTCGTGTCGATCCCGACCGCCGGCTCCGCCCACACCACCACCAAGCTGCTGCAGAACCCGCAGCACACCGCCGACATCGAGGACGGCTTCTACGACGGCGCGGTCGACTGGATCGACGGGCGCTTCTACCTCTCGTCCACGCGGCTGTCCGGCAGCGACGACGCGAAGGAGAAGCTGATGATGGCCTTCGGCAACTGAGCGGCCCCGCCTCACTCCGCCCGGCCCCGCCCAGCAGCCCGCGCCGGCCGCCGGCCCCTCACCTGCCGACCGCCGACCGTCTGCCGCCCCGGCCGCCAGCGCCGGCCCACGCGCCGTCCCCAGTCGGCCCACGCGCCGTCCCGAGCCGTCTCCCGCGCCGTCCCCAGAGGTACCCCGTCATGACCCAGCCGCCTCCGCCACCGCCCGACCAGCCCGCGCAGCAGCCCGGTTTCGGCGCCCCCGCCGGCCCGCCGCAGCCACCCGTACCCCCGGCCCCCCAGCCCGGCTACGGCTACCCCGCCCAGCCCCCGGCCGCGAACCCGTACACCCAGCAGCCCCCCACCCCCACCCCCGCCAACCCCTACGCCCAGCAACCCGGTTACGGCTACCCGGGCGGCCGGCCGAGCAGCCCCACCCCCACCCCCACCTCCGCCCCCACCCCCGGCAGGAACAACGCCACGCTGTTCATCGTCGTCGCCGCGGTCGTCGTGATCGCGCTGATCGTCGGCGGTGGCATCTGGTACTCCAAGTCCTCCGACGCCGACGGCAAGAAGGACGACACCGCCGGCTCCAGCACCGGCGGCGCGGGCGACACCGGCGGCAAGGGAGGAGGCAAGGGCAGCGAGAAGGTGCCCGCGGACCCGGCCTCCAGGGTCCTCTTCCAGGTCCCGCTGCCCACGGCGAACGACACCACGGTCACCGCCGGTTCCTGGCTCACCGACAAGGTGTACGCGAAGACCGGCGTCGCCCGGATCGTCGGCTACGAGCCCGACTCGGGCGCCAGGCTGTGGACCGTCCCGCTGCCCGGCCCGGTCTGCTACGCCACCGGGCACGTCAGTACGGACGGCAGGACGGCCGTCGTCTTCCAGCCGAAAATGCCCCCCAAGGGCTCCACGGCCGGCTGCACCCAGGTCGCCGCGATCGATCTGAACGCCGGTAAAAGGCTGTGGACGAAGACGATCAAGTCCGGTGACGTACCGATCAACTTCAATAACGTGACGGTCGCCCAGCAGACGGTCGCGGTCGGCGGCACCAGTGGCGGTGCCGCCTTCGACCTCGCCTCCGGCACGGTCCGCTGGCAGCCGAAGCCGACCGACACCTGCTACGACGCCGGTTACGGCGGCGGCGCCGAACTGGTCGCGGTCCGCAGGTGCGGCAGCGGCTCCACCGCCCAGCTGCACATCCAGACCATCGACCCGGTCTCCGGCAAGGTGGACTCCGAGTACGAGATGACCTCGGGCATCGCCTACGCCAGCGTCGTGTCGACCGACCCCCTGGTCGTGGCCGCCGACGTCAACGACAGCGCGGGCGACGGCAGCGGCTTCTCGGACGTCTTCTCCATCGACAACAAAACCGGGCAGCTGCGCACCCGTATCTCCACGCCGGGCGGCTCGTACGCGGCCCGCTGCGACGGCATCTACCAGCTGGAGAAGTGCCAGGGAGTGGTGGTCGGCAACGACCGGCTGTACCTGGCGACCGAGGCGCACGACGGCGGCGGGGGCCTGGCGAAGACCAACGAGATCGTCGCCTTCGACCTGGCCACCGGCAAGCAGACCGGCCAGCGCGCCGACGCCGGCGACAACTACACGATCACACCGCTGCGCATGGACGGTCCGAATGTGATCGCGTACAAGGATCCGCCGTACGGCAAGGGCGGTCAGATCGTCAGTATCGACGGCGGTTCGTTCAGCGAGACGAAGCTGCTGGAGAACCCGGCGACCGCGGCGGTCAGGGCCGTGGAGACCGCCATGTCCCCGGCGTACGGGGAGGTCCTCTACTCTCAGGGGCACCTGTACCTGTCCGCGGTGTACGCCCACGCCGCCGGTTCGTCGGTGTCGGCCAAGGAATACCTGGTCACCGCGTTCGGTGCGGGTGGCTGACGGTTCGTCAAGCGGAAGCACGCGTATCACCCGGTCCGTGATTCCGGTCCCGTCCCTGGTCAGGGGCAGGGCCGGGCGCGTACCGCATCACACCCGCTCTTCACCTGCGAATACGAGAAAAGCCAGAGATTCCTCCGATCCGGGGCACTTCTCATCAGTAGGGGCAGCGCAACGTCGAACAAGCGTGTAGCTTCCGGGGGCATGAAGGACGAGGTGCCGGGGGGCCCTCTGTCCACGCGGACCAGTGGGCATCCATAGTGGGGCATCCATTGGGGGGACTGGGGGGTTGCTCTATGGGAGTGCGGCTCATGGTGGTCGACGACCACCGGTTGCTCGCCGAGGCGCTGGCCTCGGCGCTGAAACTGCGCGGCCACCGGGTGCTCGCGGCGGCGGCGCCGGCGGCGGGTGCGGCGGAGCTGGTGATCACGCGCGCGCCCGAGGTGTGCCTGCTGGGCACGGCGGCACCGGCCGAGCCGGGGATCTTCGACCCGGTGGTGAAGATCAAGCGGGAGCGGCCGCAGGTCGCCGTCCTCGTGCTGGGCCCGGTGCCGTCCCCGCGGGGCATCGCTGCGGCCTTCGCGGCGGGCGCCTCCGGGTACGTCCGGCACGACGAGCGGATAGAGGGCGTCGAGCGGGCGATCATGAAGGCGCGGGCCGGGGAGGCCGCCGTCGCCCCTGCGCTGCTCCAGGGCGCGTTCGGCGAACTGCTCAACCCCGCCGCCCAGCCCGACGACGAGGGTCAGCGCCTTCTCCAGATGCTCACCCCCAGGGAGGTCGAGGTCCTGGTCCGGGTGGCCGACGGCGAGGACACCCGCCTGATCGCCGCGGGCATGGGCATCGCCCCGAGCACGGCCCGCACCCATGTCCAGAGGGTGCTGATGAAGCTGGGGGTGGGGTCGAGGCTGGAGGCGGCGGCCCTGGCGGCACGGACAGGGCTCCTGGACCGGGCAGGCCCGCTCAACAATTCGGCAGGGCCGGACATGTAGCCGACGGGACCGCGATCAGTCGTCGGCCTCCGTCGCCGGAGGCACCGGTGGCGGAGTGGGCCGGAGCCACAGCCACACCAGGAAGAACACGCCCAGCAGCAGCATCCCGATCCCGGTCCACAGGTTGATGTTGATCCCCTGTGCCTTGTCGATCTCGGCCTGCGAGTCGGTGATCCCGGTGATCGTGACGATGATCCCGTACAGCACGAACAGGCCGCCGATGATCCGGCGCAGGTCGAAGATGCGCGCGGCGGTCGTGGACCTGCTCTCCAGCTCGGTGACCTCCCGCTGGACGTCCTGCTCGGAGTAGTGGAATCCGGAGTGCCCGGAGTCGTCGGTCATGGTCTCTCCATTCTCCCGCGGCCGGGGTCAGAACGAGAACGGGATGTAGCACAGGGCGGCGAGGACGACCGCACCCCAGCCCAGCAGCGCCGGCCGCCGGTACCAGGCGTCGTCGCCCGCGGCGGGCGCCTCGGTCATGCCGGGGGAGCGCGTGCCGTAGACCAGGCCGGCCAGTTCCGCCTCCGGCTTGGGCGCGGTGAACAGGGAGACGATCACCATCACCACCGCGCCGGCGACGAAGCCGGCGATCGCGGAGACGAAGTTGGCGCCCTGGTCCGTGGGGATGGAGATGATGTCCTTCTTGTAGAGGACGAAGTAGTTGACCATCGCGGTCACCGTCCCCGCGAGCAGCCCCCAGAAGCCGGACTTCGCCGAGGCACGCTTCCAGAACATGCCGACGATGAAGACGACGAACATCGGCACGTTGAAGAAGGAGAACAGCGTCTGGAGGTAGCTCATGATGTTCGAGAACGACGACGCCAGGAACGCCGTACCGACGGACGCGGCCACGCCGATCGCGGTGATGAGGCGGCCGAAGCGCACGTAGTAGCCGTCCTCGCGGCCCCGCACCACGTACTTCGCCCAGATGTCCGTCGTGAACACGGTGTTGAAGGACGACACGTTGGCGGCCATGCCGGCCATGAAGGCCGCGAGCAGACCGGTGACCGCGATGCCGAGGACGCCGTTGGGCAGCAGCTGGGACATCAGGTACGGGATCGCGTCGTTGTACTGGAGACCGGAACCGGACGTGCCGATGTCCGGCACCAGCGCGGCGGCGACCAGGCCCGGGATCATCACCAGGAAGACGATGAAGATCTTCGGGTACGCGGCGATCAGCGGGGTGCGCTGGGCGGCGGAGAGGTTCTTCGCCGACAGGGCGCGCTGGACCTCGGCGAAGTTGGTCGTCCAGTAGCCGAAGGAGAGGACGAAGCCGAGGCCGAGGACGATGGTCAGCCAGTTCGCGCCGAGCGGGTTGACGCTGCCGATGCCGGTGCCGCCCCAGGCGGTGGTGAAGTTGTGGCCGTGGGTGGCGTCGAGCTTGTCGACCAGGCCGTCCCAGCCGCCGGCCTTCTTCAGGCCGAGCACGGACAGCGGGATGAGGGCGGCCAGGATCACGAAGAACTGGAGCACCTCGTTGTAGATGGCCGAGGAGAGGCCGCCGAGGGTGATGTACGCCAGCACGAACGCGCCGGCCACCACGATCGCCACCCACTGCGGCCAGCCCAGCAGTGCCTCCACGACGATCGCGAGGGCGTACAGGTTGACGCCCGCGATGAGGATGGCGGCGAAGGCGAACAGGATCGAACTCAGCAGGTGTGCGGCTCTGTCGAAGCGCAGCAGCAGCATCTCGGGGACCGAGCGGACCTTGCTCCCGTAGTAGAAGGGCATCATCACCAGGCCGAGGAAGACCATGGCCGGAATCGCGCCGATCCAGTACCAGTGCACGGTGTACGCGCCGTACTGCGCGCTGTTGGCGGCCATGCCGAGGATCTCGGTGGCGGCCAGGTTCGCCGAGATGAACGCGAGCCCGGTGATCCACGCGGGCAGCGAGCGCCCGGAGAGGAAGAAGTCGAGGCTGGTCTTCACCGAGCGGCGGGCCGCGAAGCCGATGCCCAGGACGACCACGAAGTAGATCGCGAGGATCGCGTAGTCGAGGCCGTTGGTGGGGAGCCGTAGCTCCTCCGCGAGGTATGTGGGGGATACGGGGGCATTGGTGGGGTTCTGCACCCAGTAATTCAACACTTTCGTTGTCTCACCTTGATTGATTGCGATGTTGACTCACCTGGTGAGTTGTGTTTTGGTGTGTTCGGTTCTGTTTGGTGGTTGGCTGACTCGAACAACGCTCGATTTTCGGGAGTCCGCAGTGAAGAAGACCTCGACCCGGCTGGCCGACGGTCGCGAGCTCATCTACTACGACCTGCGGGACGACACCGTGCGGGACGCGGTGGACCGTCGGCCGCTGGAGCGGACGCACACCACCTCCGAGATCCGCCGTGACCCGCTGCTCGGCGACCAGGTCGCCATCGCCTCGCACCGGCAGGGCCGCACCTACCACCCGCCGGCCGACCAGTGCCCGCTGTGCCCGACCAAGGGCGACCGGCTGAGCGAGATCCCGGACTCGTCGTACGACGTGGTGGTCTTCGAGAACCGTTTCCCCTCGCTGGCCGGCGACTCCGGGCGCTGCGAGGTGGTCTGCTTCACCTCGGACCACGACGCGTCCTTCGCGAGCCTGACCGGCGAGCAGGCGCGTCTCGTCCTCGACGCGTGGACCGACCGGACCTCGGAGCTGTCGCATCTCCCCTCCGTCCAGCAGGTGTTCTGCTTCGAGAACCGCGGCGAGGAGATCGGCGTGACGCTCGGTCACCCGCACGGCCAGATCTACGCCTATCCCTTCACCACCCCGCGCACCGCCCTGATGCTGCGGTCACTCGCCGCGCACAAGGAGGCGACCGGCGGAGAGAACCTCTTCGACGCCGTGCTGGAGCGTGAACTCGCCGACGAGCGGGTCGTTCTTGAGGGTGAACACTGGGCCGCCTTCGTGCCGTACGCGGCACACTGGCCCTACGAGGTCCACCTGTACCCGAAGCGCCGGGTCCCCGACCTGCTCGGACTGGACGAGGCGGCACGCTCAGAGTTCCCCCAGGTTTATCTGGAACTCTTGAGGCGCTTCGACCGTATCTTCGGTGAGGGTGAACCTCCCACGCCCTACATCGCCGCCTGGCACCAGGCGCCGTTCGGGACGCTGGAGGAGTTCGAGGGGGTCACGCGCGACGACTTCGCGCTCCACCTGGAGCTTTTCACCATCCGCCGAACGTCCGGCAAGCTGAAGTTTCTCGCGGGTTCCGAATCCGGCATGAACGTGTTCATCAACGACGTGCCGCCGGAGCGCGCGGCCGAGCGACTGCGAGAGGTAGCGAGTTGATGAAGTACCTGGTGACGGGCGGAGCGGGTTACGTCGGCAGCGTGGTGGCCCAGCACCTGCTGGAGGCGGGCCACGAGGTCACCGTCCTCGACAACCTGTCCACGGGCTTCCGGGAGGCCGTCCCGGCGGGCGCCGCCTTCGTCGAGGGCGACATCCGCGACGCCGCGAAGTGGCTCGACGCCTCCTACGACGCGGTGCTGCACTTCGCCGCGTTCTCCAAGGTCGGCGAGTCGGTCGAGCAGCCCGAGAAGTACTGGGACAACAACGTCGGCGGCACCATGGCGCTGCTCGCCGCGATGCGCGAGGCCGGCGTCCGCAAGCTCGTCTTCTCCTCCACGGCGGCCACCTACGGCGAGCCGGAGCAGGTCCCGATCGTCGAGACCGCCCCGACGAAGCCGACCAGCCCGTACGGTGCCACCAAGCTCGCCGTCGACCACATGATCACCGGCGAGGCCGCCGCCCACGGCCTGGGCGCGGTCTCCCTGCGCTACTTCAACGTGGCCGGCGCCTACGGCATCCAGGGCGAGCGCCACGACCCCGAGTCGCACCTGATCCCGCTGGTCCTCCAGGTCGCCCAGGGCCGCCGCGAGGCCGTCTCGGTCTTCGGCGACGACTACCCGACGTCCGACGGCACCTGCGTCCGCGACTACATCCACGTCGCGGACCTGGCCGACGCCCACCTGCTGGCCCTGACGGCCGCACGGCCCGGCGAGCACCTGATCTGCAACCTCGGCAACGGCGAGGGCTTCTCGGTCCGCGAGGTCATCGAGACCGTCCGCCAGGTCACCGGCCACCCGATCCCCGAGGTCGTGGCCCCGCGCCGGGGCGGCGACCCGGCCGTCCTGGTCGCCTCGGCGGCCACCGCCCGCGAGAAGCTGGGCTGGAACCCGACCCGCGCGGACCTCGCGGGCATCGTCGCGGACGCCTGGGAGTTCGCGCAGCACGTATCGAGGGAGCAGTAGTGGGGGCACAGCAGGTCCGGGACGGTTTCACGGAGCTCTACGGAACCGAGCCCGAAGGGGTCTGGTCGGCGCCGGGCCGGGTCAACCTGATCGGTGAGCACACCGACTACAACGACGGCTTCGTGATGCCGTTCGCGCTGCCGCACGTGACGACGGCCGCGGTCTCGCGCCGCACCGACGGCGTGCTGCGCCTGCACTCCTCGGACATCGAGGGCGGGGTCGTCGAACTCTCCCTCGACGCCCTGGAACCCGGCACCGACCAGGAATGGACGGCGTACCCGGCGGGCGTGGTCTGGGCGCTGCGCGAGGCCGGCCACCCGGTCACCGGCGCCGACGTGCACCTGTCCTCCACGGTCCCCACGGGCGCCGGCCTGTCCTCCTCCGCGGCCCTGGAGGTGGTGATCGCCCTCGCCCTCGACGACCTGCACCAACTGGGCCTGGCCCGCTGGCAGCTGGCCCGCCTGTGCCAGCGCGCGGAGAACATCTACGTCGGGGCGCCGACCGGCATCATGGACCAGACGGCGTCCGCCTGCTGCGAGCACGGCCACGCCCTGTTCCTGGACACCCGCGACCTCTCGCAGAAGCAGATCCCCTTCGACCTCGCGGCCGAGGGCATGCGGCTGCTGGTCGTCGACACCCAGGTCAAGCACGCCCACAGCGGCGGCGAGTACGGCAAGCGCCGGGCCGGCTGCGAGAAGGGCGCGGCCCTGCTGGGCGTGGACGCGCTGCGGGACGTCGCCTACGACGACCTCGACGCGGCGCTCGACCGGCTGGGCGACGAGGAGGAGGTACGGCGCCTGGTCCGGCACGTCGTCACCGAGGACCACCGCGTCGAACGCGTCGTCGCCCTGCTGGAGGCCGGCGACACCCGTGCCATCGGCCCGGTCCTCACCGAGGGCCACGCCTCGCTGCGCGACGACTTCCGGATCTCCTGCCCGGAGCTGGACCTGGTCGTCGACACCGCCCTCGCCACCGGCGCCCTGGGCGCCCGGATGACCGGCGGCGGCTTCGGCGGCTCGGCGATCGTCCTCGCGGAGGCGTCCGACGTCGACACGATCACCAAGGCGGTCGAAGAGGCCTTCGCGGCGGCCGGGTTCAAGGCGCCCCGGACGTTCGAGGCGGTGCCGTCGGCGGGCGCCCGCCGGGAGAGCTGAGGATCAGCCCAGCCGCTTGGTGAGGGTGTACTCCGTGATCCCCGGCGGATAGTCGGGGACCACGCACACCACCTCGTAGCCCTGCTTCCGGTAGAAGTCCGGCGCCTGGAAGTCCCAGGTCTCCAGGCGGGCGGCGGCGCAGGCGCGGTCCTGGTGGGCGATGCGCTCCGCCTCGGACAGCAGCCGGCCGCCCAGCCCCGTGCCGCGATGGCGGGCGTCCACCCACAGATAGGTGACGTGCAGCCAGGTCGCCCAGGTGTGCCCCACCAGACCGCCCGCCAGTTCGCCCGAACCGTCGTCCATCGCCCAGACGTGCAGCGGCACTTGGTGTTCGTCGGGGGTCCCGCGCAGGGCCGCGAGGACCGGGGAGGCCGCGATGTTGGTTTCCCGCAGCCGCGCGTGGAGCAGTTTCCGCCGTTCTTTGTCGACTTCCGTCTCAATACGAAACATGCGGCACACCATAAACGCGTCGGCCGGGCAGTTCTGCAAATTGCCTTCCGCTGCCGCCCCCCTTCCGTACCCTGAGGAGCGGTACCGGTGGGGGCCGGTGCTGATCAGGGGGCGAGACAAGTCGGGTACGACACCCGCGGTGGGGGTAGCAGTTCAGGCACGGCGGCGGCCGTGCGGTTCCGTCCTCCCACGGGTGTCGTGCCCGCGTGACCCGTCGTTCTGAGCATCTTGGGGTATCCCCTGCTCGTGAAGAGCTTGGGGAAGGGGGTTTTGTGGTTCGCATCCGAGTTCTGGTCGTCGACGACCACCGTATCTTCGCCGAGTCGCTCGCCGCGGCTCTGGCGGCCGAGCCCGACGTCGACGTGTCCGCGGCCGGCAGCGGTCCGGCGGCACTGCGCTGCCTGGAGCGCGCGGTCGCCGAGGGCCGCCGCTACGACGTGCTGCTCGTCGATGCCGATCTGGGCGGCCAACTGCCCGGCGGCCGCCCGGCCGTACCGGTGCAGGAGGGCAACGAGGAGGGGCTGGTCGACGGGATATCCCTGGTCACCGGGGTCCGCTCGGCCCACCCCGCCGTCCGTGTCGTCGTGCTCGCCGAGAAGGACGACCCGCGGCGCGCGGCCCTGGCCCTGCAGGCCGGCGCCTGCGGCTGGGTCGCCAAGGACTGCTCGCTGTCCCGGCTGCTGAACGTCATCCGGGGGGTGCTGCGCGACGAGACCCATCTGCCGCCCGCCCTGCTGACCGGGGTCCTGCGGGAGTTGACGGCCGCGCGCAAGCACCGCACCGAGAGCGAACGGCTCGTGGAGTCCCTCACGCCGAGGGAGCGGGAAGTGCTCCGGTGCATGGTGGCGGGCCTGGGGCGCAAGGCGGTCGCCGAGCGCCTGTTCCTGTCCCCGCACACCGTCCGCACCCATATGCAGAACGTGCTCGGCAAACTGGGCGTGCACTCCACGCTGGCCGCCGTCGCGCTCGCGCGCCGGGCCGGAGTGGGGCCGGTCGACCTGGCGCCGGCCGGGCGGATCATGCCGGAGGAGAGCAGCAGCGCCTGACCGGCGCCCCGAAGGGGCGCTGGGGGTACCCCCCGGCCGAAGGCTGGGGGAGGAACTGTGCGACCAGCCGCGACGCCGCCGCAGCCGACCGACGGCCTGCTGCGGCTCTTCCAGCGGAGCGCCTAGCCGGGGATGTTGTCGAACGGGGCGGTCAACTGGCGCAGCAGACCGGCGAGTTCGCCGCGCTGGGCGCGGGAGAGTTCGGCGAGGATCGCCCGTTCCTGGTCGAGGAGTCCGGCCAGGGCCTGGTCCGCGCGGTCCTGGCCCTCCTCGGTCAGCCGCACCAGCACGCCCCGCCGGTCGCTCGGGTCCGGCAGCCGCTCCACCAGGCCCTTCTTGGTCAGCCGGTCGATCCGGTTGGTCATCGTCCCCGACGTCACCAGGGTCTGGGTCAGCAACTGCCCGGGGGAGAGCTGGTACGGCGTCCCCGCGCGCCGGAGCGCCGTCAGCACGTCGAACTCCCAGGGCTCCAGGCTGTGCTCCGCGAAGGCCAGCCGACGCGCCCGGTCCAGGTGCCGGGCCAGTCGGCTCACCCGGCTGAGCACCTCAAGCGGTTCCACGTCGAGGTCCGGGCGCTCCCGGCGCCACGCAGCCACCAGCCGATCGACCTCGTCCTCCATGGCGATCAGTGTAGTGGTTGTGTCGACGTGAAGTCTCTTGATGTCGAGCTTCTTGACATCGAGATATCGAGGCGGGGAAGGTGGAACCCATGACGACTCCCGCCTGGGACCCCGCCCAGTACCTCCGCCACGCCGGCCACCGCGCCCGCCCCTTCGCCGACCTCCTCGCCCGGATCCCCGCACTCCCCGGCGAACCCCCGGCCGTCGCCGATCTCGGCTGCGGCCCCGGCAACATGACCGCCGTGCTCGCCGAACGCTGGCCCACCGCCCGCATCACCGGCTACGACAACTCGCCCGAGATGCTCGACAAGGCACTCGTGGAGTACGCGGGCCCCACGGCCGGCGGCGGCCGCCTGGACTTCTCCCACGCCGACGTCCGTACCTGGGCGCCCGAGCGGCCGTACGACCTGATCGTCAGCAACGCCACGTTCCAGTGGGTCCCCGGGCACGCCGGGCGGTTCGCCGACTGGATCGCCGCCCTCGCCCCCGGCGGCACCTTCGCCTTCCAGGTCCCCGGCAACTTCACCGCCCCCAGCCACCGGCTCATGCGCACCCTCGCCGAGTCCCCCCGCTGGCGGGGCCGCCTCGCCGAGGCCCTCCGCCACGACGACGCCGTCCTCACCCCCGAGGCCTACCTGGAGCGGCTGACCGGGCTCGGCTGCGCCGCCGACGTCTGGGAGACGACGTACATCCATCTGCTGACCGGCGAGGACCCGGTCCTCGACTGGGTGAAGGGCACCGGACTGCGCCCGGTCCTCACCGCCCTCGCCGACGATCCCGGGGCCCGCGACGCCTTCCTCGCCGAGTACCGGGCCGCACTGCGCGAGGCCTACCCGGCCGGCCCGCACGGCACCCCGTTCCCGTTCCGGCGCATCTTCGCCGTCGCCCGCAAGGAGGAGAGCTGATGCTCGCCGCCCTCGACCACGTCCAGCTCGCCGCCCCGCCCGGCTCCGAGGACCGGCTGCGCACGTTCTACGTGGACACCCTCGGCATGACGGAGGTCCCCAAACCGCCCGTGCTCGCGGCGCGCGGCGGCTGCTGGTTCCGGGCCGGCGAGATCCATCTGCACGTGGGGATCGAGCAGGCGTTCCGGCCGGCCAGGCAGGCCCACCCGGGCCTGCTGGTGACGGGCATCGAGACGTACGCGGCCCGGCTCACCGCCCACGGCACGCCCGTCGCCTGGGACGGAGACCTCCCCGGCCACCGCCGCTTCTACTGCGAGGACCCCGTCGGCAACCGTCTGGAGTTCCTGGAACCGGTCCGCTGAGCCGCCGTTTGCCCCGGCCCGGTCACGGTTACCCGGTGGGGCGACAGCCGGCTACGAACCCGTCAGGGGTGATCGACGGTGGCACGAGAGCAGAAGGCCAAGGCCAAGAAGGAACAGCTCAAGGGCAAGGCCATGGAGATCGGCGGGCGCGCGACGGGCGATCGGTCGATGGAGATGGCAGGCCGCGCCGAGAAGGCCAAGGGCGACGCCCGCCAGGCCAAGGAGAAGACCAAGGACATCTTCAAGCACTGAGGAAGACCAAGGACATCTTCAAGCACTGAGGAGGTCTTCCAGGGCCCGGCGGGGCGGTCTCACGCCTTGCGGTGCCCTATCAGCCGCGGCTTCTGCTCCAGGCCGTCCAGGCCGTGCCAGGCCAGATTGACCAGGTGGGCGGCGACCTCCGCCTTCTTCGGACGGCGCACGTCCAGCCACCACTGGCCGGTCAGCGCCACCATGCCCACCAGCGCCTGCGCGTACAGCGGCGCAAGCTTGGGGTCGAAGCCGCGCGACTTGAACTCGCGCCCGAGGATGTCCTCCACCTGGGTGGCGATGTCCGAGATGAGGGACGCGAAGGAACCCGTGGACTGCGGGATGGGGGAGTCCCGGACCAGGATCCGGAACCCGTCCGTGTACTCCTCGATGTAGTCGAGCAGGGCGAACGCGGCCTGCTCGCACAGCTCACGCGGATGCCCGGCGGTGAGGGAGCCGGTCACCATGTCCAGCAACCGGCGCATCTCCCGGTCGACCACCACCGCGTACAGCCCCTCCTTGCCGCCGAAGTGCTCGTACACCACCGGCTTGGAGACCCCGGCCTTCGCCGCGATCTCCTCCACCGAGGTGCCCTCGAATCCCTTCGCGGCGAAGAGGGTGCGACCGATCTCCAGCAGTTGCTGGCGACGCTCCGCACCGGTCATCCGGGTGCGACGTGCCCGCCGCGGCTTTTCGGGACTGGGGGTGCTGGAGTCGGTCGCCACGGCGTCAATCATGCCGCCTCGGCGGTCTCCGCCCCTCGTCGGGAGCCGCCTTCCCCGGTGTCACGGCGCGAATCGATACGTGAGCGTGATGGCCACCGCACGTCGTACGCCCAGCCCAGTTGCTCGCACCAGCGGATGATCCGCGCCGACGAGTCCAGCTGGCCGCGCTCCACCCCGTGCCGGGCCGAGGTCGGGTCGGCGTGGTGCAGGTTGTGCCAGGACTCGCCGCAGGACAGGACCGCCAGCCACCACACGTTGCCCGACCTGTCCCGCGACTTGAACGGCCGCTTCCCCACGGCGTGGCAGATCGAGTTGATCGACCAGGTCACGTGGTGCAGCAGCGCCACCCGGACGAGTGAACCCCAGAAGAACGCGGTGAACGCGCCCCACCAGGACATGGTCACCAGACCGCCGATCAGCGGCGGCAGCGCCAGCGAGAGCACCGTCCAGTAGATGAACTGGCGGGAGATCGCCCGGATCGCCGGGTCCCTGACCAGGTCCGGCGCGTACTTGTCCTGCGGGGTCCGCTCCTCGTCGAACATCCAGGCGATGTGCGCCCACCACAGGCCCTTGAGCAACGCCGGCACGGTCTCCCCGTACCGCCACGGCGAATGCGGGTCGCCCTCCGCGTCGGAGAACTTGTGGTGCTTGCGGTGATCGGCCACCCAGCGCACCAGGGGCCCCTCCACCGCCATCGAGCCCGCGACCGCCAGCGCGATCCTGAGCGGCCGCTTCGCCTTGAAGGAACCGTGGGTGAAATAGCGGTGGTAACCGATCGTCACGCCGTGGCAGCCCAGATAGTAGAAGAACACCAGCAGGCCCAGGTCGAGCCAGCTCACGCCCCCCCACCCCCACGCCAGCGGCACCGCCGCCAGCAGCGCGAGGAACGGCACGACGATGAACAGCAGCAGGGTGAGCTGCTCCAGCGAGCCCTTCCGCTCGCCGCCCAGCGTGGCGGACGAAACCGGAGCGCCGCCCGGCTTGTGGGCGTCTTCGATCACATCGGAACTAGAGGAGGTCATGCGCGTCCCCTGGGGGGTCGAGGGTTGAGACAGGTGCCGATCCGCGGCGACCGGACGGGACGATACGGGTTCTTCCCTACGGTTCCGTAACCTACGGCGACGTAAGTATGGCAGCGGGGCGTCTCACGGCAAGAGCCCCATGGCCTGCGCGTCCTCATGGACACCTATCCTTGGAGTCGGTCGGACAGCGCGGTCCGCTCTGTTTCCTTCCCGGATGTCAGGCCCGTATGCGGACAGGCCCCGCCTGCCGCCCGGGCCGACGGACGGGTCCCCTCCAGACGAGCTTCAACACTGCAAGGAGCCGCACCTGTGAGCAGTGCCGACGACCAGACCACCACGACCAGCAGTGAGCTGCGCGCCGACATCCGCCGGCTGGGTGACCTTCTCGGCGAGACCCTCGTCCGGCAGGAGGGTCCCGAGCTGCTGGACCTCGTCGAGAGGGTCCGCCGTCTCACCCGTGAGGACGGCGAGGCCGCCGCCGAACTGCTGCGTGGCACGGAACTGGAGACCGCCGCCAAGCTGGTCCGCGCCTTCTCCACCTACTTCCACCTCGCCAACGTCACCGAGCAGGTCCACCGCGGCCGCGAGCTGCGGGCCCGCCGTGCCGCCGAGGGCGGTCTCCTCGCCCGCACCGCCGACCGGCTCAAGGACGCCGACGCCGACCACCTGCGCGAGACCGTGCAGAACCTCAACGTCCGTCCGGTGTTCACGGCGCACCCCACCGAGGCCGCGCGCCGCTCGGTCCTGAACAAGCTCCGGCGTATCGCCGCGCTCCTGGACACCCCGGTCATCGAGTCGGACCGCCGCCGCACCGACACCCGCCTCGCCGAGAACATCGACCTGGTCTGGCAGACCGACGAGCTGCGTGTCGTGCGCCCGGAGCCGGCCGACGAGGCCCGCAACGCCATCTACTACCTCGACGAGCTGCACGCCGACGCCGTCGGCGACGTCCTGGAGGACCTCACCGCCGAGCTGGAGCGGGTCGGCGTCAAGCTCCCCGACGACACCCGCCCCCTCACCTTCGGCACCTGGATCGGCGGCGACCGCGACGGCAACCCCAACGTCACCCCCCAGGTCACCTGGGACGTCCTCATCCTCCAGCACGAACACGGCATCAACGACGCCCTGGAGATGATCGACGAACTCCGCGGCTTCCTCTCCAACTCCATCCGCTACACCGGCGCGACCCAGGAACTCCTGGAGTCCCTGCGCGCCGACCTGGAGCTGCTGCCGGAGATCAGCCCCCGCTACAAGCGCCTCAACGCCGAGGAGCCCTACCGCCTCAAGGCCACCTGCATCCGGCAGAAGCTGGTCAACACCAAGCAGCGCCTGGCCACCGACACCCCGCACCAGCCGGGCCGGGACTACCTGGGCACCGCAGAGCTCCTCGCCGACCTGCGGCTGATCCAGGCCTCGCTGCGCGAACACCGCGGCGGCCTGTTCGCCGA
>NZ_JBHXSK010000079.1:0-40872 GCF_042716195.1 Streptomyces sp. NPDC058683
GTCCCGACCCCCCCCGCCGCCCGCGCCCCGCCCCGCCCGCGCCCCCCCCCCGGCCGGTTCGTGCGTCCGGGCACGGTTCCCGCGCGTGTCCCGCTCGGGCGTTCCCTCGAACGGCCGGAGCCGGGGCGGAAGGGGCGAGGCGGCCTTGGCAGGGCACCTCATCAGGGGCGATGCCGACGGCACGGAAGGCGATCGGTGACGGTGGGCGGTCGAGCGGTTGCAGGCCGACGCGGGTGATTCCACGGTGGGCAGCACGTCCCATGCGCATCGAAAGGAACACCCATGCGTGCTCTGCCCGCACGGCGTCTCGCGTCCACCGCGCTCTGCGCCCTTCTTCTGGCCGGGATCACCGGCCCGGCGGCCGTCGCCGCCGACTCGGCCCATGAGCGCACCCACGCGATGTCCCAGGCGCCCGTCCCCGGGGCCGACGCGCTGCTCGCCCAGGTCAAGTCGCTGGGCAACCTCGGGACCGTGCTCAAGCCGGTCACCGACCTGCTCAACACCGTGCTCGCGGCGGACAACGGCCAGCTGAGCGCCGATCAGGCCACCCAGCTCGGCGACGCCGTGAAGGCGGCCATCGCCCAGGTCACGGCGGCGGCCCCGGCCGCGGCCCCGACATCCGCGGCCTCTCCCGCGGCGGCGAAGCCGGCGATCCCCGCGGCGATCCCGACGGCCTCCGCGGCGACCCCGACGACGACCGCGCCCTCCGCCGCGGCCGCCACCCCGAGCACCCCAGCCACCCCGAGCACCCCCGCGACCCCGACCGCCCCCGCCGCCCCGGCCCTGCCGTCGGCGCCCGCCGTGCCGAGTGCCCCCGCCGTGCCGGCCGCGTTCCCCGCGCCGGCCGCCGCCCAGGCCAAGGGTCTCGGTGGCGCCCCCGCCGCCAAGGACCTGACCGGCGACGCGCTGACCGCCCTGGGGACCGCGGTCGACAACCTCCTCAAGGCCGCCACCTCCGGTGACGTCAGCCAGGTGCTGCCGGCCGCCACCGCCGTCGTGACCGGCCTGGTCAACCTGCTCGCCGCGATCCTGCTCGGCAGCGGCCTGCCCGCGCCCAACCTGCCGGGGCTGCCGGGCCTGGCCGCCGTGCCCAGCCTGCCGGTCTCCCCGCCGCTCCCGCTGCCCACGGGCTGACCGGCCCGGCCCGGCCGGGCCGTCTTCGGCCGCCGGCCCTTTCGGGGATCTCATATGTCTTCCGAGCGCGGGGTTTCCGGCCTGCCGGGGCGTCGTTAGGCACGGCGTCAGCATTCCCCCTGGTGGCTTCCGTTGCGTGGCTCGCGCCGCCGAAAGCCGCCGAAGAAAGGAACACGATGAAGTCTCTGAAGGCTGCCGCTGTCGTTGCCGGTTCCGTGGCCCTCGCCGGCTTCGCCGCGCCCGCGTTCGCCCACAACAACGCCGACCTGACGCCCACCAGCCTCAACGGCGCCGTGAACACGCTCACCAAGAGCCCCCTGACCCTGGACCAGGCGATGCCGCTGAAGCACCAGTCGGACGCCCTCAACACCGAGAACAAGCGCTCCGTGCTCCACAAGGTCAAGCGGACGACCGGCGCCGTCAACCAGCAGCGCAGCCCGCTGCTCGGCGGTCTGCCGCTGCAGGGCTGAGGCCGGGCGGGAACGGTTCGGGGGACGCCGTAGCGGCGTCCCTCGTTCGTGTGGCCACACCGCCGGCTGTCCGCCGGTCGGGTGAGCGGGCGCCCGGCCGCCCCGCGGCCCGTCGATAAGGTCACGCGGTGACCTCAACCCCAAGCGCAACCCGCCCCTTCCGCCCGGCCGACCTCGGCACGGTCGCCGTGCTGGCCTGGAGCGGCGAGGCTCCCGACGGCAGTGACATGCCCTATCTGCTGGCCTACTCCCTCGGTGACGCCGCGGGCGGCGCGGAGGCCGGCTCGGCCGCCGTCGAGGCGCTGCTGGAGAACAACGGACTGCCGGTCGGCGGCGACCTCGTCGACGGCACCGCCCGGCCCCGCCTGCCCGTCACCCTGCTGGTCGAGTCCGGTACGGCCGTCCTCAACCTGGCCCCGCTCAGCGCCCAGTGCCCCGCGCCCGAGGAGTGGCTCGCCGCCGTCGACGAACGCGGCTACGCCTACCTGGTGTTCACCACCCGGCCGTGGCCCCAGGGCGAGCCCGGCAAGCCCGTCGAGGCGGCGGCGCTCAAGGACTTCGCCGGGGCCGAGGAGACCCTGACGGCCGCCGCGCACATCGTGCTGCCCGCCCGCAGCCTGCGCGGCTGATGCCGGGAACCGCAGCCGCCGGCCGGGGGTTCGCGCTGCTCACAGTGGTCGCGGGGGCGGCCGGGCTGCTGGCCTCCTGGGTCATCACCCTCGACAAGTTCAAGCTGCTGGAGAACCCGCACTTCGTCCCCGGGTGCAGCCTGAACCCGGTGGTGTCCTGCGGCAGCGTGATGAAGAGCGACCAGGCGGCGGCGTTCGGGTTCCCCAACCCGATGCTGGGCCTGGTGGCCTACGCCGTCGTGATCTGCGTCGGCATGAGCCTGCTGGCCGGCGCCCGCTTCCCCGCCTGGTACTGGCTGACCTTCGACGCGGGGTGCCTCTTCGGCGTCGGCTTCGTGTCCTGGCTGCAGTTCGAGTCGCTGTACCGGATCAACGCGCTGTGCCTGTGGTGCTGCCTGGCCTGGGTCGCCACCATTCTCCTGTTCTGGTACGTCACCTCCTTCGCCGTACGCCATCGATTCCTGCCCGCGCCCGCATGGCTGCGGGAATTCCTCGGTGAATTCACCTGGGTACTTCCGCTGCTGCACATCGGGGTCGTCGGCATGCTGGTCCTGACCCGCTGGTGGGACTTCTGGACGAGCTGAACAAGGGACTTCGGGACGAGCTGATGAGTGAACAGCCGACTAATGCTGCACCCGGGCGAAATGTGAACTGATGCCGTTTTCCGGCTCGTTACCCGGTACGGATGTCGCTCCTCCCGCCTCCTGAAAGGGCCCGTACCCGACATGAAGCCGACCACCCGAGGAACTCTTGCCGCCGTCGTCACGGGCGTCGCGGCCGTCGTGGGTGCCGCCGCCACGCCCGCCGCCGCGACCCCGACGGTGCCCGTCCCCGTACCGCTGGACGGTGTCGAGAAGTCCCTCCACATGGAGGTGCCCAAGCTCGGCATGGAGCTGCCGCTGCTGATCCCCGGCGTCCCCGAGGGACCGCGCTACGTCCAGGGCCGGCTCCTCCCGGACCGGACGCTGCCGCAGGTACCGCTCAACGGCGGGCTGCCCGGCGTCGGCCTCAGGGCGCCGCTGCCGCACCTCCTCGGCGACGGCTACGACCACATCGGTGTCGGCACCCCGGCCTCCGGCCTGCGCGCGCTCACTCCCGGCCTGGCGCTGGTCGCCCCGCTCACCGCGCCCGACCCGCAGCATCTCGGCATGCCGGCCCCGCAGATGCCCGACGCCGGCGTGCTCGCCCCGGCCCTGCAGACGGTCGTCGGCGGCGACCTGGGCGCCGGCCCCGGCCGCTGACCCGCCGGTGAGTACGGCCGCCGCACCGGCCGCTCCCCGGTCCCGGCCGTGCGCCGGATGGCGGCGCGGCGGTGACCGGGCGGCCCCTCGGGCGGTTACCGGTACCGACAGCGATCGGTGAACCGTAAGAGGAGTGAGCATGGTCGTCGGAGCAGGCGGTGTGGCGGTGGGCGCGGAGCCGGGGGCCGGGCGGCCGGACAGAGCCGGGGCGGGCGGGCCGACGCGGCGCGAGGTCACCCGGGGGCTGCTCGCCTCCGTGGCCGCCCTGGCGCTCGCCCCGGTCGTCGCCGCCTCCCGCCCGGTGCCCCCGGCGGACGGCCCCGCGGGCACCTCCTTCGACGAGACCTACCGGGGCCGCCGCATCCACGGTGTCCTGGTGCCGGTGGCGGGGCGGACCGACGACCGGGTCGAGTGGCAGGTCACCGTGGGGGGCCGGCCGCTGCATCTGATGCGGCGGGCCGACGGCACCTGGCTGAGCATGGTCGACCACTACAGCTCCTACCCGACCCCGCTGGAGGCGGCCCGGGCGGCCGTCGACCAGATCGGGCCCGGGCAGCGGCTGCGCGACCTGGCCCCGGGACCGATGGGCGGGGGGCATCTGCACATGGGGGGCGACCATGGCGTACGTGCGTAAGGACGTCGGCAGGCTGACGGCCGGCGAGCGCAAACGGCTCGTCGACGCCTTCCTGGAGGTCAAACGGCGCGGCGAGTACGACGAGTTCGTGCGGATGCACATCGACCACTACACCGCGGACGGCGAAAGAGGGCTGCGCACCGCCCACATGGCCCCCTCCTTCCTGCCCTGGCACCGCCGCTTCCTGCTGGAACTGGAGCGCGCCCTGCGCCGCGTGGACGGGTCGGTGACCGTGCCGTACTGGGACTGGACCAGGGACCGTACGGCGTCCTCCGTCCCCTGGACGAGGGACCTGCTCGGCGGGAACGGCCGGGCCCGGGACCAGCAGGTGATGACCGGCCCGTTCGCCTATGCGGCCGGGCACTGGACCATCAAGGAGGGCATCACCGACGGCCGGTTCCTCGCCCGGGACCTGGGCCGGGCCCGCGACCCGATCGCCCTGCCCACCAGGACCCAGCTCGCCCAGGCGCTCGACGACCCGGTGTACGACGTCGCCCCCTGGGACTCGACCGTCAGCCGGGGCTTCCGCAACAAGCTGGAGGGCTGGGGGTCCGGCAGCGGCAGCGCGTCCTGGCGCAACCACAACCGGGTGCACCGCTGGGTCGGCGGGGCGATGCTCGGCGGCGCCTCCGTCAACGACCCCGTCTTCTGGTTCCACCACGCCTTCGTCGACCTGCAGTGGGAGCGCTGGAAGGCCCGGCACCGCGGGCAGCGCTACGTGCCGGCCGGGCCGCCCGGCCGCGGCGACCCGCAGCACCGACGGGTCGTCGCCCGCGGCGAGAAGCTGCCGCCGTGGGACGTCACCCCCGGGTCGCTGGAGGACCTGAGCCGGATCTACCGGTACGCCTGAGGCGCCCCGGACACGGGAAGAGCCCCGGCACCCAGGGTGCCGGGGCTCCTTCGCCGGCGGTGGCTCAGTTGCCGTAGCCGCCGTTCTTGCCGTCGCCGCCCTTGTTGTCGCCGGCCTTGCCGTGGCCTTCGTTGACGCAGGTGTTGCCGAACGCCGGGTTCAGCAGACCGATCACGTCGATGGTGTTGCCGCACAGGTTGACCGGGATGTTGACCGGGACCTGGATGGCGTTGCCGGACAGCACGCCGGGGGAGCCGACGGCCTCACCCTGGGCGCCCGCGTCGGCCAGAGCCAGGCCGGCTCCGCCGATCACCACTGCGCCGGTGCCGAGAGCGACGGCGGCAGCCTTCGCGATGCGAGACATTCAGTTCTCCTTCTTGTTGCTCGGGGAGTGCGGCGGCAGGACCAGCCGCCGCACTCCCCGTTCAACGCCACGACCTGCGGCTGGTCACGCCGATCACCGGACGATCACTCCAAGGGCCCGAGTCGGGGCAGCCGCCGTACCGGGGAACCCGCCGGGAAGGCCCGGATGTTCTCCACCGCCCGGCCGTGGTGCGTCGTGTGGTTGGCGTAGGAGACACGGCCGTCGGCGCGTCCGAAGGGGCCTGGGCCGTACGCGAGATGCGGCTAACGGCGCGTGGGCGCCGCAAGCCCCCGCGGTCAGACCCCCGCCAGCGTCGAGCGGTACCACCGTTCCGCACGGCGGAAGCAGCTCGCGAAGCCCGCGGCCGGCGACTCGCCGAGGTCGGACCAGAGCGCGTCCGCCTCGAAGAAGTGGTCCGTGGTCAGGATGTCGAGCGTGCCCGGCGGGACGCCCTTCGCCGCGAGGATCGCCTTGGCCCCCTCGACGGTGAGGTTGTCGTGCGGCCAGGCGATCCCGGCGCACTCGGCGACCGCCCGCAGCGCACTGTCCACGGTGACCGGCAGCGGATCCGCCGCGTGGTACACCGGCGAGGTCAGCGCCGCGTCCGGCGCGAGCGCCGTGGCCACCAGCAGCCGGGCCAGGTCCGGCGCGGTGATCACCGACGCCCGCGCCGGCCAGCCGGCCACCACACCCGGCAGGGCGCGCAGCAGCCGTGCCAGGTTGGGCCCGACCCACAGGTCTCCTTCGCCGAAGACCAGATGGGGGCGGAGCACCACACCGCCGGCGGCGAGGACCGCGTCCTCGGCCGCCGCGCGGGTGCGGGAGGTGACGGAGCCCGGATTGCGCGTGAGCTCCTCGGGGCGGGAGCCGCGGAACGTGCCGCGGCCGTAGACGGAGGCGGTGCTGAGCTGGACGATCCGGCGTACCCCCGCGCGCCGGGCCTCGGCGACCAGCGCCGCCGTACCCCGTGCGTTGACGGCCTCGTTGGCCGCCGCGCTGCCGCCGATCTGCGAGGCGCAGTGCAGCAAGACGTCGACCCCGTCGCAGACCCCGCGCAGCGAACCGGGGTCGGTCAGATCGGCGGCCACGGTCCGCACCCCGGAGCAGGTCCGGGGCAGGGTCCTGCGGTGGGTCATGAGCCTGAGCTCGGCGCGCCGCAGCCGCGCCTCGTGTGTCACATGCGCCCCGACGAACCCGGACGCGCCGGTGATGAGGATGGTGGGCACGGGGACTCTCCCGGAAGGCGGTCGGGGTCAGCGGACACGTGGCCGCAGGACCAGTTCGGCGGTGAAGACCGTCTCCTGCCGCTGGCTGCCGTGCACCCGTACCAGCAGGTCGCCGGCGCAGCCGTACGGTTCGGGGTCGGCCGTGATCCAGCAGGGCGCGTCGAGTTCGGCGTACCGCACGAACTCGCTGCGCATGTCGAGCAGGAGGGCGCCGGGCACCCCGGTGCGGGCGTGCGCGGCCTGCCGGGCGGCCTCCAGGAGGAACATGCCGGGTATGTGGTCGACGGGGTGGTCGAAGTAGGTCGGGTGCGCGGTGTCGACCCGCAGTTCCCACCGGCCGCGGGTGCCCGGCGCGGGCTCGCCGAGGACGACGTGCCGGGGGCCGGCGTGGCCCACGGCGGCCGGGTCGAGGGCCGGCGGCGGGGTGTGGCCGGTGGTGGTGGGGCGCTCCCCGCGCATCCGCCGGTACACGTCCGGGCTCATGCAGCGGAACGCGGCCGAGGCGGTGGCCCGGGCGCCGTTCTCGCGGAGCACCGTCACGTCGTAGCGCATCTCCCGCAGCCGGCCCGCGCGGCGGACGACGTCGCGGCAGACCGTGTGCATCTCGACATCGGTGGGGACCGTGTCCGCGACGAGCAGCTCAGACTCCGTGGTCACGGACATGTCAGACATGAGGAACTGGTGGCCGAACGGCACGTCGAACTCGGCGTGGGCGAGCAGGGATCCGATCTGGCGGACGGACTCGATCAGCAGCATGGGGTCCTGGTAGCCCCGGTCGGGGGCGAACAGGGCGTGGCAGCGCGGCCACTGGGCCCGGACGACGAAACCGGCGTCGTCGCCGGCGCCCCGGGGGGCGCCGGGGGACTCGTCGGGTTCCCAGCCGGTGAGGAGGACCTCGGAGACGGCCGCGCGATGGACGTACTCACGCGGCACGGTCGTGGTCAGTCCGGGGAGCAGGGGCTTCTGGGCGAGGGCCTGGTCGGTGAGGTGCGGCATGTGCAGCGCTCCTGTGTCGGTGTGACGGGGAGGGGGCAACAAGCCGTACGTCGGCTGTCACCCCCCGTGGCCGACGTTCTAGCCACAAGATACAGACAGGTCGGTCCGGTTCTGCAAGAGGCGAGTCGATTTCTTGGGGGAGTCCGGGACTCCGATGGTCCGGCCGTCCGGGCCAACTGACCGTTATGTCTGGATTGCATCCGCGAAACGAACAACCCTGTATGGTTTGTTGAAGGGGCATAGTCCTTGGTCAAGTCTTTCCTCGGGTCGCCCTAGTGGAGTCTCGCCTCCCACTTGTCCGGTAATCCGATGAAATCGCAGCTCATCGTGGCGTGGGTCGAGCGAGGTCGAGGCGCCGCGCCGTGCCACCTCGGCAGTTGACAATCAGACAAGTCTGTTTGGTACGGTCTGCTCGTGAACCCGCAGTCCGAGATGACGTGGATGTGCCTCAGGGGGAACAGATGAACCGCCAGTACGCGGATCTCGTGGCGCCGTCGGCGCGGCGCCACCGCTCGCACGGCCCGCTCGTCCCGCTCACCACGGGCGGGCACCCGGCCCGCCCGGCCCCCGCGCAGGGCGCGTCCCGGGCGGCGGGCCTGAACGTCCTGGTCGTCGAGAACGACCCACGGGCCGCCGACACCCTCCGGCAGGGTCTGGTCCGGCACGGATACGCCACCCACGGCGCGACCACCGGCGCCCAGGCGCTGCGCGGGCACCGCGAGGCCGACCTGGTGCTGCTCGACCTCGATCTGCCGGACCTGGACGGTCTCGAGGTGTGCCGGGGCATCCGGGCGGTCAGCGATCTGCCGATCATCTCCGTCACCGCGCGCGGCTCGGAGCTCGACTGTGTGCTCTGCCTGCAGGCCGGCGCGGACGACTACCTCGTCAAACCGTACGGATTCCGGGAGTTACTGGCCCGGATGGAGGCGGTGCTGCGGCGGGTGCGGGTGCAGCCGGCGAACCAGCCGGCCGCCGGCCGGGTCGTCGCCCACGGGCCGCTGCGCATCGACCCGGGCGCCCGGACGGCCACCCTCGACGGACGGCCGCTGGACCTGACGCGCAAGGAATTCGACCTCCTCCACCTGCTGGCCTCGCAGCCCAGCACGGTGATCCCGCGCCGCCAGATCATGGCCCAGGTGTGGGACGACGCGTGGTCCCCGCGCGGCCGCACGGTCGACACCCATGTCGGCACCCTGCGCGGCAAACTGGGCTCCAGTGCCTGGATCGTCACCGTCCGGGGGGTTGGTTTCCGGATCGGCTCTCCCTAGCGCCTGCGCGCGTTCCCCGAGGTCATGCCCCGTTCGGGCGGCCGGCCCCGGAACCGCTTTCTGACAACTCCCGCCGCGGTACTGACCGTGGGCCGTGGATGCGGCTTACGATACAGACAAGTCTGTTGAATTCAGTGGGAGAGCGTAGGGATCTGGCATGGCTCAGCAAGAACGC
This sequence comes from Streptomyces sp. NPDC058683, assembly GCF_042716195.1. Taxonomy (NCBI): domain Bacteria; kingdom Bacillati; phylum Actinomycetota; class Actinomycetes; order Kitasatosporales; family Streptomycetaceae; genus Streptomyces; species Streptomyces sp. NPDC058683. The sequence goes on from NZ_JBHXSK010000079.1 coordinate 8,988, forward strand.
GGCAAGCGGTCACGGCGGTCGATCCTGGAAGCGGCGGCCCAGGTCTTCGACGAGCGCGGCTACGACGCCGCCAGCACCAACGAGATCCTGGCCCGCACCGGACTCACCCGCGGGTCCCTCTACCATCACTTCCCCTCCAAGGAAGCCATCGCGCTGGCGCTGGTGCAGGCGCACGCCGAGGCCCTGGAAGTGCCCGAACGGCCGGTCAGGCTGCAGTCGGTGATCGACCTGACCCTGGAGTTCGCCCGGCGCCTCCAGTACGACGCGGTGCTGCGCGCGAGCGTGCGGCTGACCATAGAGCAGACCTCGTTCGACTGCCCCCCGCAGACCACCTACGAGCAGTCCACGGACACCATCCTGACGCTGCTGCAGGAGGCCGAGAAAGGGGACGAGATCCTGCCCGGGGTGGATGTGCGCGAGGTCACCTCGCTCATCGTCGGCTCCTTCACCGGCCTGCAGATCATGTCCCAGGCCTACTCCGGCCGCGCCGACCTGCCCGAACGCACCAGCGTCTTCTGGAAGTTCCTGCTGCCCGGCCTCGCCACGCCCGGCCTGGTCGGCCGGCTGCGCACGACGCCGCCGACGGACTGACTGGCCCTACCAACCGGTTCCCGGCCCGCCCCCCAGGCGGGCGGGGCGGACCGGCGGCGGGTCAGATCCGGCGCTCCCCGCCCCGGTTGGGCCGGTCGCGGTCGAACAGCGGGCGCAGCAGCCGCCACAGCCGCTGGGTGATCTCGCCGTCCCACCAGCTCGGGTCGGTGTGCCCCAGGGTCTCGATGCCCGCGGCCATCACCACGGCCAGGTCCGCGAGGTCCTCGGCCGGTTCCGCGGCCTCCTTCTGCGCCTCGGTGACCCGCTCGTGGACCGCGGCCAGCAGGTCGTCACGGAGCCGGGGCGGTCCGGCCGAGCCGTCCGCGGCCAGCTGCATGCCCGCCCGGACGATCTTCTCGGTGCGCATGGCCTCGCCGAGCGCGATCAGAAAGCGCTTCGGCGCGTCCGCCACCGGACCCGCGAACGCCTCCTCGGTCAGCGCCTCGACCCGCTGCCGGGCCTCCTCGTACACGGCGGCGGTCAGGGCCGTGGTGGAGGAGAAGTGGTGGTAGAGCGCCCCCCGGCTGACACCGGCCCGGCGGCAGATGTTGACCAGCCCCGCGTCGGACAGCCGGCCGTCCGCGATGAGCTCGGCGGTGGCATGGAGGAGAGCCTGACGCGTCTGCTCGGATCGCGCCTGCATCAGGTCGCACCCGCCTTCCCTGCCCACAGAGTTGCCCGGTGCACGCCATGCTCACGGACACCGATGTCAATGATGGTGAGAATCATACAACCATGCCTGTTTCCTGGGAGGACCCCGGTGAGGACCTACCTCCGCATGACCTCCACAGGATCCGAACGTCCCAGGCGGCAAGGGTGGTTGTCCGGAAACATGCGCGACGGGCGAAGATCCGAATTGATCCTCAATCAGACAGGTCTGTTTGTAACAGTGATCATATCCGGCCACTTGACACGGGTTTGACACTCCGCTGACAGAGCTGCGGAGGATTGTGGGAACCCTGAACCGTCGTGCGTTGAAGGCCCCGGCGACCCCCGTGAGACTGGTGGCAGTTCCGCAGGGACCAAGGATTCGGGGGATCCGAATGGAAGAGTTCGAGCGACTCACGGACGAGCACCACAGCCGCGACTGCAGACGGCGCTGCGGACGGATCTGCGTCCGCTGCCTGGACCGGATCGACGGCGCCCTGCGCGCCCTCCTCGACCTGTACCGGGAGAGCGACCAGGCGCTGGCGCCCGGCGGGCCGGTGCTGCGTGAGCGGGTGAGCGGCAGCCGCGCCACCGTCGGCATCGTGCTCGACGAACAGGCCCTCGCGCTGCGCACCCGGACCGTCGAGGTGATGGCGTTGTGGGCGTGCCTCGTCGTGGACGAGCGCACCGGCACCCGGCCCGCCGACCGCCGGCTGGGCGCGCTGGTGCGGTTCCTGCGCCGGCAGCTGCCCTGGCTCGCCGGGCACCCGGCGGGCCCGGACTTCGACGAGGAGCTCGCCGAACTGCTCGGCGACCTCCGCGCACTGCTCGGCCCCGGCCCGGTGCGCCGGTTCGCACTGGGCCCGTGCACCCGGCCGGAGTGCGCCGGGACGCTCTACGGCGTACTGCCGGCGGACGGCGGCGACCGGGTGCCGAGCCATGTCGCCTGCGACGACGGCCACGCGCTGCCGCCGCGCCAGTGGCTGCTGGTCGCGGACCGGATGCGGGAGGCGGCATGACCGAGCCGACACCACCGGCGGGCCGGCCGGCGAAGCCGCGCCGGGTGCCGACGGAGCTGGCGGCCCTCGCGATGGGCGTCACCCAGGCGACCATCCGCAAATGGGCCAGCCGCGGCAAGATCACCCGGCACGGCGGCCCGCGCCGGGCGGAGTACGACCTCGACGAACTGTTCGCACTGGCCCGCAGGGGCGAGACCGAATAAGCGGCGCGAGACCCTGTAACAGCAGTGAATTCGAGTAATCCTTCGCCGTCGCACCGAATTCACCGACCATCACCTGCAAGAAACCGGATCCGTGCGGGGATCCGGTGCGAAGCAGCCCCCGCGGCCCATCCCCCTGCCGCGGGGGCTGCTTTGGTTGCTTGACCGTCAACTCGCTTAGCCATAACGGAAGTTGACGCACCCGAACAGAGGTGTCACACTCTTTTCGGCGCCCCCATGTCCTGACGGCGGTGGCGCTTCTCCCGGGCTTCTGCTTTCGAGCCCGTGGCATCCTTCTCGAAATCCGCGCCCCGACCGGGGCGCGGATTTTTTGTTTCCCTCCCGCCCCGACTTGAGGAAGTGTGCTCGATGCCTGTTTCCACCTGGACACCCGTCGGTCAATGGACGGGTACGGTCACGCACGACGGCGAGGTGGACCAGTACACCGTCGACTTCGCCCCGGACGGCTCGCTCTCGGTCACCACGCAGAAGAGCACCGGCACCGGCTCCTGGACCGTCACCGGTGACGACTCGGTGGAGTTCTCCCTGCGTGAGGACTTCAACCTCGACGTCACCCAGATCAGCCCCAACGGCCACCGGGCCGCGTACATACAGATCGACATCATCGCGCGGCACGAGGACGGTGCGCTCACCGGCGAGGGCAAGGCCGTCGTGCACGGCCCCGACGACGTCGTGATCTACGCGACGGACGCCCGGACCGAAGCACGCCGGGTGTCATGACGGCCGAAGTCTCCCGGCTCGTCGACGTGCTGAGCCTGCGGGACCTGGCCGGGCGCTATCTGGCCGGCCTCGACGAGGGCGGCTTCGACGAGACCTGGGCGCGGTCCCTGTTCACCGAGGACGTCGAGATGACGTTCCCGGTGGGCAGCCACCAGGGCCTCGCCGGGGTGGCCGGGTTCACCACCGAGATCATGGCGCGCTGGGGCCGTACCCACCACCACGGCTCGGAGAGCCAGGTGGAGGTGGACGGCGACACGGCCCGGCTCAGCTGGAGCCTGATCGCCTCCCACGTGCACCACGGCTCACCGCTTCCCCCGGACCCCACCCAGTACTTCCAGCTCGGCGGCCGCTTCACCGGCACCGCCCGGCGCACCCCCGACGGCTGGCGCTTCGACCGGCTGCGGCTGCGGATCGTGTGGACCACCGGCGCCGTGCCCAGGGGAGTGACCCAGGTCGACCGAAAGACCCTCGACACCCGAGGAAACACGACCACTTCAGCCACTTCAGCCACGTCAGCAGAGGAGAACCCGCCCATGCCCACCACGCTCACTCCGGACCAGCAGAAGGAACTGATCGAGAAGGTCTTCCACGAGGGCCTGGACCTGGGCGACCTGTCGGCCGCCGACCGCTACCTCACCGCCGACTTCCGCAACAACGGCAGCCACGACGACTCCATGCGCGGCCCGGAGGCGTTCAAGCACACCATCAGGATCCAGCAGTCCGCGTTCAGCGGGATCAAGTACGAGATCCTCGACTTCATCTCGATGGGCGACAAGGCCGCCATCCGCTGGGTCATGCACGGCAAGCACACCGGCCCCTTCATCGGCATCAAGCCGACCGGCCTCCAGGTGCAGCACCAGGCGATCATCTGGTTCCGCTTCGAGGGCGACAAGATCGCCGAGCGCTGGGGCATCGTCGACAACTTCTCCCTGCAGAAGTTCCTCCAGTCCGGCGGCAAGCCGGTCGGCCCGCTGACCCCGGCGGGCAAGCCCGCGGCCTGAGCCGCCGCCCGGCCGTGCGGCCCGGCCCCCGCTGACGGCGGCGGGGGCCGGACCGCACTTCCACGGAATGAAGTGCCCGACGGAGCAAGGGACTTGAGACATGCCGATCGACAGGAAAGTCGCCCGCTTCAACCGGCGGTTCGCCAACCATCTCGTCGGGCCGCTGTTCAGCCGGCTGCCCGGGTTCGGGAAGGTCCACCACCGCGGCCGCAAGTCCGGGCGGGAGTTCGCCACGCCGGTCAAGCTGTTCCGGCGCGGCGCGGACATCGTCATCACGCTGCCGTACGGACCCGGCTCCGACTGGGTCAAGAACGTACTGGCGGCGGGCGGCTGCGAGATCACCACGCGCGGCCGCCGTATCCAGGTCGCCGACCCGGTGGTCTTCAGCGACGACGGTACGACGAAGATGCCCGCCCTGACCCGGCGGATCCTCTCCCGGGTCGAGGCCACCGAGTTCATCGCGCTGACCCCGGTCCCGGCGCCCGCGCAGGTGCCGGCGGGCCGGACATGACCGCCGTCGGCCAGGTCACCCGCCCGCTGCGGGTGGCGCTGCTGGTCGGCTCCGCCCGCGACGGGCGGCTCGCGCCGGACGTCGCGGGCTGGTTCGCCCGGGTGACCGCGCACCGGGACGACCTCGTCCTGGACGTCGTCGACGTGGCCGAGCACCCGCTGCCGGCGAGCCTCGACGCGGCCGACCCCCGGGCGGCGGCGCTGCGCCCCCGGCTGGCCGGGGCGGAGGCGTACGTCGTGGTCGTACCGGAGTACAACCGCAGCGTCCCGGGGCCGCTGAAGACCCTCATCGACAGTTTCCAGTCGGAGTGGGAGGCCAAGCCGGTCGGCTTCGTCGGCTACGGGCTCGGCATGGCCGGCGGGGTGCGGGCGATCGAGCACCTGCGGCAGATCTTCGCGGAGTTCCACTGCGTGGGGATGAAGGACGTGGTGACGTTCCCGCGGGTGCTGGAGCACTACGACGCGGACGGCAACTTCCCGGCGGAGCCGGAGGGGGCCGAGGCCGCGGCCAAGCTGATGCTCGACCAGTTGCTCTGGTGGGCCGCCGCGTTGCGCGAGGCCAAGTCACTCCGCCCGTACAACGCCCCGTAAAGGGGCGCGGGGAACTGCGCGACCGGCCACGACGGCGCCGCAGCCGTCCGCTCCACCGTGCCCACCCACTGCGCGGCGAGTACGGCGATCGGCTGTGGGCCGTCCACCGGTCCGTGGTGGCTGATCGCGCAGTTCCCCGCGCCCCCGAGGGGGCGCGTCACCTGACCCCCCTTTCGACAGGAGAACCCGATGGCAGCTGCTGCCGCCCCCGATCCGCTCACCCCTCTACTCGTCGCCGTGCCCGTGGTGATCCTCGCCTGCCGGGCCGGGGCTCAGCTTCTCAAGCGGCTCGGGCAACCCCCGGTCGTCGGCGAGATCCTCGTCGGTATCCTGCTCGGTCCCTCGCTGCTGGGCTGGCTCTGGCCGGACGCGCAGGGCTGGCTGTTCCCCGCGTCGGCGCTGCCCTACATCGGCGTGCTCGGGAACGTCGGACTGCTCGTGTTCATGTTCCTCGTCGGACTGGAGCTCGACCTCAAGTCCCTGCGCGGCAACAGCAGAACCGCCGTCGCCGTCTCGCAGGCCGGGATCGCGCTGCCGCTGGTGCTGGGCGTGCTGCTGGCGCTCGGCATGTACGGGCGGTTCGCCCCGGACGGCATCGGGAAGCTGCCGTTCGTGCTGTTCATCGCCGTGTCGATGAGCATCACCGCGTTCCCGGTGCTGGCCCGCATCCTGACCGACCGGGGCCTGTACCGGACCAGGGTCGGCGTGCTCGCGATGGCCAGCGCGGCGGTGGACGACGTCACCGCCTGGTGCCTGCTGGCGGCCGTCGTCGCCGTGACGAAGAGCGGCTCGCCCATGGACGCGCTGGTCACCGCGGGCTACGCGGTCGGCTTCGCGGCCGTCATGTTCGTGGCCGTACGACCGCTGCTCGCCCGGTGGGCCGCGCGGGCCGAGCGGCGCTACGCCGACGGTGTCGTGCTGGTCGTACTGTTCGGCGGGCTGAGCCTGTCCGCGTACGCCACCGACCGGATCGGCGTGCACGCGCTGTTCGGCGCGTTCCTGTTCGGCGTGATCACCCCGCGCGGCAGCCGGCGGATCGAGGTCACCGCGGCCCGGATGCGGGCCTTCGCCGTGCCGGTGCTGCTGCCGCTGTTCTTCGTCAGCACCGGGCTCAAGACCGACATCGGGCTGCTCGGCGGCAGCGCCACCCAGTGGCTGTGGGCGGGCGCGGTGCTCGCCGTCGCCGTGGCCGGCAAGTGGGGCGGCGGCACGCTCGCGGCCCGGCTCTCCGGCCGTGACTGGCGGGACTCCATGTCGCTGGGCGCGCTGATGAACTGCCGCGGCCTGACCGAGCTGATCGTGCTCAACATCGGGCTGGGCCTCGGTGTCATCGGCCCCGAGCTGTTCACCGTCCTGGTGCTGATGGCCCTGCTCACCACCGCCATGACCACCCCCGCGCTGACCCGTATCCGCAAGGGGGTCGACGAGGACCTCGGACAGGAACCGGCCGGAATCGGCCAGGACGAATCCGTCCTGCAGCCCGCGAGAACCCGCTGACCTGCGCCTTCGGGCGCGGCAGCGGCGTCAGCCCCCGACCGGCGAATAGTTCTGGCCCTGATGGTTGGCAGATTGCTAGTTGGAAGCTTGATAGATAAGCAGGTTGACGATACTCTCGCAGTACGACGACGCAGCAGTGAGGGAGAGAGTGATGAGCCAGGAATTCAAGAACCTCGACATGACGATGATGTTCGCGATCCACGACGCCCTGCGACGCGAACTGGAGCGGATCGCCCGGATCACCGCGCGGGTCGACGAGGACCCCCGGCACGTGCTGAGCACCGCGGTCGGCTGGGAGCTGTTCAAGAAGTTCCTGACCGTCCACCACACCTCCGAGGACGACATGGTCTGGCCGGTCATGGAGGCGGCGCTGGTCGGCAAGGACGCCGAACTGGCCCTGCTCGCCGACATGGAGGCCGAGCACGGGGTCATAGACCCGCTGCTCGCCGACATCGACGCGGCCCTCGCCGACCGGGACTCCGGCCTGGAGCGCCTGACCGGCCTGACCGACACCCTCTACACCCGGCTCGGCGGCCACCTCGACCACGAGGAGCGGGACGCCCTGGCGCTGATGGACATCACGCTCTCCCAGGAGCAGTGGCAGGCCTTCAGCGCCGAGCAGCGCACCCGGATCGGCGACGACTCCTCCCGTTACCTGCCCTGGCTGCTCGACGACATCGGCGCCGTCAAGGTCGCCGACATCATCGGCAAGATGCCCGCGCCGCTCCGCAACGCCTACGAGAACGACTGGCGCCAGGCCTACGAGGACCTCGGCATCTGGACCCCCAAGACCGCCTCCACCACCCGCTGACCGGATCCCGAGGGTTCCGCTCGACACCCCCCAACCCTGAGACAGACACGGAGACATCCCATGTCGCTGCAAGACCGCACTCAGGCCGTCCCCAAGGCCGCGGCTCCGCCGCAGCAGGACGGCAAGCTCGGACTCGCGTTACTCGTGATCGCCACGGCCCAGCTCATGCTCGTCCTCGACAACACGATCGTCGCCGTCGCGCTGCCGAGCATGCAGAGCGCCCTGGGGCTGAGCGAGTCCAGCCTCGGCTGGATCGTCACCGCCTACGCCCTCGCCTTCGGCGGTCTGCTGCTGGCCGGCGGCCGCGCCGGTGACCTCTTCGGCCGCCGCCGGGTCTTCCGCACCGGCCTGATCCTGTTCACCGCGGCCTCGCTGCTCGGCGGCCTGGCCCAGAGCGGCGAACTCCTGATCGCGGCCCGCGTCATCCAGGGCGCGGGCGCCGCGATCGCGGCCCCCACCGCCCTGTCCCTGCTGGCCACCACCTTCCCCGCGGGCCCCGCCCGCAACAAGGCGCTCGGCGTCTACGGCGCGATGGGCGGCCTCGGCTCGGTCGCGGGCCTGCTGCTCGGCGGCGCGCTCACCGAGTACCTCAGCTGGCGCTGGGTGATGTTCGTGAACATCCCGATCGCCCTGGCCGTCCTGTTCGGCACCAGCGTCCTCGTCGAGGGCGAGCGCGAGCGCGGCAAGGTCGACGTGCCCGGCGCGCTCACCGCGACCCTCGGCTTCGGCTCACTCGTCTACGCCATCAACCGCGCCGGCGACAAGGGCTTCGGCGACGGCGTCACCCTGATCGGCCTCGGTGCCGCACTCGTCCTGATCGTGGCCTTCGTGGCCATCCAGCGCTCCAGCCGGGCGCCGATGATCCCGAGCGGTGTGCTGGCCGACAAGGGCCGGGTCGGCGCCAACGTGATCATGTTCCTGGTCGGCGCGGGCATGCTCGCCACCTTCTACTTCCTGACCCTCTACATGCAGATCGTCAAGGGCTACGCCCCGATGGTCACCGGCGTCGCCTACCTGCCCTTCGCCCTCGGCATGGGCATCGCGGCCGGCGGTCTCGGCCCGCAGCTGCTCGCCAAGATGCCCGAGCGCAACGTCGTCGCCCTCGGTCTGCTGATCGGTGTCGCGGGCATGGTCTGGTTCAGCTTCATCGAGCCCGGCCAGAGCCCGTGGGCGGCCCTGCTGCCCGCCCAGCTGGTCGCCGGTCTCGGCCTCGGCATGGTCTTCGTGGCCGTCACCATCGTGAGCGTCCGCGGGGTCGCCCCGCAGGCCACCGGCGCGGCCTCCGGCCTGGTCAACACCGCCCAGCAGATCGGCGGCGCCATCGGCCTGGCCGCACTGGCGGCGGCGGCGACCGCCATCACCAATCACGAGCTGCCGGGCAGCGTCCCGCACGCCCTGACCACCGGCTACTCGTACGGGTTCCTGTTCGGCGGCGGCCTGTACCTGCTGGCCCTGATCGTGGCCCTGATCACCCTGCCGGCCACGGCCCCCCAGCACCACCAGGACGGCGAGCCCGCTCCCGCCGCCCTGTGACCTGCCCCGGCGGCCCCGCCCTGTCCACCCGGGCGGGGCCGCCGGCACCCCGGCACCCTCATGCCATCTCACCCCCCACGACCGCCAGGAGGCTGACATGACCGACCGGAGCGAAGTCCAGGGACAGCGGCGTTCCCTCGCCCTGTGGGAGCTGGCCGACCTGGTCACCCCCATGGCCGTGCGGGTGGCCGCCACCTACCGGGTCGCCGACCACATCGCCGCCGGCACGGCCACCGCGGTCGGCATCGCCCAGGCCGAGCGGCTGCACGCCGAGTCCCTCGACCGGGTGCTGCGCCACCTCGTCACCGCCGGCGTCCTCACCCGCGCCCAGGACGGCGAGACCTACGGGCTGACCGGACTGGGCGAGCAGCTGCGCTCCGACCACCCCGGCGCCCAGGTCCGGCTGATCGACACCGAGGGTGCGATTGGCCGCGGCGACCTCAGCCTGGTGGACCTGCCGCACACCGTCCGCACCGGCGAACCCGCCTACCCGGTCCGCTACCAGATCGCCTTCTGGGACGACCTGGACACCGACCGTGCGCTCGCCGAGTCCTTCGACGCGGTGATGGCCGACAACCTCTCCCGTGACGTCCCCTCGATCGCCGCCGCCTACGACTGGTCCGCGCGCGGCCACGTCTACGACCTCGGCGGCGGCAGCGGGGTGCTGCTCGCCGGCCTGCTCGCCGCCCACCCGACGCTGCGCGGCACGGTCGTCGACCTGCCCGGCACGGTGGGCCGGGCCGAGGAGCGCTTCCGGGCCGCCGGCCTGGACGGCCGCGCCGACGCCGTCCCCGGCAGCTTCTTCGAGGAACTGCCCGCGGGCGGCGGCGCCTATGTGCTCTCCTCCGTCCTGCACAACTGGACCGACAAGGAGGCCCTGCAGATCCTGCGGCACTGCGCCGACGCCGTCGCCGAGGACGGGCGCGTGCTCGTCGTCGAGGAGACCGGCGAAGGCACCGAGACCGGCATGGACCTGCGGATGATGGCCTACTTCGGCGGCGTCGAACGCTCCCTGGAGGAGCTGGAGCAACTCGCCGCGCAGGCCGGTCTCGCGGTGGCCGGGGTGTACCGGGCGAGCGGGCAGGCGTCCGCCGTCCGCTCCTTGATCGAACTGGTGCGCGACGATCGAGCGCACTGACCCACCCGTGCCGCCGGACCGCCCCGGACGTTCCCGGGGCGGTGCAGCGGGCCGAACAGCGTGCGAGCCGGTGCATATACTCGGGAAGGAGGTGCTGTCTTGCGGAGTTCAGGCGATTCCAGCGGTGCGCGGGGTCCGGTGACCCGGACCGAGGAGACCGCGGAGATCCCCGGAGTCCTCCCGGATTCGCTCACCGGCTTCATCGGCTACCTCCTGCGCCGGGTCTACGCCCAGTTCGCCGCCAGCGGCGACGGCGGCGACAGCGACTCCCGCGACTTCCTGGTCCTCGACGCGCTCACCGGCCACGACTGGGAGTCCCAGCTCGACCTCGCGGAGCGGCTCGGCATCAACCGCACCATCATGGTCGGCGTCATCGACCGGCTGGAGGCCCGGGACGAGGTGCGGCGCACCCGCAACCCCGACAACCGGCGCCAGTACGTGCTCTCCCTGACCGACCGGGGACGGGAGGCCGTGGAGGCCAGGCGGCGGGCGGTCGCCGAGCGGGACGCCCGGCTCACCGCCGTACTGACCCCCGAGGAGACCGCACGGCTCGACGAGCTGCTCGCCCGGCTGCTGCCGGAGTCCGCGCAGCCGCTCGTGCAGGGCACCGAGTACCTGGTCGCGCAGGCCCATCACCGGCTGCGCAAGCACGGCGACGACAAGCTGGCCGGCACCGGGCTCAGGGTGCGCCACTACGGGCCGCTGTACGCCCTCGACGTCCTCGGGGCCATCTCCCAGCAGCGGCTCGCCGAGCTGCTCGCCATCACCGGGCCCGCCGCCTCCCAGCTGGTCGACGAACTCGTCAAGCTGGGCCTGGTGCGCCGCGGCCGCGATCCGCACGACCGCCGCCGCTACGCCCTCGAAGTGACCGGACTCGGCCGCGAGCAGCTCGCCGTGGTGGTCCGGGCCGTCGCGGAACTCGCCGGGGACGTCTCCGCCATGCTCGGCCCCGGCGGCGAGGAGGAGCTGCGCGAGCTGCTGCTGAAACTCCTCGCCCCGACCCATTCCGGACCCGCATTCTCCGAGAACGCCAAGTCATCTGTCTCCGCCAGGGGTTGACCCTCTGGCCAAAGGCTGTCACGCTTTATCCAGCGGCTTCCCCGCGCCTTTTTCCAGGCCGTTCACGGGCCCCCTCCAGGCTCTTCTCTCCAGGCTCTTCGTAACGCTTCCAGGCTCTTCGCAGCGCCCTTCCGAATCATTCCGGAAGGGCCACGAGGGGCCTTTTTTCATGCGGATTTCCCGCTCCACGCGGAATTCCCGTTGCGCACCGCCCCTCGACGAAGGAGACAGTCATGGTCGCGCAGAAGACCGACGGCTCGCCCGAACCGGCGCGCATACCCGAGGACATGACCTACGACGTCATCATCCTCGGCTCGGGCCTCGCCGGCTCCGTCACCGGCACCATCCTCGCCCAGCACGGCGCCAAGGTGCTGCTGGTCGACGCGGCCGCACACCCGCGCTTCGCCATCGGCGAGTCCATGACCCCGCAGCTCGTGGAATGGATCCACATCCTCGCCGAGCGCCACGACATCCCCGAACTGAAGAGCCTGTCCAGTGTCCAGGCCTCCACCCGCGACATCGGCCCGACCTTCGGCACCAAGGCGCACTTCGGCTTCATGAAGCACGAGGTCGGAAAAGAACCCGACCCGCGGGAGGCCACCCAGCTCGCCCTGCCGAAGATATTCCACCAGAACAGCCATATGTTCCGGCAGGACAGCGACGCCTTCATGTTCCACGTGGCGATCAAATACGGCTGCACCCCCCGGCAGAACTGGCGCGCCAACGAAGTCGATTTCGACGACGACGGCGTCACCGTCACCGGGAAGAGCGCCGCCCCGGGCGCGGAGCCCGAGCGGTACCGGGCCAGGTACCTGGTGGACGCCTCCGGCTTCCGCTCGCCGCTCGCCGACAAGTTCGACCTGCGCGACAAGCCCACCGCCCGCTTCAAGCACCACTCCCGCTCGATGTTCACGCACTACGTCGGCATCAAGCGGTTCGACGACGTCAGCGGCCACCCGCAGGACCTGCGCCCGCCGGCCGACTGGCACACCGGCACCATGCACCACCTGATCGAGCGCGGCTGGTTCTGGATCATCCCGTTCGACAACCACCCCGACTCCCGCAACCCGCTGTGCAGCATCGGCCTGACCATGGACGAGCGCACCTACCCCAAGCCCAAGGACCTCACCCCGGAGCAGGAGTTCCAGCTCTTCCTCGACAAGTACCCGGCGGTCAAGCGCCAGTTCGCCGGCGCCACCCGGGTCCGCGAGTGGATCTCCACCGACCGGCTGCAGTACTCCTCGAAGCAGACCATCGGCGACCGCTGGTGCCTGATGTCCCACGCGGCCGGCTTCCTGGACCCGCTGTTCTCCCGCGGCCTGTCCAACACCATGGAGGTCGTCGACGCCCTGACCTCGCGGCTGATCCCCGCCCTCAAGGACGGCGACTTCTCCGCCGAGCGCTTCGCCTACGTCGAGCAGGTCGAGCAGGGCCTGCTCCAGTACAACGACGACCTGGTCAACAGCTCCTTCATCGCCTTCTCCCACTTCCGGCTGTGGAACGCGGTGTTCCGGGTCTGGGGCTCCTTCATCACCCCCGGCACCATGCGGCTCACCCGGGCCCGCCTCAAGCACTTCAAGGACCGCGACGTCCGGCACTTCGACGAGCTGGAGCAGGTGCCGTACCCGGGCCTGTGGTGGCCGCAGAGCGACTCCTTCAAGAAGATCCTGGAGGCCACCGCCGAGACCTGCGAGAAGTACGAGGCCGGCGCGCTCAGCGGCGACGAGGCCGCCGACATCGTCTTCGGGCTGCTCAAGGAGTCCCCGGTCGTCAACCCGGTCTTCGGCTGGAAGGACGAGGAGCAGCGGTTCATCTACCCGTCCGTGGCGACGATGGCCCGCTTCCTGTACTGGGCCTCGGTCCAGGCCCCGCCCGAGATGAACAGCGTCGGCCGCGAGTTCCTGCTCGGCATCGTCAAGGCCGGGGCGAAGGTCCGCAAGCTTCTCTGACCACTGCCAGACAAGCCAGAAAGGGATGCGCATGTCCGCAGCAGCGCGGTCGCTGACCCGCGCCCAGGAGACCCGGACCGCCGAGCAGACCCTGCCGGTCGAGCCGACGAGCCTGCGCCGCGTGTGCGGCCTGTTCACGACCGGCGTCACGGTCATCACCACCGGCCCCGACGGCGACGCGGACGGCACCACCGTCAACTCGTTCACCTCGGTCTCGCTGGAACCCCCGCTGGTGCTGTTCTGTCTGCACCAGCAGTCCCGGCTGCACACGCTCCTGGAGCAGAGCGGCGGGTTCACCGTCAACTTCCTCTCCGGACGCCAGCAGCCGCTGGCCCGGCACTTCGCCGGACGCCGGTCCACCGCCTTCGAGGGCGTCCCGCACCACTTCACCGAGGACGGGCTGCCCGTGCTCAGCGAGGCCCTCGCCTACCTGACCTGCACCACGGTCGACATCCACACGGCCGGCGACCACGACATCGTCATCGGCGAGGTGGTGGACCTGGGCGTGCCCGAGCACGGCCAGGAGCCGCTGGTCTTCTTCGACGGCTCGCTCGGCCCGCTGCAGTCGGGCACGGACCGCTTCCACCACACCGAGCAGGCGTCCTGACATGCGCCGGGTGCTCATCGCCAACCGTGGCGAGATAGCCGTGCGTGTCGCCCGGGCCTGCCGGGACGCCGGGATCGCGAGCGTCGCCGTCTACGCGGACCCCGACCGGGACGCCCTGCACGTCCGGGTCGCCGACGCGGCCTACGCCCTGGGCGGTGACACTCCGGCCACCAGCTACCTGGACATCGACAAGGTCCTGCGGGCCGCCCGGGAGACCGGCGCGGACGCCGTCCACCCGGGCTACGGCTTCCTCTCCGAGAACGCGGAGTTCGCCCAGGCCGTCCTGGACGCGGGCCTGACCTGGATCGGTCCGCCGCCGCAGGCCATCCGCGACCTCGGCGACAAGGTGGCCGCCCGGCACATCGCCCAGCGCGCCGGCGCCCCGCTGGTCGCCGGCACGCCGGACCCGGTGGGCGGCGCCGACGAGGTCGTGGCCTTCGCGGCGGAACACGGGCTGCCGATCGCCATCAAGGCCGCGTTCGGCGGCGGCGGGCGCGGGCTGAAGGTCGCCCGGACGCTGGAGGAGGTGCCGGAACTCTATGAGTCGGCGGTGCGGGAGGCGGTGGCCGCCTTCGGACGCGGGGAATGCTTCGTGGAGCGCTACCTGGACCGGCCACGGCACGTGGAGACGCAGTGCCTCGCGGACCGGTACGGCCACGTCGTCGTCGTATCGACGCGTGACTGCTCGTTGCAGCGTCGGCACCAGAAGCTGGTGGAGGAGGCTCCGGCGCCGTTCCTGACGGCGGCGCAGACCGCCGAGCTGTACCGCGCCTCCAAGGCGATCCTGCGGGAGGCCGGGTATGTCGGCGCGGGGACCTGCGAGTTCCTGGTCGGGCAGGACGGCACGGTCTCCTTCCTGGAGGTCAACACCCGTCTCCAGGTCGAGCACCCGGTGACCGAGGAGGTCGCCGGCATCGACCTGGTCCGCGAGATGTTCCGGATCGCCGACGGCGAGGAACTCGGCTACGACGACCCCGAACTGCGCGGTCATTCCTTCGAGTTCCGGATCAACGGCGAGGACCCGGGCCGCGGGTTCCTGCCCGCCCCCGGCACGGTCACCCGCTTCGACCCGCCGACGGGTCCGGGCGTACGGCTGGACGCGGGCGTGGAGTCGGGCAGCGTGATCGGTCCCGCCTGGGACTCGCTGCTGGCCAAGCTGATCGTGACCGGCCGGACCCGCAAGGAGGCCCTTCAGCGGGCAGCCCGCGCCCTGGACGAGTTCCGCGTCGAGGGGATGGCCACGGCCATCCCCTTCCACCGGGCCGTGGTCAGGGACCCGGCGTTCGCCCCGCAGGAAGGGCCCTTCACCGTCCACACCCGGTGGATCGAGACCGAGTTCGTCAACGGGATCGAGCCCTTCACCGCACCCGCACCCGCCCCCGACGCCGGGACGGCGGAGGACGGGCGCGAGACCGTGGTCGTCGAGGTCGGCGGACACCGGCTGGAGGTCTCGCTGCCGGCGGTGCTCGGACGGGTCCCGGACCGGGTGCCGAGCCTGGCCGGGGCGGCCGCGCCGCGGGCCCGCCGCCGTACCGCGTCCGGCTCCGCGCCGGCCGCGTCCGGGGACACGCTCACCTCGCCGATGCAGGGCACCGTCGTCAAGGTCGCCGTCGCCGACGGGCAGACCGTCGAGAAGGGCGACCTGGTCGTCGTCATCGAGGCCATGAAGATGGAGCAGCCGCTCACCGCGCACCGCTCCGGCACCGTGACCGGGATCGCCGCCGAGGTGGGACAGGCCCTCGCCGCCGGCGCGGCCGTGTGCGACATCAAGGACCGAGACACCGACCGAACACCGACTTGATCGAGGACTGGTCGACTTGGCACACCTCACCTACACCGACGCCATGAACGGAGCGCTGGAGCGGCTGAGTTCCGTGGGGTACGAGCACGGGCGCAGCTTCGTCAACCACGCCCCGATGGCCGCCGAGGCCCTGGCGCACATGGGTTACGCCGACGAGGTGCCCGACTGGGTGGAGGGGCATCTGCGCAGCCACTCCTTCCACGACGTGCCCGAGCGGCGGTTCACCATCGACCCGGCGGACGAGGCCGACTGGCGGCAGGCGCTCGGCGACTTCGGCCGGGTCGCCGACTGGACGACGCTGTTCGAACGGGAGCTGGCCGAGGACCGGTGGGCCGACGTCCTGGCCCGCTGGTGGCCCCGGCTGCTGCCCGGCATGTCCGGGGTGCTCACGCACGGGGTGATCCGCACCGCGCACGCGGTCCGTGCCGTGGTGACCGCGGGCCCCGACCACCGGATGCAACTGGCCGAACTCGCCCAGGGCCTGGGCTACTGGGCGGCCCGCTACTCGGAGGGCGGGGTCGTCGTCGAGGAGCACCCGGGCGAGGACGGCGCCGCCGGGGACGTCGTACCGGCCCTGGACGAGCTCGTCGCCGAGTTCTCCGGGATCTACGCCACGCTCTCCCTCAACCACCCCGTCCCGCTGATCCACTCGGTCACCGGGCCCGCCGCCGTACGCCTGGTGGTGGAGCACCTCCCCAAGGCGCAGCGGTGGCCGTCGTACCAGGTCGCGCGGGCCGTCAGCCGCACGATGCTCGACTGGTTCCACGTCGTGCCCCGGCCCGCGGCCCCGCTGCCGGACGCCCCCGACGTGGCCGGCCTCTTCGCCGAGGCCGTGGGGATCGGCGACGAGCACGCCATCAAGCTCGCCGAAGTGGCCGTACGGCACCAGGCATGGGCGCCCGATCCGCGGCACGCGGCGGCCGCGCACGTGGCGAACCGGGCCATCGGGCGCCTCCTGCACCGCTGACAGATCGTCTTCGACGGTCCCGCAGACCGGACCGTACGGACCGTTACCCGTTCCCGAGGAGTGTCATGGACGCACAAGTCATCGTCGTGGGCGCCGGGCCGGCCGGCATGATGCTCGCGGGCGAGCTACGGCTCGCGGGCGCCGACGTCATCGTTTTGGAGAAGCTGCCCGCGCGCACCGGAGAGTCGCGCGGCCTCGGCTTCACCGCCCGCACCATGGAGGTCTTCGACCAGCGCGGACTGCTGCCCCGCTTCGGGGACATCGAGGTCAGCAACGTGGGCCACTTCGGCGGCCTGCCGGTCGACTTCGGTGTCCTCGACGGCGCCCACCAGGCCGCCAAGACGATCCCTCAGTCGGTCACCGAGACCGTCCTGGAGGAGTGGGCCGGCCGGCTCGGCGCGGACATCCGGCGCCGGCACGAGGTGCTGTCCGTCAAGGAGAAGGAGGACAGCGTCGAGGTCGAGGTGCGCGGCCCCGAGGGCGTGCACCGGCTGCGCGCCGAGTACCTGGTGGGCTGCGACGGCGGCCGCTCGACCATCCGCAAGGCCGCCGGGTTCGACTTCCCGGGCACCCCGTCGACGCTGGAGATGTACCTGGCCGACGTGCGCGGTATCGAGCTGGAGCCCCGGATGATCGGGGAGACCCTGCCCGGCGGCATGGTCATGGTCGGCCCGCTGCCCGGCGGCATCACCCGGCTGATCATCTGCGAGCGCGGCACCCCGCCGCAGCGCCGCGAGAAGCCGCCCACCTGGGCGGAGGCCGCGGCGGCCTGGCAGCGGCTGACCGGCGACGACATCTCGCACGCCGAGGCGGTGTGGGTGTCGTCGTTCGGCGACGGCACCCGCCTGGTCACCGAGTACCGGCGCGGCCGGATCCTGCTCGCCGGGGACTCCGCGCACATCCATCTGCCGGCCGGCGGCCAGGGCATGAACACCAGCATCCAGGACGCCGTGAACCTCGGCTGGAAGCTGGGCGCGGTGGTGCGGGGGCGGGCGCCCGAGGCCCTGCTCGACACGTACCACGACGAGCGGCACCCGGTCGGGCAGCGGCTGATGATGAACACCCGGGCCCAGGGCCTGCTGTTCCTGTCCGGACCCGAGGTGCAGCCGCTGCGCGACGTGCTGAACGAGCTGATCCGCTATCCCGAGGTCAGCAAACACCTGGCGGCGATGGTCTCCGGGCTTGAGATCCACTACGACCTCGACGGGGGCGCGGGCGCGCTGCTGGGCCGACGGCTGCCGAACGTGCCGCTCGCGGGCCACAAGAGGGTGGCCTCCAGCACGGAGGCGCTGCGGTCCGGGCGGGGTGTCCTGCTCGACCTCGCCGACAACGCGCGGCTGCGGGAGCGCGCCTGGGCCTGGCGGGACCGGGTGGACGTGGTGACGGCGGTGGCGGAGCTGCCGGCCGACAGTCCGCTCGCGGGTGCCACGGCCGTGCTGGTGCGGCCCGACGGTTATGTGGCCTGGGTGGCGCCGGGCAGTCATGCGGATCTGCCGATGGCTCTTGAGCGGTGGTTCGGGCCGGTCCACTGAGGGCGCCGCAGAGAGTGCCGCGTCGTGTTGTCGTGCGGCTGCCCCGGCGTCGTGGCTGGTCGCGCAGTTCCCCGCGCCCCATCGGGCGCTGCCCCTTGCGGGGCGCTGACAAGTGGCCCCCCTTTGAGGAGATTCCCATGCACAGCACCCTGATCGTCGCTCGTATGGAGCCGGCGCACAGCCAGGACGTCGCGCGGTTGTTCAAGGAGTTCGACGAGACCGAGATGCCGCATCTCATGGGCACCCGGAGGCGTGAGCTGTTCGCCTACCGCGGGCTGTACTTCCACCTCCAGCACTTCGACACCGACAACGGCGGTGAGCTGATCGAGTCCGCCAAGACCGACCCGCGGTTCGTGCGGATCAGCGAGGACCTCAAGCCGTTCATCCAGGCGTACGACCCCGCCACCTGGCGGTCTCCCGCCGACGCGGTCGCCACGCGCTTCTACGACTGGGAGGGCCGGGCGTGAACGCCAGGCGAGTGGTCATCACCGGGGTCGGGGTCATCGCCCCCGGCGGTGTCGGCACGAAGAACTTCTGGAACCTGCTCAGCGAGGGCCGCACCGCGACCCGCGGCATCACCTTCTTCGACCCGTCCTCCTTCCGGTCCCGGGTCGCCGCCGAGGTCGACTTCGACCCCGAGGACCACGGGCTCGGCCCGCAGGAGATACGCCGGATGGACCGTGCGGCCCAGCTGGCCGTCGTCAGTGCCCGCGAGGCGCTCGCCGACAGCGGGCTCGACCTGTCCGGCGCCGACCCGCACCGGGTCGGGGTCACCATCGGCAGCGCGGTCGGCGCGACCATGGGCCTCGACCAGGAGTACCGGGTGGTCAGCGACGGCGGCCGGCTCGAACTGGTCGACCACACCTACGCCGTCCCGCACCTCTACAACTACCTGGTGCCCAGTTCCTTCGCCGCCGAGGTGGCCTGGTCGGTGGGTGCCGAGGGCGCGGCCACCGTCGTCTCCACCGGCTGCACCTCGGGTCTCGACTCCGTCGGGCACGCCGTCGAGCTGATCCGGGAGGGCTCCGCCTGCGCGATGATCGCCGGCGCCACCGACGCCCCGATCTCCCCGATCACCCTCGCCTGCTTCGACGCCATCAAGGCCACCACCTCGCGCAACGACGACCCCGAGCACGCCTCCCGCCCCTTCGACGGCACCCGCAACGGGTTCGTGCTGGGCGAGGGGTCGGCCGTCTTCGTCCTGGAGGAGCTGGAGGCGGCGCGGAGCCGCGGTGCGCACATCTACGCCGAGATCGCCGGGTACGCCTCCCGCTGCAACGCCTTCCACATGACCGGACTGCGCCCGGACGGCGCCGAGATGGCCGAGGCGATCTCGGTCGCGCTGGACGAGGCCCGGCTCAACCCCGAGGCCATCGACTACATCAACGCGCACGGCTCCGGCACCAAGCAGAACGACCGGCACGAGACCGCCGCGTTCAAGAAGAGCCTCGGCGACCACGCCTACCGGACCCCGGTGTCCTCGATCAAGTCGATGGTCGGGCACTCGCTCGGCGCGATCGGCTCCATCGAGATCGCCGCGTCCGTCCTCGCCATGGAGCACAACGTGGTGCCCCCGACGGCGAACCTGCACACCCCCGACCCCGAGTGCGACCTGGACTACGTGCCGCTCACCGCCCGCGAGCACCGCACCGACGCGGTGCTCACCGTGGGCAGCGGGTTCGGCGGCTTCCAGAGCGCGATGGTGCTCGCCCGACCGGAGAGGAACACGGCAGCATGAGCACGCGCACGGTTGTCACCGGGCTCGGCATCGCCGCGCCCAACGGCCTCGGTACCGCCGACTACTGGGCGGCCGCCCGCGCCGGCAAGAGCGGGATCGCCCGGATCACCCGGTTCGACCCGTCCGGGTACCCGGCGAAACTGGCCGGGGAGGTCCCCGGTTTCAGCGCCGGCGACCACCTGCCGAGCCGGCTGCTCGCCCAGACCGACCACATGACCCGGCTCGCGCTCGTCGCGACGGACTGGGCGCTGGCCGACGCGGACGTCAGCCCGGCCGACCTGCCCGCCTACGACATGGGCGTGGTCACCGCCAGCTCCTCCGGCGGATTCGAGTTCGGCCAGGGCGAGCTGCAGAAGCTGTGGAGCCAGGGCAGCCAGTTCGTCTCGGCATACCAGTCGTTCGCCTGGTTCTACGCCGTCAACAGCGGCCAGATCTCCATCCGCAACGGGATGAAGGGGCCGAGCGGGGTCGTCGTGTCCGACCAGGCGGGCGGCCTCGAGGCGCTGGCCCACGCACGCCGGCAGATCCGGAAGGGGACGCAGCTCATCGTCTCCGGGGCGATCGACGCGTCCGTCTGCCCGTGGGGGTGGGTGGCGCAGCTGGCCAGCGACCGGCTGTCCACGGCGGAGGAGCCCGAGCGGTCGTACCTGCCGTTCGACCCGGCCGCGGCCGGGCATGTGGCCGGCGAGGGCGGGGCGATCCTGATCCTGGAGGCCGAGGAGACGGCCGCGCGGCGGGACGCCCGGGTGTACGGGGAGATCGCCGGGTACGGTGCGACGTTCGATCCGGCGCCGGGGAGCGAGCGGCCGCCGGGGCTGCGCAAGGCCGTCGAACTGGCCCTCGCCGACGCGGGCGTGGACGCGGCCGACGTGGACGTCGTGTTCGCCGACGCGGCGGCCGTGCCAGAGCTGGACCGGGTGGAGGCGGACGCGCTCAGCGACGTGTTCGGGCCGCACGGGGTGCCGGTGACCGCGCCGAAGACGATGACCGGGCGGCTGTACTCCGGGGCGGCGCCGCTGGACGTGGCGACGGCGCTGCTCGCGATCAGGGACGGGGTGGTGCCGGCGACGGTGCATGTCTCGCCGGAGGCGAGTTATGACCTCGACCTGGTGGTGGGGGAGCCGCGGCTGACCGAGGTACGGACGGCGCTGGTGCTGGCGCGCGGCTACGCCGGGTTCAACTCGGCGATGGTCGTACGGGCGTAGCGGTTCGGCCGCGGGCCGGTGGGGGCTGATCGCGCAGTTCCCCGCGCCCCTCAAGGGGCGCTGCACTCACGCCGGCTACATAGCTGCGGGCAGTCGTGCCGCTGGGGCGGCACGGGTGGGCGCAGCGGCACCCTGCAAGCGCCGGCAAGCGTCCCCCCGGGCCCCCCGCCGACCCCCGCCCCCCAAGACACACCCGCCCTTCCGGCCCACCACTCTCTCCCACGCCGGGCCGGAAGGGCGGGTGTTCCCGTTCGTGGAAACGATTCGTAGAACCGAAAGGAAGATCACCGTGGCCACCCAGTCCTTCACCCTCGACGACCTCAAGCGGATCCTGCTGGAGGCCGCCGGCGCCGATGAGAGCGTCGATCTCGACGGGGACATCCTCGACACCGACTTCGAGGAGCTCAGCTACGAGTCGCTCGCCATCCTGGAGACCTGCGGACGCATCGAGCGGGAGTACGCCATCACGCTCGACGACACCGTGGTGACCGAGGCGAAGACCCCCCGTGAGCTGCTCGTCCTCGTCAACACGCAGCTCGGTGACGTCACCGCCACCGCGGCCTGACCGACCCCTCTCCCCCCTCCGGCCGCCGGCGCCCGCCCCCCGTTCGTTCCGGGCGCCGGCGGCATCCCCATGCCCGAAAGACCTGAACGCCCTGAAAGGGAGCGGCAGACATGTCCGAACAGCAGCAGAAGGTCGCCCTGGTCTCCGGGGCCACCAGCGGAATCGGCCTCGCCTCGGCGCGGCTGCTGGCCCAGCAGGGCCACCGCGTCTTCATCGGCTCCCGCGACGCCGCGAACGTGGAGCGGACCGTCAAGGAACTGCGCGCGGAGGGACTGGAGGTCGACGGCACCACTCTCGACGTCCGGTCCGCGCTGTCCATCGCGAACTTCGTCCAGGCGGCCGTCGACCGCTACGGCACCGTCGACGTCCTGGTCAACAACGCCGGCCGGTCCGGCGGCGGGGTGACCGCCGACATCGACGACGAGCTCTGGTACGACGTCGTCGAGACCAACCTCAACAGCGTCTTCCGCCTCACCCGCGCCGCCCTCACCACCGGCGGCATGCGGGACAAGAGCCGGGGGCGGATCATCAACATCGCCTCGACGGCGGGCAAGCAGGGCGTGGTGCTGGGGGCGCCGTACTCCGCCTCCAAGCACGGGGTGGTGGGCTTCACCAAGGCCCTGGGCAACGAGCTGGCCCCCACCGGCATCACCGTCAACGCCGTCTGCCCGGGATACGTCGAGACCCCCATGGCCCAGCGCGTCCGCGCCGGCTACGCGTCCGCCTACGCCACCTCCGAGGAGGCCATCCTCGACAAGTTCCAGGCGAAGATCCCGCTCGGCCGCTACTCCACCCCCGAGGAGGTCGCCGGACTCGTCGGCTACCTCGCCTCCGACACGGCCGCCTCCATCACCGCCCAGGCCCTCAACGTCTGCGGCGGCCTCGGCAACTTCTGAAACCCCCGGCACCCTCTAGGAGTTCACGCATGTCCGAGCCCAAGGAAGTCGAGCACGAGATCACCGTCTCGGCGCCGGCCGCCGAGGTCTACCGGCTGATCGCCGACGTGGCCAACTGGCCGCGGATCTTCCCGCCGACCATCTACGTCGACCACCTGGAGCGCTCCGGCCACGAGGAGCTCATCGGGATCTGGGCCACCGCCAACGGCGAGGCCAAGAACTGGACTTCGCGCCGGGTGCTGGACCCCGACGGCCTGCGGATCACCTTCCGGCAGACCGTCTCCACGCCGCCCGTCGCGAGCATGGGCGGCACCTGGATCATCGAGCCGCTCGACGACGGCGCCGCCCGGATCCGGCTGCTGCACGACTACACCGCCGTCGACGACGACCCGGCCGGGCTCGCCTGGATCGACGAGGCCGTCGACCGCAACTCCCGTTCCGAGCTGGCCGCGCTGAAGACCAACGTCGAACTCGCCACCGCCTCCGAGGAGCTGACCTTCTCCTTCGAGGACACCGTCGAGGTCGACGGCTCCGCCAAGGACCTCTACGACTTCGTCAACGAGGCCGACCGCTGGTCCGAGCGGCTGCCGCACGTGGCGACCGTCCGCCTCACCGAGGACACCCCGGGTCTGCAGACCCTGGAGATGGACACCCGCGCCAAGGACGGTTCGACGCACACCACCAAGTCGTACCGGGTCTGCCTGGACGGCCGGAAGATCGCCTACAAGCAGACCACGCTGCCGGCCCTGATGAACCTGCACACCGGCTACTGGACGTTCCGCGAGACCGACGCGGGCACCTTCGCCTCCTCGCAGCACACCGTCGTGCTGCGCCCGGAGAACATCGAGAAGATCCTCGGTCCGGACGCGGGTGTCGCCGAGGCCCGTGAGTACGTCCAGGGCGCGCTCAGCACCAACAGCCGCGCCACCCTGAACCACGCCAAGGCGTACGCCGAGGCGAGGCGCTGACCCATGGCCGGTGCCGACGCTGTCGAGACGCACGTCGTGGTGGTCGGCGCCGGGCCCGTCGGGCTGATGCTCGCCGGGGAACTGCGCCTCGGCGGCGCCGAAGTGACCGTACTGGAACGGCTGGACGCCCCGACGACCCAGTCGCGGGCGTCCACCCTGCACGCCCGCACCATGGAGCTGCTGCGGCAGCGCGGCCTGCTCGAAGGGCCCGGCGGCTTCGGCGACCCCGAGCCGCCGCCCCACGAACCCCGCGGCCACTTCGGCGGCCTCCCGCTCGACCTCACCCTGCCCAGCAGCCATCCCGGGCAGTGGAAGGTCCCGCAGACCCGCACCGAGGAACTCCTCGGCGCCTGGGCGGAGCGGCTCGGGGCGCGGGTGCTGCGCGGCCACGAGGTCGTCGCCCTGCGGGAGGACCGGGACCGGGTGGTCGTCGTCGCCGAACACGGCGGCCGACGGCGGGAGTTCACCGCGGGGTACGTCGTCGGCTGCGACGGCGAGCGCTCGGCCGTACGACGGCTCGCGGACATCCCCTTCCCCGGCAACGACGCCGGACGGGAGCTGATCCGCGCCGACGTCGACGGCATCGACATCCCCAACCGGCGGTTCCAGCGGCTGCCGAACGGGCTCGCCATCGCCGCCCGGCGCGGCGACGGCGTCACCCGGGTGATGGTCCACCGGTTCGGCACCCCGCCCCGCGGCTCGGGCGAGGCGGAGTTCGCCGACATCGTGACCGCCTGGCGGGAGGTCACCGGCGAGGACATCGCCCACGGCACCCCGCTGTGGGTCAACTCCTTCGGCGACGCCTCCCGGCAGGCCGAGCGCTACCGCGCGGGCCGGGTACTGCTCGCCGGCGACGCGGCCCACCAGCAGATGCCGATCGGCGGCCAGGCCCTCAACCTCGGCCTCCAGGACGCGGTCAACCTGGGCTGGAAGCTCGCGGCCACCGTCCTCGGCCGGGCCCCGGCGGGGCTGCTGGACACCTATCACGACGAACGGCACGCGGTCGGGCGTCGCGTCCTGTCCAACATCCGCGCCCAGGCCCGGCTGCTGCTCGGCGGGCCCGAGGTGGACCCGGTGCGCTCGGTCGTCGGCGAACTCACCTCGTACGAGAAGGTCCGCGCGCACCTCGCCGGGATGATCAGCGGTCTCGACGTGCGGTACGGCGGCGTGCCGCACGGCGAAGAGCAGACCGGGCTCGTCGGCGCGCGGCTGCCCGAGCTGCGGCTCGACTCGGGGGCGACCACCGCCGAGCTGCTGCACTCGGCACGCGGGCTGCTGCTCGTGACGGACGAGGCGCTGGCCGGGGCGGCCGGCGACTGGTCGGCCCGCGTCGACACGGTCACCGCACGGCCCCTGGACACCGGTCCGCTCTCCTTCGGGGCCGTGCTCGTACGACCCGACGGTTACGTCGCCTGGGCCGGCGGCTCGGCGGACGGGCTGCGCGAGGCCCTCGGCCGCTGGTTCGCACCCACCGCGCCCACCGCACCCACCGCGCGTGCCGCCGTCCGCTCACCACAACTGACTGGCAGGAGAAGGAAGATGGGCAACCTGACCGGAAAGACCGCCCTTGTCACCGGCGCCAGCCGGGGCATGGGCCGGGCCACCGCCGAGCGGCTCGCCGCCGACGGCGCCCTGGTCGCCGTGCACTACGGCACCAGCGAGGAGGCCGCCGCCGAGGTGGTCGCCGGGATCGAGAAGGACGGCGGCCGGGCGTTCGCGGTCAAGGCGGAGCTGGGCACCCCCGGCGACGTCCACGAACTGTTCCTCGCCCTGGAGGCGGGGCTGAAGGAGCGCACCGGCGAGACCGAGCTGAACATCCTGGTCAACAACGCCGGTGTGATGGGCGGGGTCAAGGCCGAGGACACCACCCCGGAGCAGTTCGACCGGATCTTCGCGGTCAACGCCAGGGCGCCGTTCTTCGTCATCCAGCGGGCGCTGGTGAACATGTCCGACGGCGGCCGGATCGTGAACATCTCCTCGGGGCTGACCCGGTTCGCCAACCCGGACGAGATCGCGTACGCCATGAGCAAGGGCGCGGTGGAACAACTCGCCCTGCACTACGCCAAGTTGCTGGGCCCGCGCGGGATCACCGTGAACAGCGTCGCGCCGGGCATCACCCGCAACGGCAACCCGGTGTTCGGCATCCCCGAGGCCGTCGAGGCCATGTCGGCGCTGTCCACCTTCAACCGGGTCGGCGAACCGCAGGACGTCGCCGACGTCATCGCCTTCCTCGTCTCCGACGACGCCCGCTGGGTCACCGGCTCCTTCGTCGACGCGAGCGGCGGCACGCTCCTCGGGTGACGCGGTGACCAGGACCCTTCCGTCACCGGTCGCCGCCGGTCCGGACGAACGGTTCGGCCCCCGGCTGTGGGGCCTGCTGCTCGTCCTCGCCGGCAACATGCTCATCGACGCGCTGGAGGTGTCCGTGGCGGTGGTGGCGCTGCCCGCCATCGGCACGGACCTCGGGGTGGCGCCGACCGTCAGCCAGTGGGCGATGACCGGCTTCGCCGCCGGCTTCGGCGGCCTGCTCCTCTTCGGCGCCCGCGTGGTGACCCTCCTCGGCCGCCGCCGCGTCTACCTGGCGGCCCTCCTCGTCTTCGCCGCCGCGTCCGTGCTCAGCGCCCTCGCCCAGGACCCGTGGCTGCTCCTCGCCACCCGCCTGACCAAGGGCTTCTGCGCGGCCCTCACGGCCCCCACCGGCCTCGCCATCATCACCAGCACCTTCCCGGAGGGCCGCCCCCGATCCCGGGCCGTCTCGGTCTACACCCTCTTCGGCGCGGGCGGCTTCACGGCCGGCCTGCTCCTCTCCGGCTGGCTGACCGAGACATCCTGGCGCTGGGCGTTCGCCTTTCCGGCGCCGGTGGTACTGCTGCTCTTCGCATGCGGACTGCGCCTGATCCCGAAGGGCGACGAGGAGGCCACCCTGACGGCAGCCGCCCCGAGCCCCCTGAGGAGGGGCGCCGGGAGCACCCTGAAGGCAGCCGACCTGAGCCTTCCAAGAAGGGGCGCCGAGAGCGCCCCGAAGGCAGCTGACCTGAGCGTTCCAGGGAGGGGCGCCGAGAGCGCCCCGAAGGCAGCTGACCTGAGCCTTCCAAGGAGGGGCGCCGAGAGCGCCCCGAAGGGGCGCGGGGAACTGCGCGACCAGCCCCCACGGCGCCGCACCCGAACATGGACGGCGGACCGTTACGACATCCCGGGCGCCCTCACCCTCCTAGGCGCCCTCCTCGCCCTCGTCCAGGGCGTCACCCAACTCCCCGGCCACGGCTGGAGCGACCCGAGAGCCGTCGGGCCGCTCACCGCGGCCGGGTTGCTCCTGCTGCTGCTCTGGCGAGTGGAGCGGCACGCACCCGCCCCCCTCCTGCACATCGGCCCCTCGCTGCGCAGCAACTCCGCACTGCTCCGCTCCGCGGCCGGCGCAGCCTGTCTCAACGGCTCCTACCTGGGCCTCCTGTTCGTCCTGACGTACCAGACCCAGACCCTCGCCGGCTGGTCCCCCCTCCGCACCGCCCTCGCCCTCACCCCGGCCGCCGCGCCCCCGGCGCTCACCGCGCTCGCCTCCGGCCGCCTGGTCGCCAGGTTCGGCGCCCCCCGCCTCATCGTGGCCGGCGCCGCCTGCGCCTTCGCGGGCTACCTGCTCCAACTGCGCCCGGATCCATGGCCGTTGGACTACCCCGGCCGGATGCTGCCCACGCTCCTGCTGGTCGGCGCCGGCTTCGTGCTGTCCTTCGCCGCGCTGAACATGCAGGCGATGTCCCGCCTCGCGCCCGCAGACCGGCTCACCGGCAGCGGCCTGTACCAGACGGCCGTACAGCTCGCCGCGGTCGTCACGGTCGCGCTGGTCGCCGCCCTGCTCGCCGCATACGCACCCGCATACGCACCCGCACTCACACCCGCACTCGCACCCGCCCCGGGCCCGGCCGCAGCGGCCGCCGCCTGCCGGCCCGCGCTGACCCTGGTCGCCGTGCTCGGTTTCCTGGGCCTGCTCGTCGGCCTCACCGGCCTGATCCGTACCCCACCCTCCTCACTCCACGACGGGGAATGACCATGGACCAGACAACGCAGACCTGGGTCTTCGACGACCTGGAGGACGAACTGGACGACCTGGACTACGAGTTCGAGCGCGACCAGATCGTCGAGGTGGTCCCTCCCAGCCTCGTGCACCTCGCCTCCGTCGGCCTCGCCGAGCGCACCCGGATCATCGACGCGTACGTGCGCGGCGAACTCGCCCGGGTGCTGCGGGTGTCACCCGAGAACATCGACACCGTGGGCCGCCCGATGAACAGCCTGGGCATCGGGTCCATCAACGGCCTGGAGCTCCAGCGGCGGATGGAGGCCGCGCTGCGCGTCGACGTCAACCTCAACCGGCTGCTGCGCGCCAACAGCGCCGCCGAGCTGGTCGAGTGCCTGGCCGGACAGCTCGGCCCGGAGGACAGCCCGCACAAGCACGCCGGGAAGGGCGAGTACCACCTCGTCGCGCACGACGTGCCGAGCCCGAGGTGATCGGGCAGATGCCGGTCCTGGAGTTCGGCGCGGCCACCCTCGCCACCGAGCCCCGGGTGCCGGCCGCCGGGCAGCTGGACGTCTGGATGGTCCGCCGGGCGCCTCTGGAGACCGCGGCCGAACTGCTCGACCTGACCGAGCTGAGCGAGGCGGAGCGCAGGCGGACCGCGTCCTTCGTCCGGCCCACGGACGGGGTGACGTACGCCTCCGCGCACGTCGCCCTGCGCCGGCTCCTGGGGGCCTACCTGGGGCTCGCCCCGCAGGACGTGCCGTTCGTGCGGGAGCCCTGCCCGGGCTGCGCCGAACCGCACGGCCGCCCGGCGGTCGCCCACCCCGACCCGCCCCTGCACTTCTCGCTGGCGCACAGCCACGGCATGGCCGTGGTCGCCGTCTCCCGTACGGTCGTCGGCGCCGACGTGGAGCGGCTGCCGCGGGCCGAGACCGTCGAGGTGTGCACCCCGGCGCTGCACCCGGGGGAGCAGAAGGAGCTGGCGGCGCTCGACGACGCCGGGCAGCGGCGCGCGGCCTTCGGGCGGCTGTGGACCCGCAAGGAGGCCTTTCTCAAGGCGCTGGGCACCGGTCTGTCCCGCGACCCCGGCCACGACTACCTGGGTGCCGACCCCTACCGCAGGCCGGCCGGCTGGACGCTGCTCGACCTGCCGTCGGGGCCCCGGCACAACGCGGCCGTCGCGGTACGCGGCGGTGCGCCGGAGCAGGTCACCGTGCGCTGGGTGCCGCCTTTCGCGCTGTACGCGGGACGGACGGTCGACCTGGACGCCGACGGCACCGTGGGCGTGCCCGTGCACCGGGGCGCCGAAGGCACGACCACCGGAGTATCCGACTGGGGAGCGTGACCCACCAATGTCACTCGAACAGAAAACCGGCCGCCCGAGCCTGCACTACCGTGAGCATCGCGGCCAGTGGAGCGCCGCCGAGCGGATCGAGGAGCTCGGCCTGATGAAGGAGGCCGCCCGGCACGGCGACCCGCTCGCCACCGAGCGCCAGCACGCCAAGGGCAAGCTCACCGCGTACGAACGTATCGAACTCCTGCTCGACGAGGGGTCGTTCAACGAGGTCGAGATGCTCCGCCGGCACCGCGCCACCGGCTTCGGCCTGGAGAAGAAGCGGCCGTACACCGACGGTGTGATCACCGGCTGGGGCACGGTCCACGGCCGTACCGTCTTCGTCTACGCGCACGACTTCCGCATCTTCGGCGGCGCCCTCGGCGAGGCCCATGCCCAGAAGATCCACAAGATCATGGACATGGCCGTCTCGGCGGGGGCCCCGCTGGTGTCCCTCAACGACGGTGCCGGCGCCCGGATCCAGGAGGGCGTCTCGGCCCTCGCCGGCTACGGCGGCATCTTCCAGCGCAACACCCGCGCCTCCGGGGTGATCCCGCAGATCAGCGTGATGCTCGGCCCGTGCGCGGGCGGCGCGGCCTACTCGCCGGCCCTGACCGACTTCGTCTTCATGGTCCGGGACATCTCCCAGATGTTCATCACCGGGCCGGACGTGGTCAAGGCGGTGACGGGCGAGGAGATCACCCAGAACGACCTCGGCGGCGCCGACGTCCACGCCACCGCCTCCGGCGTGGCCCACTTCGCCTACGACGACGTACGCAGCTGCATGGAGGACGTACGGCACCTGCTGTCGCTGCTGCCGTCCAACAACCGTGACCTGCCGCCCCGGGCGCCGACCGAGGACCCCGCCGAGCGGCGCACCGACCACCTCCTGGAGCTGGTCCCGGAGGATCCCGGCCGGGTCTACGACATCCGGTCCGTCATCGAGGAGATCGTCGACGACGGCGACTACTTCGAGATCCAGCCCGGCTGGGCGACCAACGTGGTGTGCGCGCTGTCCCGGCTGGACGGCGAGGTCGTCGGCATCGTCGCCAGCCAGCCCGCCTCCTTCGCCGGCGTCCTGGACATCGACGCCAGCGAGAAGGCGGCGCGGTTCGTGCAGTTCTGCGACGCCTTCAACATCCCGCTGGTCACCCTGATCGACGTACCGGGGTTCCTGCCGGGCGTCGCCCAGGAGCACAACGGCATCATCCGGCGCGGCGCGAAGCTGCTCTACGCGTACTGCAACGCCACCGTGCCGCGCATCTCCCTGGTGCTGCGCAAGGCGTACGGCGGCGCGTACATCGTCATGGACTCCCGCTCCATCGGCACCGACCTGGCGCTGGCCTGGCCGTCCAACGAGATCGCCGTGATGGGCGCCGAGGGCGCGGCGAACGTCATCTTCCGCCGGGAGATCGCGGCCGCCGACGACCCCGAGTCCACCCGCGCCCAGAAGATCAAGGAGTACCAGGCCGAGCTGATGCACCCCTACTACGCGGCCGAACGCGGTCTGATCGACGACGTCATCGACCCGCGGGCGACCCGTGGCACCCTGATCCGCGCCCTTGCCATGCTGCGCGGCAAGCAGGCCGACCTGCCGTGCCGCAAGCACGGCAACCCGCCGCAGTGAACGCGGCGGAGGGCATGAACGGCACAGGTGGCGCAGGTGGCGCAGGTGGCGCAGGTGGCACAGGCGGCACAGGCGGCGCAGGCGGCACGGACGGCGCCCTGGTCATCAGGGTCGTCAAGGGCGCGGCGAGCCCCGCCGAGCTGGCCGCGCTGACCACCGTCCTGCTCGCCCGCGCGGCCGCCCTGACCGCGGTGGACCCGTGCCCGCTGGAGTCCCGTCCGGTGGCCGGCTGGCGCCGCCCGGAACGCCTCGCGGCGCACCGCGACCCCCGCGGCTGGCGTCTCGCGGGCAGTCCAGCGGCCTGACCGGCCCCCTCACCCGAATTGGAGCCACGGATCCCATGACGTCCCCGTCCCTCGACCGCGCCGGCACGGTCCTCGAACTGCGTGCCGAACTCGACGCCCTGCGCGCCGAGTTCGCCGTACTCGCGGACCGTGCGGCCGTCGCCGAACTGATCGACCGCTACATCAGCCTGCTCGACACCCAGGACGAACACGGCTTCGACCCCGCCTGGCCGGCCACGGTCTTCACCCCGGACTGCCGGCTGGAGTTCCCGGTCGGCACGGTCGAGGGCCGCGACCAGGCCGCCGCCTTCCACTACGACCGCAAGTCCCGCTTCGCCCGCACCCACCACCTGGCCGCCAACTATGGCATCCGGGTCGACGGGGACACCGCCCGGATCCGTATCCACCTCGTCGCGTCCCATGTGCACCACGACGACGGTCCGGACCCGGACGGCCGCTTCGACATCGGCGGCCACAGCGAGGGCGAGGCGGTCCGCACCCCGGACGGCTGGCGGCTCAGCCGCTGGCGCTTCCACCTGATGTGGTCCGACGGGGCCGGCCCGCGCCCCGGCCCCGACCCGCGCGCCCTGCGCAGTTCCCAGCCACGCCCACGCCCCACGAAAGGACGATGAGACCGTGCCAGCCACACCGACCACCGCGCTCGACCTGGGCGCTCTGCGCGAGACTCCCGGCGACGACCGCCGGCGCGCGTTCGAGACGTTCCTCTGCCGGAATCTGGCCCAGCACCTGGACATCCCTCCGGCCCACCGCATCGCCCGCAACCGCCCCCTCTACACCCAGGGCATCGACTCCCTCACGGCCCTGACCCTGCAGCGCACCCTGGAGTCGGCCCTGAACATCCCGGTGCCCGCCCACCACCTCCTGCGCGAACAGTCGGTGGGCGAACTGGCCGCGACACTGAGCGACTTGGTCGACCGGACCTGAGCCTTCCGGGCTCCTGTGCCGTTGGGGGGGGGGTTGGCCGGCGCAACCCCCCCACACGCCACGAAGCAGTAGTAAAAAATATTCTAAACAGACCGCAACCGGGGGGGTGGGCCCCCGCCG